>NZ_JBHJMQ010000002.1:0-442097 GCF_042310375.1 Wenzhouxiangella psychrophila | reverse complement strand
CAGCTCCTTGAGCCTTTTTTCATCCACTACTGCGTCCATTGATAAACTCCTGATTTACAGTACATCAATGGGCAGTTACACAAATCTCAGGACAGTCCCGCTCAGCCAGGTCACTGACGCGTTCTTCCGCGACTTTATCGATTTCTGGAAAGGGGAATGGATCAAAGCACGTGGAATTTGTCCAAGTGGGGCGATCCTCCAAAGTCCCTCCAGCAGCAAGTGCCCATGCGGCATGAACCCTTGAGGACAATACGCCAAGCACATGACCGTCCTGTACCGCGATGGCAAACAAAGCGCCATCCCAAATTTGATTCGAATCCAGGAACGAAAAGAACCGATGCTTGCTTGTAGATAAGGTAACAATATATTTAGGGATACCTAATATGGCTCGTCTTATCACGGGCCGCTCCCAGGCGAATCGCCACCAGATTTCTCTGATCGACTTTCGTTTGTTCTGATCCCTTAGGGGCTTTACGCGGTCAATGACGCGTTGAAATGCGTCAGGATTAGAACTGAGTGCTTGTTCTTCCGTCAGATCGAAGAAGTCAATTATCAGCTCGCCTTCATAGTCACCATTCAAAATTCCGCGTGCATTTACGATTCGACTGATTGACTTATCTGACGGCCAAGAATTCACCAATTCTGGCGTAACATAGAAGCCTTTACCGACAACCTTTACACCTTGGCCACAAAGGTCTTGATTCGCGCGGAGCGCTGTCGAGGCTGAGATATTGGCCCCTGCCTTCAGACCGGAATGGACATGCCCGCTCTGCGCTCTAAACTCAATTTGCTTTCCTTCGTCAGATGACGAAGATTCTTTCACGATTTGCGCAGAAATCCCCGTTTGAGGTCCCATGGCAGCCACGGTCATAGAAATCCTGACAGCGGCTCCGTCGCTAGAATCCACCCATGGGTGATCTGGCACTGCAAAGACGAGTGACAATGGAGGAGTAGTTTCTAAGTGCTTGATGACAACTCGTCGATTAAACGCTTGTTTGATGCTGTTCGTTGTGATTAGGCCAAACCTCTTTAAAGCGCCGCCTCTCACTGATTTAGCTGCGTGGTGCCACCAGTACATAACAAAATCAGAGGATTCTGGCACTGCATCTTTCCAGGCTTCACGTAAGGCGTCCACGTATCCTCCGCCGAGGGCGATTCGCATCCGCTTGTTACCAATGAAAGGCGGATTCCCCACCACATAATCCGCCTCCGGCCACTCCGCCTTCTTCGGATTGATATAAACCTCTTCCGGCACCTGGGCGGATTCGTCGGGGATATCCTCTCCGGTGGTCGGGCTCTTTTTGTAGGTTTTGCCGTCCCAGCGCATGACGGGGCGGCCATCCTCATTCATCTTGTATTCCCAGCGGTCGTAGGCCAGGACGGCGTCGCGGCATTCGATGTTCTCGAAGGCTCTCAGGACGGGCTGGGGCGGATTGACATGACCGTGGGTGCGGAAGTGCCATTGGAGGTAGCCGATCCACAGCACCATTTCGGCGATGGCGGCGGCTCGGGGGTTGATTTCGATGCCAAGGAACTGGTGCGGGTCGACGGTGTTGCCCTGCATTTCGAGCAGGTTCTGGCCTTCGCCCAGGTCGGCCAGGGTGCCGAGGATTTCGCCTTCCAGGCGCTTCATGTGCTCGAGGGTGACGTACAGGAAGTTGCCGCTGCCACACGCGGGGTCGAGGATGCGGATTTCGCACAGCTTGCGGTGGAAGTCGCGGATTTCGTTGACGGCCTTGTCGTGCTTGCCTTGCGCTTCCAGGGCGGCCGCGGCGGCCTGGACGTCTTTCCATTCGTCTCTGAGCGGGTCGATGACGGTGGGCATGACCAGGCGCTCGACGTAGGCCCTGGGCGTGTAGTGGGCGCCGAGCTTATGGCGTTCTTCGGGGTCGAGCGCGCGTTCGAGCAGGGTGCCGAAAATGGCCGGTTCGACCTGGCTCCAGTCGTGTTTGGCGGCGTCGATCAGGAGCTGGATCTGGTCGGCGTCGAGGGCGATCGGGTTGATGTCGACGAACAGGCTGCCGTTGAAGCGCAGGATTTCACTGTTGAGCACGCCGCTGTAGCCGCCGGTGTTCATCGTATCCCACAGGTTCTGAACAGCGCTGGCGAAGTGCTCGGGCGTTTTCTTGAGTTTCTGGAGTAGGGCGGTGAACTCTCCGGTGGGCAGCAGGCCGACGTCCTCGCAGAACATGGTGAACAGGCAGCGCTTGATGAAGTGGGCCACACGTTCGACCTTGTAGCCGTCCTTCTCCAGCGTGCGAGCCAGCCTGGCCAAGGTGTCGCTGATCTCGCGGGTGACGCGCGCGGCGTACTTGGACGGGTCCAGGCTGTCGGGGTCGGTCCAGATCTTCTTGAGCCGCTCGCGGACTTTTTCCTCGCGCAGGTCCTCGAGGTGGATGCGATGCTTGCGCGGGTCCGGGAAGGGCACGTAGGTCGCGCCGGAGCGGGTGAACTCGGAATAGACCTCGATGGTCTTGCCCACGTCGCAGGTCAGCAGGAAGGGCGGTCGGCCTTCCTCGGCGGGCAGGGCGCGGATGTAGGTGTCGGCCTGGGCGGCGGCGCGCAGCATGGCCTTGTCCCAGCGGCTGGACTCGTGCTTTTCGCTGACCTGCTTGGCCTCGAGCACGAAGTGGCCGCGGCGGTAGAGATCGATATAGCCGCGCGTGGTGGAGCCGTCGGGGTGATTGATGTCGACCCGACGTTCGAACACGTAGCCGTTCCTGGTCGGCTCGGGCCCGGCCGGTTCCGGGCCGGGCAGGTCGAGCAACTGGCACAGCTCGGTCAGGAAGAGCTGGTAGTTGGCGCGTTCCTTGCCGCCGGTGTCTTGCCAGCGGTCGATGAAGGCTTCGACGGCTTCGGGTGTGTGCTTGTCGGTGGCGTCGTTCATGCGTGGTGATGCCAATTCCCCTCAGTGCTGGGGCAAAGACTACCAGCATCGTGGTGGGCGGGGGAATGGCAGGTTGTCGTCCCGGCCTCTGAGCCGGGACCTCGCACGTTGGGGGTCTGCACGGGTTCGGGGCCGTGCCCGCCGATGTGTGCGAGGTCCCGGAAAATCGCGTTGCGATTTCCGGGACGACAGAGGGGGCGATTTTCCGAACGACGGTGGGCCGGAGAAGTGGAGGGCGCTAGGACGTGTCGTCCCGGCCGCGACTCAGCCCTTAGAACCCTTGCTGGCTTCTTCCAGGAGTCGGCGCTGGCGCTCCGATGCGCGCTTAAGCACCTGTTCATAAACCTTTTTCTTCTCGCGCGCAGACGCGTTCCGAATAAAATCAGAGAAACGGCTGGGGGACGCAGATTTACGCTTGAGCGTTAGCATTGCAGTTAGTCTAACCTGAGTTCAAAAGTCTCTGCAGGGACGCCCGATCACGGGCGGCGCAGCTACCCCTTGGTACCGTGTTGAAAGCCTACCAGCATTGGGTCGCTGGGGATATGGGTCGGAACGTTTGTCGAGGCCACATCCGGCGCGTAGAATGTGTATAGATGAAATATTGATACACATGAGGCGAATATGAGAACCAACATCGTCATCGATGACCAGCTGATGGCCGACGCCATGAAGGCAACCGGCTGCAAGACCAAAAAGGAAGCCGTCGAGGAGGCGCTCAGATTGCTGGTACGACGGAGCGAGCAGCAGGAAATCCGGAAGTTGCGCGGGCATGTCCGCTGGGAAGGCGACCTCGAGGAAATGCGGGGCGGCAAATGATACTGGTCGATACCAGCGTGTGGATCGACTACCTCAACGGCGTCGAGAATTCGCACACCGACCGACGCGCTCGATTCCAGCATCGTGGACGGATTCGTGGCCATGGGCGACCTGATCTTTCTGGAGATTCTCCAGGGAATTCGCGATGACCGGGAATACGAGCTTACGCGTCGTAGCCTGGAGACCCTGGATCACTACCAGCTTTTTGGCACGTCGATGGTCGAAAAGTGTGCGGAGAATTTCCGTGCGCTGCGCAAGCGGGGCGTCACCATCCGTAAGACCGCGGATGTGATCATCGCGACGTTCTGCATCGAGCATCGGATGCCGCTGCTGTTCACGGACCGGGATTTCGTGCCGTTTGTGGAGCATCTGGGGCTGCGCCAGGCCCAACTGGGTGTGTAGCGGGGTGCCTTTTACTGGCTCTCTGCGCTCAACCAATAGTTCGCATAATGTATATTATGTAAAGTTACGGGTGTACAGGCCGATCAGGGCAATTCTGGGGCGTGTGAACTAGAACCTGTTTTTATTACGTTTATTTACAGTGTTTTACGAATTTTTCTTAAAGCTTTTTCAAGGTTTGTACAGCACCTGGTCAATCTGCTGCCTTTGGGAGACTGATTCAGGTCAAGATGCCGGGAGACGCGCTGTGTAACGCTTGGTATGGATTTACCACTGAGGAGATTGGCATGAGTCAGGAAAGAAGTCAGGAAAGAAATCTCGTGGTCGCGCTCGATGGATCCGAGCCGGCCTTTGACGCGCTGGACGAGGCGAGCGGCCTGGCCGAGGCCATGGGACGCGAATTGTCGGCCTTGTATGTTTTTCCGCATCACCGCGGCATCTCGGCCACACCCTCGGGGCTCGACGAACAGACCTCCAAGGAGAATCTCGATCGCATGAAGGAAGATGAGGCGAAGCAGATTTTCGGCGAGGCCGAGTCTCGTCTGGGCAAGCCCTTCGCTCACAGGTATGTGCTTTCGGGCGATCCGGCCGAGGAAATCATCGCTTTCATGGAAGACAACCCGGGCACCCACCTGGTCATGGGGCGCCGCGGGCTGTCGAAGATCAAGGCGCTGTTGATGGGCAGCGTCAGCAACAAGGTGGCCGCACACGCGCCCGGCCTGGTGACCGTCGTATAGCGCGATCCCTCAGCGGCGACGCAGCTCCACGATCACGTGGTGCGCGTCGCCGTCATCCACGAACGGAATCCGGTTGCCCTGGACCGTACTACCGTCGTACTCGATGATGATTTCGGCCTGGCCTCGCCCTGAAACCTGCCTGTATTCAATAACATAGGGTGACGCGCCGGCCTTGAGTGTTACCCGGCAGCGATTCCAGGCGGGCGGCAGGCAGGGTTCTATGGCCAGCTGATCGCCAAGTCGCCGCAGCCCGAATACGGCCTCCACGGCGCCTCGCCAGGCCCACGCCGCCGCGCCCGTGTACCAGCTCCACCCTCCCCGGCCGCGATTGTCACCCTGGCTGTAGATATCGCCTGACAGAACGTAAGGCTCCAGGCGGTAGTGCCGGCAATCGGCCTCGGTCGAACTGCGCTTGACGGGATCGAGAATTCCCAGCAGCCGTTCGACCTGGTCCGGCCAGTCCAGGCGTGCCGCCGCCCACAGCGCCCAGGTTGCCGCGTGCGTGTACTGCGCCCCGTTTTCGCGAATGCCCGGCGGATAGCCGCGAATATAGCCCGGGTCGTGCTGTATACGGTTGAACGGTGGCCTCAACAGCAGGATCAGGCGGCTGTCGTCGTCCACCAATTGTTCGAGCGCGGAGGTCATTGCCGTGCCGGCGCGTTCGGGTGGTTGCTCGGGGCCCAGCACCGACCAGGCCTGTGCGATCAGGTCGATGCGGCATTCCTCGTTGTCTTCCGAGCCCAGCGGCATGCCGTCGTCGAACCAGGCTCGCAGGTACCACTGTCCGTCCCAGGCGTGTGATTCCACTCGGCCGACGAGCTGTTCGGCCAGCCGCCGGTACTGCGCCGTGGTTTCGTTCTCGCCACGGGACTCGCAAATCGGCGCGAAGTCCCGGAGTACGCGCACCAGGAACCAGGCCAGCCAAACGCTTTCGCCGCGCCCAGTAGTGCTGACACGATTGAAACCGTCGTTCCAGTCGCCGCTGCCGATGACCGGGAGGCCGTGCGGACCGACGATGGTGGCGCGGTCGATCGCCCGGCAACAATGCTCGTAGAGGCTGGCCGTGCGCTCGCTCTGGCCGAACTCGGCATAGCGTTCGGCTTCGCCCGCCGCCAGTGGCGGCCCGTCCAGCCACGCCACCTGCTGGTCCAGAACGCCCTTATCGCCGGTGGAAGCGACATAGTGAGCGGTCACCAGGGGCAGCCACAGCAAGTCGTCCGAACAGCGCGTCCTCACGCCCCGAAGCGGCGACTCGTGCCACCAGTGCAAGACGTCGCCATCGGTGAACTGGCGCGACGCCGCGCGCAACAGATGTGCCCTGACCTCCTCCGGCGCCAGCCAGGTCATTGCCATGACGTCCTGGAGCTGGTCGCGGAAACCGAAACCACCGCTGGACTGGTAGTAGCCGGTCCGCCCCCAGAGCCTCGAGGTGATGGCCTGGTAAGGCAACCAGTGGTTATAGAGCAGGTTGAAGCTCTCGTCGGGTGTTTCCATTTCGACGCCTGACAGCAGTTGCTGCCAGCGCCGGCGACTGTCGCGGGCGCTCCTGGCTGCGCGCTCGGGCGAGGCAAAACGCTCGGCCAGGGCCTGGGCCTCCTGGCGCGTCTTGCCGTGCCCGATCACGAAGTGAACGCAGCGTTCCTCGCCGGGCGGGATGTCCAGATGAACCTGCAGCACGGCGCAGGGGTCGCCGCCGGCGGCCAGTGAACCGCTCAATCCGATTCGCCACAACGCTGCCGGCCGATCCAGGCTACCGCCCTGCCCCAGGAATTCGCGCCGGTCGGTGGTGAAGCCGTGCAGCGGCAGGTCGCTGGCGACGAAGGCGTGACCGGATCCGGCGAACCGGTCGTAGGGATTGTTCGCGAGCAGCGCCCGGCGTTCCAGGTCGAGATCGCAGTCGAGGTAAAGCGCGGTATCGCCGCGCCGATTGCCCAGAACCCATTCCAGGTAGCAGGTCGCCGTCACGCGTCGCGTCCAGTCGCAGCGATTGGTCAGGCTGAGGCGGCAGATCTTGACGGGGTCGACGGCGTCGACATGCACGTCCAGTACCTGTTGCAGGCCGCTGTCGTGGCGAATGAACCGGGTGTAACCGAGGCCATGCCGAACCTGGCAGGCACCCGGGCCGGGAACGGGGCCCGGCGTGGGGGTCCAGACGCGCCCGGTTTCCTCGTCGCGCAGGTAGATGGCCTCGCCGGACGAATCGAGCACCGGGTCGTCGGGCCAGGCCGTCAGCCGGTATTCGCTGCTGTTACCCGCCCAGGTAAAGCTGCTGCCCGATTCGCTCACCAAGGTGCCGAATTCGGGGTTGGACAACACGTTGCACCAGGGCGCCGGCGTGTGCGCTCCCGGTTCGAGGTGTATGACATATTCGCGACCGTCGGGGCTGAAACCGCCGATACCGTTGTCGGCGAGAAGATCTTTCGGTCGCGCCAGGGTCGGGAGCACCGGGTCGGCGTCCTGCTCGCTTCGAGAAGGCACCAGCGGTGGCAGGCGCGCCATCGAGGAAGCCTGTAACTGTGCATTGAGATCCGTCTGGTCGAGATCCAGCACCACGCTGGCGGCAGCCAGCAGGGCACGGCGCTGGTCGGCGGAAAGCTCGCGACCCGGGATCACCGTGACCTGGCCGGCGAGCACCCGCTGGGTGCGCGAACGCACGGATTCGACCAGGCCCTGAAGCCGATCCCGCCCGATCTGTTCGTAGCCACCGGACATTTCGTCGATCAGCAGGAGATCCGATCGAAGCTGGCGCCCGGAAACCAGGGTGTGCGCCCGCACCAGGCGTTCGATGAGTTCGAGGTTGCCGCGATCTCTCACCAGGCCGACGATGATCGGCCAATCACCCGAAATGCCGCGCGACCACAGCAAGGACTGCAGTGCCTCGCCGGTCCGCTCGCCCGCTCGGCGCCACTCCGGCTGCGGCTCGAGCATGGCCGACATCAACTGCATGGCGAACTGGACCTCCCCCGGCGGCATCTGAAGGTGATGCAATTCGAGCGCGGTCTGCATGCGGGCCTGTTCGAACAGCCAGTTGATGCGGCTCAGGGAGCGATAGTGATCCAGTGCGCCCAGAAGCTCCTCGCGCGAGCGTGCCACGGCGCTCAGTACGCCGAGCTCGAGACGGCCATAGGGTTCGATCGTAACCTCCAGCGCCAGGGTGCTGGACGGATTGATCACCGCGCCGGTCGTGCCGCTCAGGCCTTCGAGGCCGGCTGAGAGCCCGGCCGGGTTTCGCAGACTGCCGCCGCGGCCCAGAAAGCGGGCCCGATCGGTCTCCCAGGCAAAATCGGAGGCCGCGCCGGGCGACGAGACGAGCACGTGGCCGACGTATAGAGACATCTCTTCGTCGCTTCGGGGGCGTCGGCGAAAGATCAGGGTCCGGTCGCCGGGCAGGCATTCGCTTTCAACGAACAGCCGCGCGAACGCAGGGTGGCGCTCGAAGTCGCGCGCCGGCGCCATGGCCAGCTCGGCGAAGCTCGCGACAACCAGCCGCCTGGGCGACCCCGACTCGTTGCTGATCACCAGCCGGCGTACTTCGACGTCGTGCTGGCCGGCAATGCCGATATCGAGCCGGCACAGGAGCGCGTGGCGTCGGCAGCGGAACTCGACCCGGTGAGGCGCCTGTATGACCTGGCGGTCGCCGCCCTCCTCCGGTGAGGCCGGATCGGCGGCCATCGAGAACAGTCGATTCTCGTCGGGTTCGGCAATGTAGAGCCGGGGTCCGTGCCGGTTGGTGGTGACGTCGGGCTGCCACCGATCGACGGCGATCCCCTGCCACCAGCTCCCGCCGCCACCGTGGGCGTTGATGATCGTACTGAAGTTGCCGTTCGACAGCAGGCAATAGCGCGCCGATGTGGTAGCCCGCGGCTCCACCGGCCATTCCACCGGGCTGGCCGCGACGGCCAGCGTCTGTTCGGACTCCAGGCGCTTGCGGATGGCCAGGTCGGGGCTGGTTCGCGGCAGGCGCTCGTGCAGTAGCATCGAGACGCCCGCCACGTGCCGGTCGGCCATGAAGCGGCGAGCCATGATGTCGTGATTCAGGTAGTTGTCGATGGCCGCGAGGATCATGCCCTGGTGGTGGCTCATCCAGGCCCTGACGACACGCCCTCGGCGAGCCTTGTCGCTGGCGCTCCGGCCGAAGTCGACCGCCTCGTAACAACCGAAAAGTCCGATGGCATGCAGATCGGAGAACTTGTGCAGGTTTTCGATCACCGCCGCCGGGCGGTACGGCAGGGCCATGATGCTGGCATACGGCGACACCACCAGTCGTTCTCCCAGGTCGCGGCGCAACCCCAGGCCGGGAACGCCGAAACTGCGATAAGCGTAATGACGCTGTTCGTCGAGCTGGTAGTAGGCGGACTCCGAAACGCCCCAGGGGATGTCGTCGTGCACTTCGGCGAAGTCGCGGTGAAGGTCGATGGCGTTGATGCTGGCCGTCTCCAACAGGCCCGTGACCGGTGTCGGGCAATAGAGCCGGGGCATGAGGTATTCGAACAGGGTTGCACCCCAGGACATCAGGATTCGGCGCCCGCCGAAACGCCGGAAGGGCCGGCCCAGATGCAGCCAGTGGCGCATCGGTACCTGGCCGCGCGAGATCGCGAACAGGCTGGTCAGGCGGGCCTCCGAGGCGAGCAGGTCGTAGCAGCCCGAGTCGAGCACCGCGTTGTCGGCGTCGAATCCGATGCGGAACTGGTGCCGCTCGGCGTCGTAGAGAAAGCCGAAGTCCATTTCTTCGGTCCAGCGTTCAGCCAGACGGGCGAGTTCCAGGCAATCTTCTACGAGTTTGTCGTTGGCCTCCCGGGCTTGCTCGAGTCGCCGCTCGATCTGTTCTTCTTGTGCCGGGGGCAACCCGGCCCCTTCGGCCCGGGCGGCATTCATCAACCGCCTTGCCCGCCGGCTCTGGTCTGCGTGGGCTTCCGGGCGCCATCCATTTTCGAGCAGGTCGGCCAGGCGCGCGAGCGACTCGCTGCCGGCCTCATCGGCACGGTCTCTCAACGCGGAAAGCTCGGGCAGCCAGGGCTGTAGCGCCTCGATGGCGCGCCGGGCCTGGCGAACCTGCCCGACCAGCTGTGTCAGCCAGACCCGCAGTTCCGAAATGAGATCGGCGCTGACATCCAGGCTCCGATCCTCGGCCAGGTCGACGATGGCATCGGCCAGCTCGTCGAGCTGCCGTTCGTGCCACTTGTCGAGTAGCTGGCGACACTCGGCGGGGTTGGCCGCCAGCGCCTTGCGATACTGCGCATCGATCCGCTCGAGCCACTTCGATAGCGCCTGCTGTCGAGGAGCCTGCCCGACCAGGGGGCGCGCCGTACGCTTGATCAGATCGAGCGTGTCGGCCAGGCCGCGGGCCAGTCGCGTCAGTTTCAGGGGGCTGCTTCGAAGTTCGTCGAGCGAGCGCGCCAGGGTCACCAGGGCGACGGCCAGGTTGCCGCTGTCGACCGTCGATATGTAAGCCGGCGGCAAGCGCTGGAGATCGTCGATCTCGTACCAGTTGAACCAGTGGCCCCGGTAACGCTCGAGCTGGGCCATTCCTTCCATGCTGTTGTGAAGCCAGGCGGTCAGCGTGAGCGGGTCGATCCAGCCGAAGTCATGGGCCGCCACCGCCGCGTTGAGCGCCATGCCCATATTGGTCGGCGACGTCCGCGCCGCCAGGACGACCTTCGGATCGTCCTGGTAATTGTCGGGTGGCAACCAGTGCGTATCCGGGCCGACGAAGCGATCGAAAAACAGCCAGGTTCGCCGCGCGATGCGGCGCAGCATCCGCTCGGCTTTGGGGTCCGGACGGAATGCCTTGCGACGGCGCTGGCGCTCGGCGAGCCTGACGATCTCGGGTGCGGCCAGCCAGGCGACGGCGACCGGCCCGGCCAGCAGCAGCAAGCCGGGCTGAATGGAAGCCACGCCCGCCAGCACCAGGGCGCCGAGTGCCGGACAGGGCCATA
Organism: Wenzhouxiangella psychrophila; assembly: GCF_042310375.1. NCBI lineage: Bacteria > Pseudomonadati > Pseudomonadota > Gammaproteobacteria > Chromatiales > Wenzhouxiangellaceae > Wenzhouxiangella > Wenzhouxiangella psychrophila. The sequence goes on along the minus strand of NZ_JBHJMQ010000002.1, from coordinate 431,322 downwards.
GTTCGCGCCACAGATTCTGACGAGCCTGACCGAGGCTGCGGTGGACGTGCGCCGCCGTGGTCCATTCCAGCAAGTGGCGATGCGTCAGGAACAGCCGGATCAAGGTCCGCGCGGTTGCATCGGCAATCACCAGGCTCTGGTACGGCAGCAGGACCAGCGTCAGCAGCCAGTGCCGGGCCTGCAGCCGCAGGCCATGCATGGCCGGCCGAAGTCGCATGACCGCCGAGCGGGGTGCGGCCAGCAAGTGGCTGGTCGACCCCAGCAGTTCGCTGAGCAGGCCGGCGGCCGGAAGCAGCAGAAAGACCAGCGACCAGAGCAGGTCGCTGCCGGGGAGGATGCCGCTGAAGCCGATCAGGATCAACAGCAATGTGACCGGCGGCTGCAGGCTGCGGCGCAGGTTGTCGAGGATCATCCAGCGATGGACGAGCGAGAGGCGATTGCGATGCCGTTCGCCCTCGGCGCCCCGAACGCGGCGGCCCAGCCAGGGCAAGAGCTGCCAGTCGCCGCGAACCCAGCGATGCTGCCGGCGTGTCCAGGCGATCACGCTGGGCGGAAACTGCTCCATCAGCACGATGTCGGTAGCCAGGCCGGCGCGGGCGAAGATGCCCTCGAGCAGGTCGTGGCTGAGCAGGCTGTTGTCGGGGATGCGGCCTTCGAGCGTTGCCTCCATGGCGCGCCAGTCGTAAATCCCCTTGCCAGCGAAGATGCCTTCGCCGAAAAGATCCTGGTAGACGTCCGAGCTGGCGTGGGTGTAGAGATCGACGGTGGTGTCGCCCGAAAAGGCGCGGGTGAAGGCGTTGTTACGCGTGGTGTCGGGATCGATCTCGACGCGCGGCTGGATGATGCCGTAGCCGGCCTCGAGAGAGCGGCCATCGGCGCCGTAGACAGCCCGGCTGAGCGGATGCGCCAGCGTGCCGACGAGTCGCCTGGCCGCACCCGGAGGCAGGCGCGTATCGGCATCGAGCGTTATCACGTAACGCACATCGTCGAGCCGGCCGGGCTGTCCGAAACTTTCGGTAAAGCCCGAATCCTCACGCCCGGCGAGCAGCCGGTTGAAGGCCATGAGCTTGCCGCGCTTGCGCTCCCGGCCCATCCAGCAGCCCTCGCGCTCGTTGTACTCACGTGAGCGGCACAGGAACAGGAATTGCCCCCCGGGATACCGGGCGGTCATGCGTTCGATCTGCTGCCGGCCCCTTCGAAGGATGGACCGGTCGGAATCCAGCGATTGCTCGTCGGCATCATGCAGGTCGCCCAGCACCACCCAGACCAATTGCGGGTCGTCGTTGGCCAGGAAGTTGATTTCCAGGCGATCGAACACGTGATCGACATCCTCGGTACCGGCGAAGATGACCGGCATCGCGACCGCACTGCGGCAGTTGGACGGAATGCCCGCGTCGAAATCCAGGCGCGCCAGTGTCCGCGGCGGCACCAGCCGGGTCAGCAGCCCATTGAGCAGCGTCACCGCCAGGCCCAGGGCCGGGACCAGCAGCAGTGCAAGCAGCGCGAACATCAACCCGGTCGATGCCTGGTGGTACGCCAGGTAGGCGGCCGGTAGCGCCAGGGCCACTCCCGCCAGCACGAACAACAGCAGGAAGTACACCGGGCCCGGCCGTCGCCAGGCCAGATCGAGAAGACGCCTGCGCGGGCGCGGGCGATAACCGATTTCCCGTTCGGTCCTCGGCCTGCCGCCGCCCACCAGCCAGTAACCGACGTGTCGGTGGCGGGTGCTCTCGGGCGCGGCCCCTGCCAGGGCGTTGCAGCGATTGGCCACGGCCGCCTCGTCGCAGCGGCTGCCGCGGGCCAGTTCCTCGACCACGCGCCGGTAACGGTCACGGGACTCGAAATCCATCCGGGCATAGGCCTCGTCGGGGTCGTCGCGCAGAGCGCGTTCAACCACGCTCAGGCGCTCGAAGCTCAGCCGCCAATCGTGTCCCGTCAGCGTCCTCAGGCTCACCACGCCACTGGCGATGCGTTCGACCAGGCCATTCTCCTCGTCGTGACCGTCCCGCAGTCGCGCGAGCAGTGCCTGGCCGGCATCGATCAGGCGTTCGGTCTCCGCCAGGATCACGAACGCCGGCAGGGCCCAGAGTTCACCGATGCTCAATGCCCGTCCGGCCTGGTAGTCGTCGACGGTATGCTCGACCCAGACCGGATCGACCGGCTGACCGCCCTGCTCCACCAGGATTCCCGCCAGAACCGCCACGGCCGGTGTGATCGCAGCACCCTCGACTTCGACATGCGGCAGGCTGTGCACATAGGCTTTCGGCAGGTCGCGCCCGACCCCCGCCAGTGCGTCCTCGATGACGTGCCGGTTGTCGAGTAACCATTCTTCACCGCGCGAGGCATACTGGCGGCCGGCCAGCTGTGATTCGAGGTGCTTGTAGAGCCGGGTGAGCCTCTTGCGCTGGCGATCCAGGCGCCGGCGAAACGTCCGGCCGTTACCCGTTTGCGCACGCGGGCGTCGCGCCAGCGATTGCAACGCAAGTTGTAGCGACTGGGGGTTCGTCTCCGGACTGCCGGTCGGCTGGGCGCTCGGCACGGCCTGCCGCCTCAGTTGCTGCCCTGCAGCAATTCCTGCCCCACCCGCATGCCGTCCTGCAGGGCAAGCACCGGCGTGGTAATGCGCGTCAACAGCACTTGGCGCACCGCTTCGCTGCTCCAGCCGCTGCTGCCCTCGCCGTGATGCACGGCCAGGATCAACAGGTCTGGGTGCTCCTTCAGGCAGACCTCGGCAATGGTCTCCACCGGCCGGGTCGACGTCTCGAGTCGGGTGCGAATTTCGTGATGGGAAGCCAGGCGGTCGCGCAACTCTTCGAGATAGCCGACGGCCACTCGCCGGTTGCACTCGACCACTTCCGAGTTGAGGGATTGCTCATGGGCCGTCAGCGGCCGGCGCCGCGGCATCAGGGGTTCGCTGACCAGGTGCAGAAGTTCGATCGTCATGCCGCCGTCGCGGTCCAGTGCGCTGGCCACATGCAGCGCCACCTCGGCCGGTTGCGAACCGTCGAGAGAGACCATGACGTGACGATACGGCTCGCCCGGTTCGGCCTCGTCGGCCTGCCCGCGAACGATCAGGTAGGGAATGCGGGTACTGGCCAGCACCTTGTGCACAGTCCCGCCGTACGGCAGCCCGGAAGCACCACCGGCGCCCCAGGCCGACAGCACCACGAGTCGAATATCATGATGCTCGATGAACTGCGCGACCGCGTCTGCCGGACGGCCGTCGAGCACCTCTACCTCGACCGTCGCCCCGGCCAGGCGCTCATCGGCAACCAGCTTCTGCAGGTAACGCTGTGCCTCGGCCTTGCGCAACCGCCAGTCCACGCAGCCCGCGCTGTGCTCTCCCTGGACATCCTTCGGCTCGGACAGCACGCGCAGCAGGAAAACCCGGCCCGAAAACGCCCGCGCCATTCGTCCGGCATGCATCAGCGCCTGCTCGGCGAATTCCGAACCGTCGAGTGGAACCAGGATGCGGGAGAAGGGCATGAGCATGCAGCGAACACCAGAATGTAGCGGACTTTCATACTACGCTTCGCCCCGCAGCCGCGTTTTGATACAGGTCAACGGCACGGGCATCGCGCCCGTGCCGTCTGCTGCCCGGAATTAAGCCGGAACTCACCCGCACTTGGAATAACCGCAGGAAAGGCAGGTCTGGCAGCCGTCGAGCAGGACCATGGCCTTGGTGTGGCATTTGTGGCACAGGGTGGCCGAGGACGGAAAGGAGGCTTCCGCCTCAGTCGCCGGATTCGTCATCGTTTTTTTTTCCGCGTCGGCCTGCTTCTGCTCGCGGGCTTCGGCTTCGGCGCGCTTCTGCTCGAGGATCAGCTGCTGCTGTTCGCTCAGCTCGTCGGGCTCGATCATGCCGATGCGCTTGAGGTGGTTCTCGACCACCGCACCGATATCGGCCACGATCGACGGCACGAAACGACCGCCGGGCTTGAAGTAGCCGCCCTTGGGGTCGAACACGGCCTGCAGTTCCTCGGCGAGGAAGACCACGTCGCCGCCCTTGCGGAACACGGCCGACATCACGCGCGTCAGGGCCACGATCCACTGGAAGTGGTCCATGTTCTTCGAGTTGATGAAGATCTCGAAGGGCCGGCGCTGCTCGTGCTCGGTGCCCTGGTTGAGAATGATGTCGTTGATGGTCACGTACAGGGCGTGATCATCGAGCGGCGTGCGAATCTTGTAGGTCGCGCCTTCGAGGCATTCCATGCCCTCCGGACGCTCGAGCTTCTCGTGCATCCGGATGATGTCGGCCTTCTCGCGACCGCCCTCTTTCCTGTCGCCAGCCTTCTGCTCTTCCTTCTGCTTGTCCTGGACTTCGTAGTCCACGATCTTCTTGTCGATCTTGATGGTCATTTCAATGCTCCCGCACTGCCTTTATATGTCGCTTTCCATTCTTTCCGAGGCGATGTGGCACAGTCACGGCGCCGCAGGCAAGGCTTTGCGGTTGCCGGGACCCCGGAGCGTACTTGCGAGTACGTGAGGAGGCCCGGTGACCGCGAAACGCAGCATGCGGTGTCGTGACGCAGCCACATCAGAATTTGCCGTAGTAGCCTTCTTTAAGGGCATCGAAAAGATTGGCTGCCGTGTGCACTTCGCCGTCGTATTCGACTTCCTCGTGGCCCTTGACCTCGACCTTCGAACCATCCTCGAGCTCGAACACGTAGGTGGTCGACTCCAGGTCCTTGTCGGTGACCAGCACGCCCTGGAAAGCCTGCGGGTTGAAGCGGAAGGTCGTGCAGCCCTTCAACCCCTGCTCCCAGGCGAACAGGTAGATGTCCTTGAAGTCCTCGTAGGGATAGTCGGTCGGAACATTGGCCGTCTTGGAAATCGACGAATCGATCCACTTCTGCGCGGCGGCCTGGATGCCGACATGCTCCTTCGGCGTGATCGATTCGGCCGTGACGAAGTAATCCGGCAACTGTTCCTCTTCCTCTTCGGAGTACGGCATGGCCGCCGGGTTGACCAGCGTGCGATAGGCGAGCAGCTCGTAGGAATAGACGCTGACCTTCTCCTTGCTCTTGCGGCCTTCCCGAATCACGTTGCGGTTGTAATGATGGGCGAAGCTCGGCTCGATGCCGTTGGACGCGTTGTTGGCCAGCGACAACGAGATGGTGCCCGTCGGCGCGATGGAGGTGTGATGCGTGAAGCGCGCACCGGTCTCGGCCAGCCGGTCGACCAGCTCGGGCGCAACCTCGGCCACCTTCTGCATGTAGCGGCTGTAGCGCGCGTGCAGGATGCGGCCGGGCAGCTTGTCGCCGGGCTTGTAGCCGTCGCGCTTCATCTCGGGACGCTTGCGCAGCATCTCCGGGGTGACCTCGAACTCGTCGCTCATGATCGGCGCCGGGCCCTTTTCATCGGCCAGTTCGGCGGCGGCTTCCCAGCCGGCAACCGCCATCTCGCGCGATACCCGCTCCGTGAACTCCAGCGACTCGGGCCGGCCGTATTGCTTGCGCAGCATGGTCAGCGCCGAACCCAGGCCCAGGAAACCCATGCCGTGGCGGCGCTTGTACATGATCTCGTTGCGCTGCTTCTCCAGCGGCAGGCCGTTGATCTCGACCACGTTGTCGAGCATGCGCGTGAAGATCTGCACCGTGCGGCGGTACTCGTCCCAGTTGAAGCGCGCGTTCTCGGTGAACGGCTCCTCGACGAAGCGCGTCAGGTTGACCGAGCCGAGCAGGCAGGCGCCGTAAGGCGGCAATGGCTGCTCGCCGCAGGGATTGGTCGCGCGGATGGTTTCGCACCACCAGTTGTTGTTGTCCTCGTTGATGCGGTCGACCAGCACGAAGCCCGGCTCGGCGTAGTCGTAGGTGGACGTCATGATCATGTTCCACAAGCGCTTGGCCGGCACCTTGCGGTAGATCTTGCAGGCCACCAGGCCTTCATCGTTGCTGACGTAGCCCTCGGTAGTCGGCCATTCGCGCCAGATCACCTTTTCGGGGTCGTTCAGGTCGATCTCCTCGGCCTCGCTGTCAAGCACCGGAAAGACCAGCGGCCAGTCAGCATCGTCGACCACAGCCTGGACGAAGTCGTCGGTGATCAGAAGCGAGCAATTGAACTGGCGCAGCACGCCATTCTCGCGCTTGGCGCGGATGAAGTCCATCACGTCCGGGTGCGAGACGTCGAAGGTCGCCATCTGCGCGCCGCGGCGGCCGCCGGCCGACGAGACGGTGAAACACATCTTGTCGTAGATGTCCATGAACGACATCGGCCCGGAAGTGTAGGCGCCCGCTCCCGAAACATAGGCGCCCTTGGGTCTCAGCGTGGAGAACTCGTAGCCGATGCCGCAACCGGCCTTCAGCGTCAGCCCGGCCTCGTGCACCTTGCCCAGGATCTCGTTCATCGAGTCGCGGATGGTGCCCGAGACGGTGCAGTTGATGGTCGAGGTCGCCGGCTTGTGCGCCAGCGCCCCTGCATTGGAAGTGATGCGCCCGGCGGGAATGGCCCCGCGCCGCAGCGCCCACAAAAATTCGCGATACCAGTGAGAGCGCTTGTCTTCGCCCTCTTCCACATCGGCCAGCGCACGCGCGACACGCTTGTAGGTGTCGTCGATGTCCTGGTCGATGATTTCCCCCGTTTTCGACTTGAGACGATACTTCTTGTCCCAGATGTCCAGCGACGCTTCCTGGAAATCGATTTCCGGAAGCGCAGCGGTCAAAGCTTCTGCCGAAACGCTCATGCCGCAACCTCTTGATTATTGTGTGCTAGTCCTGGTTATGCACAGGCTGTCCACCGCCTTGTTCACAACCCGTTGTGCCAAACCCAACGCCGGAACACAAGATATTGTGCCGACCCGACATACCTTACGCCCAAGCCGGGGGCGATTCAAGCCTTGTCGAAGCCCGGATCTCGAGCCGCAAAATCGGGCACGTCGAAGGGCCCGCAAGCGCGGGCATTCGCACCGTGAATCTGGATAAAAACGAAACCGGAGACACCCCGAACGGGGCCCGGCAGGATCTGAAACCTGCTACTCGGTTTCGGGCTTGAGGTCGCGTTCCATCAGCACCTGGACGCCCTTGCGGGCGCTCCAGCCGCGGAACAGGATACCGTGCACCTGTTCGGCGATCGGCATCTCGACGCCGGCCCGTTCGGCCAGGCGCATGACTTCCTCGGCGGTCTTGATGCCCTCGACCACCTGGCCGATCTCGGCCACGGCCTCGTCGACCGATCTACCCTGCCCCAGAGCCATGCCCAGGCGACGATTGCGGGACTGGTCGCCGGTGCAGGTCAGCACCAGGTCACCGATGCCGGCCAGGCCCATCAGCGTGTCGTCGTCGGCGCCGAGTGCGCGGCCGAGCCGGCGCATTTCGGCCAGGCCCCGGGTAATCAACGCGGCTCTTGCGTTGTGCCCCAGGCCGAGCCCGTCGGCCAGGCCGCAGGCGACAGCCAGTACGTTCTTGATGGCGCCGCCGAGTTCGGCCCCGACCAGGTCGGCGGTGTAGTAGGCACGGAAATTATTGCCGTGCAGAAGCTCCGCCCAGGCGTGCCCGAAGTCGGGCTCCGTGGCGGCCACCGTGACGGCCGTGGGCAGGGCATCGGCCACTTCGCGGGCAAACGAGGGGCCCGTGATCAGCGCCAGCGGAATCTCGGGGCCGACGCTCTCGCGCGCCACTTCGTGAAGCAGGCGCCCGGTGCCCGGCTCGAAGCCCTTGCTGGCCCAGGCCAGGCCGGTTTCGGCCGTGACAAAAGACGCCGCGCGATCCAGGGTTTCGCCGAAGGCGTGGCTGGGCGTGGCCACCAGAATGCGCTCGGCGCCGCTGCAGGCCGCCTCGAGATCACTGGTGACCGTCAGCGACTCGGGGAACGGGCTGTCGGGCAGGTAGCGCTGATTGACGCGATCACGTTCCATGGCCCGGGCCCGATCGGCATCGCGCGCCCACAGGCGCACGTTATGGCTCATGCGCGCCAGCTGCATGGCCAGCGCCGTGCCCCAGGAGCCGGCGCCGAGAACCGCGATTCGTCTGGTCACGCCCGAGCCGGCCTAGTCGTCGTCGCCGGCCGGCTGCTCGCCATTGCCCTGGCCCTGCTGCTGCTGGGCTTCTTCCAGGCGCTGGCGGAAGACGGCCTCGAAATTGACCGGCTGCAGCGGCGGCATGAAGAAACCACCGGCGCTGACCATCGAGCCGATCTGCGAACGGCAGTAGGGGAAAAGCACGTTCGGGCAAAGCACGTTGAGCACGTACGGAACCTGCTGCTCGCTGAAACCCGAGAGCTGGAAAAAGCCGGCGTACTGGACTTCGCACAGAAAGGCGGTCTTGTCGCCCTGCTTGGAGGTGACGGTGACCGACAGGGTGATGTGGTTGCGGCCCTCGCCCAGGTTTTCACTGCGCTGCGACAGGCTCATGTTCACCTCGGGCTCGCTGCCACCCTGGTCCAGTTCGAGCACGTTGGGCGCCTCGAAGGACGCATCCTTGAGGTAGACGTGCTGAACGGCCATCTGGGCTTCCTGTTCGTTGCCGGCCGCAGCCTGCTCGTTTTCTTCTGCCATGAGATTAACTTTCCTTTACAGTTTGCTGATTTAGTTGAAAATTTGATTGGGACGGTGACCTAGTCTTCCGTTTCCTTCACTTCGGACTTCCTGGCGCCCTTCGATTTCTTGCGACGCTTTCCCTTGCCTTCATCGGGCTTTCCGGCGCCCTTGTGGCGGGTGACGGGCTGGTGGTCGCTGATCCACTGCGTCAATCCGCCGCCGAGGACGTTGACGTTGGTGAATCCGAGCTTGACCAGGCGGTTGGCCATCTGCGGTGCCACCTGGTTGTTGCGGCAATAGACCAGAACCGGACGCTCCTTGAACTTGAGCAGCTGCTGGTTGCCGGCCTCGATGCGCGAGGGCGGCATGTGGAGGGCGCCCCGGATATGCCCCTTGGCATAGTCGGTACTGTTGGAAACGTCGAGCACCACCGGATCCTCGCGGTTGAGCAACTGGACGGCCTCGAGAGTGCCCAGCTCCTTCCACTTGCGAAACAGGCGGCTGATTTCATAACCGATGAGTGCGGCAATCGCCACGCCCAGCGCGCCGGTCAGCAGCGGGTGGTTACCCGTGAACTCGAGGAGTTGTTCCATGAAGTAAATCGGCTCGGGTCAAAGCCGCCCATTATCCTTGATCTGCCGCCTTCTTGCCAGCATCGCGCCATCGGCCTGTGGGATAATCAACGGATTCCCCAATCCGACACAAGTCAGGGCGAAAGAACCATGTCAAAACCGCGACCGCTGATGCTGCTGATTCTCGATGGCTGGGGGCAGCGCGAGGCTGCCGACGACAACGCCATTACCACCGGCCGCACCCCCAATTGGGACGCCCTGTGGGCGGACCGACCGCACACCCTGCTGGTCACCTCGGGTGAATCGGTGGGCCTGCCGGCCGGCCAGATGGGCAATTCCGAGGTCGGCCACATGAACCTCGGTGCCGGTCGAATCGTCTACCAGGAACTCACGCGCATCGGCAAGGCGATCGCCGACGGCAGCTTCACCCGCAATCCCGCACTACTCGGGGGCGTTGAGAAAGCCAAAGCGGCCGGCGGCTGTGTGCACATCATGGGCCTGCTGTCGCCCGGGGGCGTGCACAGCCACGAAGACCACCTCCTGGCCACCCTGGAACTGGCGCTGGCCCACGGCGCATCCGAAGTGGCCGTGCATGCCTTTCTCGACGGCCGCGACGTCGCCCCGCGCAGCGCCGCGGATTCGATCGATCGCCTGGAAGCCGCCGTGGCAAAGGACGACCGGGCGCGCATTGCCAGCGTCAGCGGCCGCTACTACGCGATGGACCGCGACCAGCGCTGGGAACGCACCGAACTGGCCTGGAACGCGATCGTCGAAGCCGAGGCCGAACACCGGGCCGACACCGCCAGGGCCGCGCTCGGAGACGCCTACGCTCGCAACGAGGACGACGAATTCGTCCGGCCGACGGTGATCGACGGCGGACGGAAGGTGGAAGACGGGGACGCCGTTCTGTTCATCAATTTCCGCGCCGACCGCGCCCGGCAACTGACCCGGGCCTTCGTGGAGCCGGGCTTCGACGGCTTCGAGTGCCGGCGCCCCGCCCTGTCGGCCATGGTGACCATGACGCACTATCTCGACGGCCTGCCCGTCGACATCGCTTTTGATCCGCAGCGATTCGATCACCTGTTCGGCGCCGAGCTGGCCGCCGCCGGTCTGCGCCAGCTGCGCATCGCCGAAACCGAGAAATACGCGCACGTGACCTACTTCTTCAACGGCGGCGAGGAGCAGGTGTTCGAAGGTGAAGATCGCAAGCTGATCCCTTCCCCCAGTGTGGCCACCTACGACCTGCAGCCGGAAATGAGCGCGCCCAAACTGACCAGGGAGCTTGTCGAGGCGATCGAAAGCGACGACTACGACGTCATCATTTGCAACGTCGCCAACCCGGACATGGTCGGCCACAGCGGCAAGTTCGAGGCGGCCGTCGAAGCCGTCGAAGCCGTCGATCACGTGCTGGGCGAGGTTCTTCCGGTGCTCGAACGCGCTGGCGGCGAGGCCCTGATCACGGCCGACCACGGCAACGTCGAACAGATGAGCGATCCCGAGACGGGCCAGCCCCATACCTCACACACCACCAATCCGGTGCCCCTGGTGTACTTCGGCCCGCGCGCCGTCCAGTTGACCGACGGTGGCAGCCTGCGCGATATCGCGCCGACGATGCTTGCGATGCTCGAGCTGCCGCATCCGTCCGAGATGACCGGCGAATCCCTCATCCGCCTGGATTGAGGCGCGTGAGTGCGGCTCGCTTAAGTGTGGCCGGCGCGATGGCGGTCGCACTGGTCGTCTCGCCGCTCGATCTCGCTTTCGGCCAGCAGGACCGTGAGGCCGTCGAGGCCGAACTGGAGGAAGTCCGCAGCGAGATCGAAGCGATCGAATCGCGCATCGACGAAAACCTGGGCGACCGCGACCGCCTGCTCCAGCAACTGGCCGAAAGCGAGCGCGCCGTCGGCCGCGCGAGGCGCGAACAGACCGAAACCGACCGCGCACTGACGCAGGTACGTTCCGAGATTTCCGAACTCGAGTCACGCCAGAAGACCCTCGAGGAACGGGTTGGCGAACGCGCCTCCGAACTGGCCCTGCAGCTGGTCGCCGCCTATCGCCAGGGAAGCCAGTCGCGGCTGAAGATGCTGCTCAACCAGGACGACCCCCGGCGACTGTCGAGGCGACTGGCCTATCACGGCTACCTGTCGAGAAACCGTATCGCCGCCATCGAGGAATTGCGCGAATCGGTCTCTGAGCTCGGAGACATCCGCGACGAGCTCTCAGCCGAAGCCGAGCAGCTTGCGCAGCTGCTGGCCGAGCGAAAGCAGAGTACCCGGCGCCTGGAATCGGCTGCCGAGGAACGTGAACAAGCGCTGGCGGCAATCGAGCAGCGCCTTGAGCGCGACCGCACGCAGCTCGCCGACCTCGAGCGCGACGCGGCCGAACTCTCCCGCCTGCTCGAACAGTTATCCGACGTGCTCGCCGACGTGCCGCCGGAAGTGGACATCCCTCCCTTCCCGGAACTGCGGGGCAAACTGGACATGCCGGTCGCCGGCCGGGTGATCGAGGGTTTCGGTGACCATCGCAGCGGAGAATTGCAGTGGAGCGGCTGGCTGATCGAAGCCGACACCGGCGATGACGTGAAAAGCATCGCCCACGGCCGTGTCGCCTACGCCGAGTGGCTCAGGGGTTACGGGCTGCTCATGATCATCGACCACGGCGACGAATTCATGAGCCTGTATGCCCACAACGAGGCCCTGATGCTCGACGTCGGTGACTGGGTGGCCCCCGGAGACGTGATCGCCCTGGCCGGGCGCTCCGGCGGCGTGGACGAACCGGCGGTTTACTTCGAACTGAGAAAGAGCGGCCAACCCGTAGATCCCGCCGGCTGGATCAGCCGCTAGGAACCGCTGAAAACTACTGCGCGTGCGGCTGACGGCGTCCGGCGGTACTCGGAATCCTCATGTATTCATACATACACTCCGGTTCCTCCGTTCCGGCGGCCACCGTCAGCCACCCGCTCGCTACGTTTTCAGCGGCTCCTAGACCAATTAGCCTGCAGGCGGATAGACGTAGCTAGTGCCGGGGCCCAGTGGGATGCCGAGCATCCAGTAGCCGACCAGGAAGACCGACCACACCAGCAGGAACACCACCGAGTAAGGCAGCATCATCGACACCAGGGTGCCGATGCCGGTGCCCTTGACGTAGCGCTGGCAGTAGACCACGACCAGCGGGAAGTACGGCATCAGCGGCGTGATGATGTTGGTCGAGGAATCACCCACGCGATAGGCGGCCTGGGTCAGTTCCGGCGAAAAGCCGACCTGCATCAGCATGGGCACGAAGATCGGCGCCAGCAGCGCCCACTTGGCCGAGGCCGAACCGACGAACAGGTTGACGAAGCCGACCAGGAGGATGATGCCGAACAAGGTGGCGCCACCCGGCAGGGCCAGCTCGCGCAGGAAGTTGCCGCCTTCGACGGCCAGCAGGACGCCCAGCCCGGAACGGCCGAACTCGGCCACGAACAGGGCGCAGAAAAAGGCCATGACGATGTAATAGGCCATCGAGCCCATGGTCTCCGACATGGCGTCGACCACGTCCTTGCTCTTCTTGAAGGCGCCCGTCATGAAACCATAGATCACGCCGGGTACCACGAAGAACACGAAGATCAACGGCACGATGGACTGCATGATCGGCGCAGAGAAATCCGTCAGCATGCCCGAATCCGGATCCCGGAAGGGCGAGGTCTCCGGAAGCAGCGACAGGATCAGCAGCACGAAGCCAATGGCCATGACGATGGTCGCCGCCCACATGGCGCGGGTTTCCTTCGCCTCGATGGGATGCATCTCCGGCATGTCGTCTTCGTCACCGTCGAGCGGCGTATTGGCCAGGCGCGGCTCGATCACGCGGTCGGTCAGCCACCAGCCGAGAGCGACGATGACCAGACAGGAAGCCGAGGTGAAGTACCAATTGATGAGCGGATGCAGATTCAGATTTGCATCGACGATCTGTGCGGCCGGCAGGGTAAAGCCCATCAGCAGCGGATCGAGCGCGGACGGCACGAAGTTGGCCGAGAAGCCGCCCGAGACGCCGGCGAAGGCTGCCGCGATGCCCGCAAGGGGATGTCGCCCGGCGGCGTAGAAGATGATGCCGCCGAGCGGGATCACGACCACGTAGCCGGCGTCGACCGCCGTGTGACTGACGATGGCGATGAGGATGAGCATCGGGGTGAGCAGAAGCTTGGGCGTGAACGCCAGCAGCTTCTTGAGCAAGGCATTGATATAGCCGCTCTGCTCGGCCACGCCCACGCCCAGCATGGCCACCAGCACCACACCCAGCGGCGCAAAGCCTGTAAAGGTATCGACCAGCGTGGTGAGGAAACTGACCAGCTGCTCGCCGGTCAGCAGGTTGTTGATGGCAATGGCATCGCCGGTGGAGGGATGCTGGGCTCCGAACTGGACCCCCGACAGCAGCCAGGACAGGATCCAGACCACCACCATCAGCAGCAGGAAGAGCATGGCCGGGTCGGGCAGCTTGTTGCCGACCACCTCGATGAAGTTCAGAGCGCGGTTGAGCCAGCCGCTCTCGTTGCCGGCGTCGCCGGCGGGTTGTTGCTCGGTGCTGTTCATGCCGATGGGTCCCCGTCGAGTCGTCGTTATGATTTAGTTTTTCTAAGCCGAAAGCGCGAAAAACACTACCACAACTGCCCTGCTCCGGCCACCGGGACCGGCTAGCGCTTGTCCCTCGGCCCGTGGACGGGCAGCGGAGTCACCTTCTCGCCGCTCTTGCTGTCGCGGATGACCGCCGTGCCCCGTTTTTTCACCTCCTCGACACGAATGACCGACTGCATCGGCAGGTGCAGCACCTCGACATCCTCGAATTCCTCACGCAGGCGCTCTTCGGTCGGATCGATGACCACGCTGTCGTCGGTTTCGAAGACCAGCTGTGAAATCTCGACGAAACCATAGGACAGATCGCTGCCCATAACCTTGCGGCAGAAGAGCTCGTAAACCTGTCCCTGGTTGAGAAAACTGACCTTGTAGAGCTTGGGCATAAGGAACCTGAATGCCTCCTAATCGTCCTGAAGGGTTAAGTCGACCAGGCCCGGGAACGGGCGAAGCGCAACGGCCAACATGACACCGGCGAGGAAGCCCGCAACATGCGCCCACCAGGCAACGGTGCCGTCCTGGGCACCGACAACGGTATAGATGAGTTGCAGTGTAAACCAGGACCCGATGACCAGGAGAGCGGGTACGCGCGCAAACTGGAGGTAGAGCCCCAGAGGCAGCCAGAGCCCCATCCGGCTGACCGGGAAGAGCCCGAGGTAGATGCCGATGATGGCCGACACGCCGCCACTGGCACCGATGACCGGAGAACTGGTATCACTCATCTGGAAGGCCAGAAACAGGTTGGCCAGCGCGCCGAGCAGCAGGAAGCTTGCAGCCAGGCCCCAGTGACCGATGGCGCGTTCGACCGTGATGCCGAACACCCACAGGTAAGCCAGATTACCCGCCAGGTGCAGCCAGTCGCCGTGGACGAACAGCGCGGTGATGATGGGCAGAAGCTCGCTACTGTTCCAGCTCGCAGGAAGCTGCTCGAGCGCCGCCAGCACATCGGACGGCACGAACCCCCAGACGCTCATCCATTCGCCGCTGGCCGCGCCCGGCATCCACTCGGTATAAATTCGCGCGGCCAGCATGACCAGGCTGATGACAGTCAACATCCACGGCCAGGCCAGCGGCCGCCGGCGCGAGCCCCGGGACTGCATCATCGCGGTTCGAGCAGGAAGCGATGCGAGCGAAAATCGACCACAGCGCCCTCGCGCCGGATATCGACAATTCGGGCGCCTTCGATTTCGTCGCCGGCAACATGGCGCTCACCGTTGATGAGCACGAATCGCTCTGCCTCGTCGGGAGAGTAAACGTGAATCGTCAGGCTCAAGTCCGGCAGTTCTCGACGCACGGACAGGGGCAATTCCCAGGCCCGGACGTACTCGGAAACGCCCTCGTTGAGTTCTTTGGCTTCGGTTCCGGATTCACTCGTTTCGGGTTCCGGGGCCGCTTCCGGCCCGGGTTGCCGGGCTTCCTCGGGCTCATCCCGGGATGGCTCGGTCCTTTCTCTGCTGCGCCTGCTCTCCGCTTCGGCCATTCGGCGCCTCAGCTCTTCCCTGGCATCCTCAGCGGATACCGGTTCGGTCTCGCGCTGACGCGATTGTTCCTGCACAACGTCTCGTTGCTGCGCGACCTGCTCCTGCTCGCTCGGCGGCACTCGCCGGCGACGACGGTCTCGCGTTTGATCGTCCGCAGCCTGTGACTTCTCAGAATCGGCGCCAGCGCTGGAATCGTTCGCCGCGTCCGCCTCCGGCTCTTCCGCGATTTCTTCGATCCGGGCCAACTGCTCTTCGTCGACAGCGACATCGTCTGTCGACCCGGTCTCCCCTGCCCGGTCTGAAGCGGGCTCGGCCCGCGGCGAGGCCGGCTCGCCGTCGGTAACACGGGCCTGCTGAGTGTCCCCGGATCCCAGCGGCAACCAGCCCGGCCGGACGAAGTAGACGCCCACGACCACGACCGCCAACAGCACCAGTGCCGCTGCCAGGCCGGGAAGCAGCCGACGCCGGCGGCGATTCGGCCGGGGCGGCTCGGGCGAGTTGAGCCCGGGTGCGCCGGACTGCTGACGGCGCGCATCGGACTTGCGCAGGGCATCGAGGATGAAAGACACGTTTTAAGCTCCGTCGTTTTCGGTCAGCAGCATCGGTGCGCTCTCGTGAGGCGCACGCAGGAACAGGCGCGTCGCCGGGCCGATGACGCCGTCCTCGTTGAGGCCGTGCCGTCGCTGGAAGCCGGCGATCCAGTCGCGGAACGCATCATCATAATTCGCGTCGATCGTGCCGGTCCAAGGTTCTGGAGCGGACTGCGTGGCCAGGCGCTTCATGCGCTGGACCATCGCACCCGAGTCGCCGCGTTTGAGAACCACGCCGTTATCGGGCCATGCCACGAGCACATCGCCTCGCCAGCGCCGCTCGAGCCGGGTTCGCGGCACCCGCCAGTCCTGACCGCCGTGTCGCAGAATCACGTCACTGCGATGGATTCCGGCCAGTAGCACGTGGGCATCGGGAGGCTGCGTGAGCCGGAGGACCAGCGGCAAGTCGATCTCCTCGACGAACGACAGGTTGCCGCGCAAGCGAAGGCAGACCACGCCTTCGATCGACTCGCCCGAACAGGCTTCGGCGACGTCTTCGGCATTCGTTCCGGGCCAGAGTGCGGCCACTTCCGTCCAGGCGCTGCTTGCAGAAGCGTCTTCGAGCATCGATTCCCAGGCGGGGTTGCCGCCCTCGGACGAGGCCGCTTGCGGCTGCAGCATCAGCCAGGACAGGGCACCCCCACTGGCGAGCACTGCCAGCAGGGCGAACGCCGCGATGCTGCCGCGAAGCCAGCCACCGTCCTTTTCTACTTCCTCACCGGCGACTTCTCGCGCCGCTGCCCGTACCAGCCCGGCGCCGATACGGTCTTCCTCCCGCGCGTAGCCGGCCATCAAGGCGCGATCGGCGATGATATTGACCAGGCGCGGGACGCCCTCGGACGTCAGGTAAACGGCACGCAAACCATCGGCGGTGAAAGGACAACGCTCGGCGCCGGCAATCTGCAGGCGGTGCCGGATGTAGGCTTCGGTCTCTTCTTCATTGAGCGGGTCGAGGTGGTAACGCGCCGTGATGCGCTGGGCGAGCTGGCGCAATTCAGGTCTGGCGAGCACCTCGCGCAGTTCCGGCTGGCCGATCAGGATGATCTGCAGCAGCTTGTCGGTGGCCGTCTCGAGGTTGGTCAGCAGGCGAATCTGCTCGAGCCCCTCGCGGCTCATGTTCTGGGCCTCGTCGATGATCAGGACCACCCGCTCACCCTCGGCATGACGCTCCAGAAGATAGCTGTTGAGCCGCTCCTGGAGCTGCTGGAGACTGCCGTCGGTGCCCTCGATGGAAATTTCCAGTTCGTGGCAGACCGCGCGCAGCAATTCGGCCGGGGACAGCATGGGGTTGAGGATCAGGGCGATGCGCGTGTTCTCGGGTACCTGCTCGAGCACCACTCGGCAGAGCGTGGTCTTGCCGGTTCCAACCTCGCCGGTCAGCTGGACAAAGCCGCCGCTACCGCCCTGCCCCACCCCGTAGAGGAGATGAGCAAGCGCGTCCCGATGGCGCTGGCTCAGATAGACAAAGCGCGGATTGGGCGTGATGGAGAACGGGCGTTCGGATAAACCGTAGAACGATTCGTACATTAGTGGGGCGTCCCGGAGGTCACGCGGTTAATCGATCAATCCGACAACGCCATTAGCGATGCGTTGCCGCCGATGGCTGCGGTGTTGTTGGTCAGCGTGCGTTCGGTGACGAAACGATACAGGTAGTGAGGGCCGCCGGCCTTGGGGCCCGTGCCGGATAGCCCTTCGCCGCCGAAGGGCTGGACGCCGACCACCGCGCCGGTCATGTTGCGGTTGACGTAGGCGTTTCCGACGTGCGCGCGGTGGGCGATGTGGCGGTAAATCCGGTCGATGCGGCTGTGCACACCCAGCGTCAGGCCGTAGCCGGTGCCATTGATCTTGTCGATGACCTGGTCGAGCTCGCTGGACTTGTAACGCACCACGTGCAGGATCGGACCGAACACTTCCCGCTCCAGCCGGTCGATGCTGTCGATCTCGTAGGCGCGCGGTGCGAACCAGTGGCCGGGCGGCAGATCTTCGCGCAAAGGCGTCTTGGCGATCAGCTTGGCTTCGCGGTCCATGCGCCCGGCATGCTCGTTGAGCATTTCCAGCTGGGCTTCGTCGATGACCGGGCCGATATCCGTCTCCAGCAGGCCGGGGTCGCCCACGGCGATCTCTTCCATGGCGCCGGCGAGCATCTTGAGCATGCGGTCGGCCACATCGGACTGGACGTAGAGCACGCGCAGGGCCGAGCAGCGCTGGCCGGCACTGAGAAAGGCTGAATGAATGACGTCGGCCACGACCTGCTCGGGCAGCGCGGAAGAATCCACCACCATGGCGTTCTGGCCACCGGTCTCGGCGATCAGGGTGGCGATCGGGCCCTCGCGCTCGGCCAGGGTGCGGTTGATGATGCGCGCCACCTCGGTCGATCCGGTAAACGCCACGCCGGCAATGCGCGGATCGCCGGTCAGGGCCGCGCCCACCTTGCCGTCGCCGGGCAGGCACTGAATCACGCCGTCGGGCACGCCGGCTTCGTGCATGAGCTGCACGGCACGCGACGCGATCAGGGGCGTTTGTTCGGCCGGCTTGGCCAGCACGGCGTTGCCAGCCACGAGCGCAGCCACGATCTGGCCGGTGAAGATCGCCAGCGGGAAGTTCCACGGGCTGATGCATACGAACACGCCCTTGCCGTGCATGCGCAGGGTGTTGGATTCGCCCGTCGGACCGGGCAGTTCGACCGGCTCGGCGAGCTCGTTCCTGGCCTGCATGGCGTAGTAGCGGCAGAAGTCGACCGCCTCGCGAACCTCGGCAATACCGTCGAGAAGGGATTTGCCGCCCTCGCGCGAGCAAATGGCCATCAGCTCGGCGCAGTGTTCTTCGTACAGATCGCCGATCCGATCGAGAATATCGGCGCGCTCGGCCGCCCCGCGCCCGTCCCAGGCCTGCTGCGCCGCCACGGCGGCCGCGACCGCATCGGGTACGGAATCCGGCGCGGTCCAGCGCACCTTGCCGGCGGGCAGGCCCGTGTCGGCCGGGGATTTCAGGCTGCCTTCTTCCTCGCTGCGGGCGGCCTTCCCGGTGGGGCCGGCCGACCATTCGTTCTTTTCGGCCTCTTCCATGCCCCGCTTGAGCCCGGAAAGCTCGGAATTCCGGCCCATGTTGATACCGCGGCTGTTGCGGCGCTCGCGGCCGTACAGGTCAGCCGGAAGCGGAATGCGTGGATGCGACATGCTCGAGTGCGACTGCACTTCGGCGATGGGATCGTCGACCACCTTCTCCGCCGGCAGCTTTTCGTCGACGATGCGGTTGACGAAAGAGGTATTGGCGCCGTTCTCCAGCAGCCGGCGCACCAGGTAGGGCAACAGGTCCTTGTGGTTGCCGACCGGCGCGTAAACCCTACACTGGCCGTTGAATCGGTCATTGTCGAGGACTTCCTCGTAGAGCTGCTGACCCATGCCGTGCAACCGCTGGTATTCGTACTCGCTGTTCGAACCGGCCAGTTCCGCGATCGTGGCAATGGTGTGCGCGTTGTGGGTGGCGAACTGGGGGTAGAAGCAGTCCGGCATCGACAACAGCTTGTCGGCGCAGGCGATATACGACAGGTCCGTGTTGGCCTTGCGCGTGAAGACCGGGTAGTCCTCGACACCCTCGATCTGTGCCAGTTTGATCTCGGTATCCCAGTAGGCGCCCTTGACCAGGCGGATGGGAATACGGTGGCCGGTCTCGCGTGCCTGTTCGGCGAGCCAGTCAATGGCGGCCCAGGCCCGCTTCTGATAGGCCTGCAGGGCCAGGCCGAAGCCATCCCAACCTTCCAGCTCCGGGGCCGCCAGCACGGCGGCGAACGCGTCGAAGGACGGGTCGAGGCGATCGGCTTCCTCGGCATCGACGGTCAATGCGATGCCGGCCTTGCGCGCCCGGCGTGCAAGTTCGAGCAGCCTCGGCACCAGCTCTTCCATCATCCGATGGTGCTGGGCGTGCTCGTAGCGTGGGTGCAGGGCTGACAGCTTGACCGAGATGCTCGGAAGCGCGAAGACGTTGTCGCCTTCGGTGGCCCGGCCGATGGCATCGATGGCAGCCGCATAAGAATCGAAATAGCGGCGTGCGTCGTCCGCGGTAAGCGCCGCCTCGCCCAGCATGTCGAAGGAGTAACGGAAGCGCTGGTTGGCTTTCTTCTTGGACCGTTCCATCGCCTCCTCGATGGTGCGCCCCATCACGTACTGATGGCCCATGATGCGCATCGCCTGGCGAATGGCAGTACGAACCACCGGCTCCCCCGACTTGTTGGCGATTTTCGACAACACCGTACCGATACTGCGCTTCTCCTTGTCCTTGACGCTGACCAGGCGGCCGGTCAGCATCAGGCCCCAGGTGCCGGCGTTGACGAACACCGAGGAGCTCTTGCCCAGGTGAGACTCCCAGTCGGCGTCGGAGAGCTTGTCGGAGATCAATTCTTCGGCCGTATCGTTGTCGGGAATCCGCAACAGGGCCTCGGCCAGGCACATCAGGATCACGCCCTCTTCCGAGGACAGATCGTATTCGCGCATGAACGCTTCCATGACACCGGCATCGCGACTGCGCTCGCGCACGCGCTTGACAAGATCGAGCGCGGCATCGCGTATGCCTTGCCGCTGGTCGTTGTCCAGCTGCACCTGCTCGAGCAGAAAGCGCACGTGCTCGGCCTCGTCTTTCTGCCAGGCATCGTCGAGTGCCTTGCGCAGCTCGTCCGGAGCAAATGGTTCGGTCGTGACGAAAGGATGGGAAGCTTGACTCATCGGGGCCTCTGTAGACGGGTTTTTCAGGCGTAGTTCAAGTGTAACCGAAGGCGGTCGAGGGCTGGTGTCAGCAGTCCAATCGCAATTTCCCCTGCCACGTTGATGCCGCATGGGCTAGAATATAAGACGTAGATCAAGAAACACGGTTATCGGCCCGTGATCGACATCTGGGACAGTGTGAATCCGCGCCCCACCAGCGTGATCGAGGCGCGCTCCAACCTGTCGATGTCGCTGGATCGACTGGCCGCCGTGTTTCTGGGACTGAGTGCGGTCACGCTGCTGGTGGCGCTCGGGCCGCTCCTGCTGGGCTTATGGCCGATCATGCTGGCCGCCGTCGTGCACCTGCTCGTCGTCGGCTGGTGCATGCGGCTGGCCTGGCGGGGCAACTGGGCACGGGAGCGACTGGAAATCGACCGCGACTGGCTCAGAATCGATCATTTCGATGTCCGGCGGAAGACCCACTCCGAGTGGCCTTCCGCCTGGGTGCGAATTGAAATCGAAGAGCAGCGAATGGGCGAACGCCGGGTCGTGGTGACCTGTCACGGAAGGCGCCAGGTGATCGGCGACTTCCTGCCAACCGCCGAGAAGCTGGCGCTGGCTGACGCCCTCAAGGAGAGCCTCCGACCGTTCGACGCTCGGGGTGGTTCAAGCAATTACAGGTGAGTCGAGGATGAAGAGAACGAACGAACTGATCGTGGCCCTGGCGGTGATGGCGGTCATCATCGTGGTCACTTGGGGTCTGTACGCCGTGGGCGACAACATGCCCGGTGGCGTCACGCCCTTCAGCAAGGACGTCTACCAGCTGCACAACGTCATTCTGGCCGTGGTCACCGTCATCGGTGTGCTGGTCTTTACGGCCATGTTCACGTCGATCATCGTGCACCGTAAATCAAAAGGCCAGGAGCCGGCCAAATTCAGTCACTCGACCGCCGCCGAGATCACCTGGACGGCCATTCCGGTGCTGATCCTCATCATCATGGCCATCCCGGCCACCGGGGTACTGATCGACATGGAAGACACCGGCGGCGCCGATATCAATATCAAGGTGACCGGCTACCAGTGGCTTTGGCAGTACGAGTATCTGGAAGACGAGATCAACTTCTACTCGACGCTCGACCGCGACAGCAATGCCGCGCGCCAGATCAACTCCGGTGTTGACGTTCGCACGGTCGAAAACTACCTGCTCGAGGTCGACAAGCGACTGATCGTCCCGACCGACACCAAGATTCGTTTTCTGCTGACCTCCGGCGACGTGATCCACTCCTGGTGGGTGCCGGAACTCGGCTGGAAGCGAGACGCCATTCCGGGCATGGTCAACGAGGCCTGGACGCTGATCGAGGAAGAGGGCGTCTATCGCGGCCAGTGCGCAGAACTCTGCGGCAAGGACCACGGCTTCATGCCGATCGTGGTCGAAGCCGTTTCACCGTCCGAATACCGGCAGTGGGTTGCAGACCGCAAGGCAGAACAGACGGCTGAAACGGGCGATGAAGCCTCGGAAGCCCAGCAGATCACGGCCGCCGACGAACCGGCGGATACCGCTGACCAGGGCTGAAGCGCGAACAGGAGCGAGGAAACCAAGACATGAGTTACGACACCACTCTGAGCCACGACGAACACCACGCCGAGCACCCCACCGGGCTCAAGCGCTGGGTATTCACTACCAACCACAAGGAAATCGGGACGCTTTACCTGATTTTCTCCCTGATCGCCTTCATGCTCGGGGGCGCCATGGCCATGGTCATCCGGGCCGAGCTGTTCGTGCCCGGACTGCAACTGGTCAACCCCGAATTCTTCAACCAGATGACCACCATGCATGCGCTGGTCATGATCTTCGGCGCCGTCATGCCCGCCTTCGTGGGCCTGGCCAACTGGATGGTGCCGCTGATGATCGGGGCGCCCGACATGGCGCTGCCGCGCATGAACAACTGGTCGTTCTGGATTCTGCCCTTCGCGTTCTTCCTGCTTCTGATGACGCTGTTCCTGCCCTCGGGTGGTCCGGCATCGGGCTGGACGCTCTATCCGCCGCTGTCCCTGCAAGGCGGAACCAACATTGCCTTCGTGATCTTCGCCATTCACTTGATGGGCATTTCTTCGATCATGGGCGCGATCAATATCATCGTGACCATCCTGAACATGCGCGCCCCGGGCATGACCCTGCTGCGTATGCCGCTGTTCGTGTGGACCTGGCTGATTACCGGCTTCTTGCTGATCGCCGTGATGCCGGTTCTGGCGGGGGCGGTGACGATGCTCCTGACCGATCGTTTCTTCGACACCAGCTTCTTCAATGCCGCCGGCGGCGGTGACCCGGTGATGTACCAGCACATTTTCTGGTTCTTCGGTCATCCCGAGGTCTACATCATGATCCTGCCGGCTTTCGGCATCGTCTCGGAGATCCTGCCGACCTTCTCGCGCAAGCCGCTGTTCGGCTACGTCTCCATGGTCTACGCAACGGCTTCGATCGCCTTCCTGTCGTTCATCGTCTGGGCGCACCACATGTTCACGGTGGGCATGCCGCTGGGCGGCAACCTGTTCTTCATGTACGCCACGATGGTGATCGCGGTACCCACCGGCGTGAAGGTCTTCAACTGGATCTCGACCATGTGGCGCGGCTCGATGAGTTTCGAGACGCCCATGCTGTTCGCGCTTGGGTTCATCGTGCTGTTCACCATCGGCGGCTTCTCGGGCCTGATGCTGGCCATTGTTCCGGCCGATTTCCAGTATCACGACACCTACTTCGTGGTGGCGCACTTCCACTACGTGCTCGTCACCGGCTCGGTATTCGCGATCATGGCCGGCGTGTATTACTGGCTGCCCAAGTGGACCGGCTACATGTACAACGAGAAGCTGGGCAAGATTCACTTCTGGTGGTCGGCCATTTCGGTCAACGTCCTGTTCTTCCCGCAGCATTACCTGGGTCTGGCAGGCATGCCGAGGCGCATTCCCGACTACGCCGTCCAGTTCGCCGAGTTCAACATGATCTCGTCAATCGGCGGCTTTGCCTTCGGCCTCGCCCAGCTGTTGTTCATCTACATTATCTGGCAGGCTGCTCGTGGCGGGGAACGCGCTACCGACCAGGTTTGGGATGGCGCGCGCGGCCTGGAGTGGACCGTGCCCTCCCCGGCTCCGCTGCATACCTTCGACACGCCGCCGAAAGTGGATGACAGCGTAACGGCACACTCCGACAACCTGTCCTGAAGGGCGGAGGAACGTCTTGAGCGACCAGCATGATCCGGAAGGAATCAGGGCGAAACGACGCCGTGCCATTCGCACGGCGCTCGTGCTCGCCGCGGTCGTATCCATGATCTACCTCGGCTTCATCTTCAGGGGCGTACTCAACGCCGGATAGGCGGGAACGACGGGTAATCACCGGGCTGGCGACCGAGTCAGCCGAACAAGAAACTGAATCTAGGGAACAACCATGGCACAAGGACACTACTACGTACCCCACACGGCCAAGTGGCCGATCGTTGGCTCCATCGGCCTGTTCGTGATGATGCTTGGCGCCGGTAGCTGGCTCAACCAGGCGGCAATCGGCCCATGGTTCACGCTGGCCGGTTCGGTGATCGTGCTGGTCATGATCTTCGGCTGGTTTGCCCAGGTCATTGGCGAATCCGAGCAGGGGCTTTACAACCGGGCCGTGGACGGATCATTCCGCCAGGGGATGATCTGGTTCATCTTCTCGGAAGTGATGTTCTTCGCCGCGTTTTTCGGCGCGTTGTTCTATGCCCGCATGTTCTCCGTGCCCTGGCTCGGCGGGGAAGGTACCGGCGCGATGACCAACGAGCTGCTATTTCCGCAGTTCGACGCAACCTGGCCGACAGCCGGTCCGGCGCAACTCGGCGGTGACTTCCAGATCATTCCCGCCTTCGAGCTGCCGCTGCTGAACACGCTGATCCTGCTGACTTCGGGCCTGACCATCACGCTGGCTCACTGGGCGCTCAAGAAAGCCCAACGCGGGGCCCTGGTCGCCTGGATGGCCGCCACCGTGGCCCTGGGCGCGATCTTTCTCTACTTCCAGGCTTCGGAATACATCCATGCCTACCAGGATCTCGGACTGACCCTGGGTTCGGGCATCTACGGTTCGACGTTCTTCATGCTCACCGGCTTCCACGGCCTGCACGTGACCCTGGGCACGATCATGCTCATCGTCATCACCCTGCGCTGCATGGCCGGTCACTTCTCGAAGAAGAACCACTTCGGCTTCGAAGCCGTGGCCTGGTACTGGCACTTCGTCGACGTCGTCTGGCTGGGGCTGTTCGTGTTTGTCTACGTGCTCTGACGAAGCAACAACGACTCAGCAAAGAGAGTGCCGGCCATGTGCCGGCACTTTCGTATCTAATAGCTGTAAAAAATAAATGGTCCACAGATGAACACAGATAAACACAGATAAACACAGATAAAAGAAAACAAGAGAATTGTTCTGGAGTTGGTCGGTACGCCTGTTGCTGAATATCTAGCAAACGGGCTTACCTCAGCAGTGAAGCAAGGGTATCAATACCTGATCGCGCTTCATTCGGCTCTGCCAAGTCAATCATTCTTCAAGTTTTTATCTTTTCAATCTGTGTTCATCTGTGTTCATCTGTGGACAAATTACTTTTTTTGAATCCTCCCCCCTCACCCTCGACCAGCAACGGTCTCCCAGCGCACCGAGATCAGCATCCAGTCGCCGTCGTCCAGTCGCCAGCCGGTCGTGACCTTGTACCAGCTGCCGGTGTCGGGGATCAGGCCGGTGCCGCCGGTCAGGACGGCGTGCATGGTGGCGGTTGCCCTGCCCTCGCCCTGTAGTTCGATTTCGATATCGAACAGGCGTGCCTTGAGAGACTCGTGAGCCAGCATTTCCCGCCGAAGCAGCAAGCGAGCGGCTCGCCTGTCGAGATTGCGCGTTGCGGCGGTAAAGTCCTCGGCAACGGGCGAGAAAAAGGATCGGGTATTGCCCTCGGCCAGATCGTTCTGCATGGCCTCGATCCGGTTGCGGATCTGTTCTTCGTCCGGCAGCGGCTCACTACAAGCGGCCAGCAACGCCAGGCAGGCACTGCACAGCCAGAGCTTGCCGAACCGGCTCACTTGGCAGGCTCGTCGACGAGGTAGGACTCGAGCAGGCGGCTGGCGACGACAATCAAGTCGTACTCCGTAACCAGGCCGACCAGCTTGCCGTTTTCAACCACCGGCAGGCTGCTGAGGCGGTTGTCGCGCATCAGGCGGATGGCTTCCACGGTCGTGGTGTCGGGGGAGACCGTGATCGGGTCCGGACGCATAATGTCGCGCACGGTAATCGTATCGTCACGATTGCCCCGGGCAATGAGGCGTAGAAGTTGTCGGTGTGAGACCAGGCCCAGCAGCTGGCCCGAATCATCCTCGACCGGAACGTGCCGGACGTGGCGCCATTCCATCAGGCTTGCGGCGAAGTCGACGATATCGTCCGGCCTGACGGTAAACAGATCGGTGGCCATGAATTGCCCGACATTGCGATAGCTGTCGCGCCAGTCCTGCTGGGTGCAGATCTTCGCCAACTCCCATTCGGAAACCGGCCTGCCGCTTTCGGACTGCTCGACCATGGATGAAACGAGCGCTCGCAGGCGTTCGCTTTCGTTGCCTTCGTCACGCATGCTCTCGAGCGACTCGAGTTGCCAGCGTGCGCCAGTTCGCCGATTGTCGACGCGAGAGCGGATCACACCCAGGTAACGATCGATATCCTGCTCGTCGATGCCGGCTTCGAGCAGGCCTTCCCGTGCCATCGGCAACAGCTCGTCGATGATCAATTCCTGCGCGGTGACCTGCCGATTGTCGAACCAGACCTGTTGGGCACGCAGGCCCTCGCGTGCGGCGGCGAGAAAATTGCTTTTCACATCACTGAAATTCAGGTGCTCCCGAATGTCGTCCACGGTATGCGACAGGCGCGACATCATGCCGAAGAAGAAGGCGGCATTCGCCACCTCGTCGAGCACCGTCGGACCGGATGGAATTACGCGGTTTTCGATCCTCAGGTGGGGCTTGCCGTTGTCGGAAATGCCGTAACAGGCGCGATTCCATCGATAGACGGTGCCGTTGTGCAGACACAGCGCCCGCAGCCTGGGCACCTCGCCGCGTGAAACCATGCCGATGGGGTCTTCCTCGAACTCGGTGGTGAGCACCACCCGGAATCGGGCGATGTCTTCCTTGAAGATTTCGATCACCGACTTGTCGATCCAGTGATCGCCGAAGTGTACCCGCGGCTTGTGACCCCGGGCGGCATGCGCCTCGGAACGAGCGTCGATCGAGTGCTCGAAAACGGCAATGCGGGTCTCGTGCCAGAGGCGCTTGCCCAGAAGGATGGGTGAATTCACACAGCTGGCCAGCAAGGGGCCGGTAACGGCCTGGGCGATGTTGTAGAGGTGGGCAAACTCGTCGGCACCGACCTGGAAGTGGACCTGGAAACTGGTATTGCAGGCTTCCAGCATCAGGTTGTCGTGGTTGATGCTGAGTTGGTCGATACCCTTGATGGCAAAGTTGAAATTGCTGCCCCTGAGCCTGAGCAGGGCCTCGTTGAGCGCAAAATAGCGCGCGGTGGGCACCATCGACTCGAGCGACATGTGCTCGCGCGTGAGCGTGGGCAATATGCCCACCAGCGCGATCCGGCTGTCGACCGTGGCGGCCTTTTCCCGGGCGATTTCGAGCACCTCGTCGGCCTCGTGCTCGAGCTGGCGAAGGCAGTCGCCGCCGAGTTCCAGCGGCGAGAGATTGGCTTCGAGATTGAACAGACCCAGCTCGTGCGTGAAACGCGGATCGTCGATCTGCTCGAGAATCTGCATCGCCGTCAACGCCGGGCGGGAAGCCTGGTCGACCAGGAACATCTCCTGCTCCGCGCCGATCCGTCGAATGCCCGACTCGATCATTCCCCCTTCGAGCATGTCCTCGAGGGCGCGTACTTCATTGAGCAGCGCCTTCATGAACGCGCGGCGCACGCCCTCGTCGGCCGTTTGTTCGACGTTTTGTTCGCCCATCGCGGAAAGCTGCCCACTCGCTGACTTCCCGGCGATCATAAACGCCCCCCGTGAAAGGGGCAAATGCCTCGCTCCCCACCCCTCCGGATGCTTGTGTCGACCCGCCTCCTGTGCCAAGCTTTGAAGCTACCGAAACAGAACCGTAGAGAAGGGAGATTCGATGAGCGACAAGCCCTGGCTCGAGCACTATCCGGAAGGGGTGCCGACCGAAATAGACATGGGGGAGTTCGATTCGGTCGTCGACGTGATCGACACCAGCTGCAACGAATTCCGGGACAAGGTCGCCTACGTCAACTTCGGCGCCGAGCTCACGTTCGGACAGGTGGACCGGCACAGTGCCGCGTTCGCCGCCCGCCTGCAGGCCATGGGCCTGGAAAAGGGCGACCGTATCGCCATCATGATGCCCAACGTGCTGCAGTATCCGATCGCGGTTTTCGGCGCCCTGCGGGCCGGCCTGGTCGTGGTCAACACCAACCCGCTCTACACGGCCCGGGAGCTCAAGCACCAGCTCAACGACTCGGGCGCGAAGGCGATCGTCATCATGGACAACTTCGCCAGTGTGCTCGAGGCGGTCATCGACGACGTCCAGATCGAACACATCGTTCTAACGCGCATGGGCGACATGCTCGGCGGCCTCAAGGGCGCCCTGACGAACTTTGCCGTACGCTACGTCAAGAAGATGGTGCCGGCCTACAATCTCCCCAACACCCGGCCATTCAACGCGTTGCTCAGGGAAGGCGCCAACGAACAGTTCCTTCCGGTGAAACTCGCGCATGACGACATCGCCTTTCTACAGTACACCGGCGGCACCACCGGTGTATCCAAGGGCGCGGTCCTGACGCACGGCAACATGGTTGCCAACATGCAGCAGGCATCGGCCTGGCTGGGCGGACGACTCGACATCGGCAAGGAAACGATCATCACCGCCCTGCCCCTCTACCATATCTTCGCGCTGACGGCGAACTGCCTGGTCTTCATCAAGCTCGGCGGGCGCAACGTGCTGATCACGAACCCGCGCGATATGGCCGGATTCGTCAAGGAGCTGGGCAAGGTCAAGTTCACCGCCATCACCGGTGTCAACACCCTGTTCAACGGCTTGCTCAACACCCCCGGCTTCGAGGACCTCGATTTTTCCAATCTGCGAATGACGCTCGGCGGTGGGATGGCCGTGCAGCGTGCGGTGGCCGAACGATGGAAGAAGGTGACCGGCGTAACCCTCGTCGAGGCCTACGGCCTGACCGAAACATCACCGGCGGCCTGTATCAACCCGATGGACCTGGAAGAATACAACGGCGCCATCGGCCTGCCCATCTCTTCGACCGAGTGTCGCGTGATCGACGGCGACGGCAATCCCCTGCCGCAGGGCGAGACCGGCGAATTGTGCGTGCGTGGCCCGCAAGTCATGCAAGGCTACTGGAATCGCCCCGAGGAAACGGCAAAGGTGCTCGGCGAGGATGGCTGGCTGCGTACCGGCGACATGGCCAAGATGGACGAGAAGGGTTACTTCTATATCGTCGACCGCAAGAAGGACATGATTCTCGTCTCGGGCTTCAACGTCTACCCCAACGAGGTCGAGGACATCATAGCGAACCATCCGAAGGTGCTGGAAGTCGGTGCCATCGGCGCCCCGGACGAGAAATCCGGCGAAGTGGTCAAGGCCGTGGTGGTGCGCAAGGATGATTCGCTGACCGTCAAGGAACTGCGCGAATTCTGTCGCAAGGAACTGACCGGCTACAAGGTACCCAAGTACGTCGAGTTCGTCGACGAGCTCCCCAAGACCAATGTCGGAAAGATCCTGCGACGCGAACTGCGCGATCTCTACGGCGAGGCGCGCAGTTCCGAAGACTGAAACAACGAAAAACGCGCCTTCATTGGAGCATGTCGGATTCGTCCGGCCGCTCGGACAACCCGGACACGCCGACGCCGATCAGGCGCACGGCAAACTGGCTGCGCCATCCGGCCCAGCTTTCCAGCAACTCACGCGCACCCGAGAGAATTCGCTCGGCGCTGCGCGTGTGCCCGCCCAGGGACTGGCTGCGCGTGATGGTCGAAAAGCCGCTCGAGCGCAGTTTGATGGTCACCGTGCGCGCATAGAGTCCTCGCTCCGCCAAACGACGGGCCACCTTGTCCGCCTGGCCGGCCATGACACTCACCAACTTGTCGATATCGTGGCGGTCTTCCCGGAAAGTGGTTTCCTGGCTGATCGAACGGCGCACACGCTCTGAATTGACTTCCCGCTCATCGATGCCGGCGGCGCGTTCGATCAGCTCCAGCGCATGGTCGCCGAACAGGCGGGAAAGCACATCCAGGCCGGTTCGCCGCAGCTGGCCGACGGTAAACACACCGATATCGTGCAGCTTCTCCGCCGTTCTCGGACCAATACCCCAGAGACGGCGAATCGGCAATGGATCGAGAAAGCGCTGGACCCGGTCGACCGGAATATGAACCAGGCCGTCGGGCTTGTCGTAGTCGGAAGCGATCTTGGCCAGCAACTTGTTGTGCGCCATGCCGACCGAGGCGGTCAGGCCGGTCTGCTCGGCAATGCGCCGCTTGAGAAGGCTGCCGATCCCGGAAAGAGACTGACCGTCGAGATTTACCTGATCGCTGACATCGATAAAGGCTTCATCGAGGCTGAGACCTTCAATACGGTCGCTGAATGCGCCCATCAGGTCGAACACTTCCCGGGAGACTTCCCGGTAACGGTCGAAGCGCGCCGAGACAAAGACACCGGAAGGGCACAGTCGCCTGGCCCTCGCTCCGGGCATGGCCGAGCGCACACCATATTGTCTGGCTTCGTAGCTGGCGGCAGCGACGACGCCACGGCTGCTTCCGCCGCCGACCATGACCGGGCGACCGCGCAGTTCGGGATGATCGCGCTGTTCAACGCTGGCGTAGAAAGCATCCATGTCGACATGGATGATGGAGCGATTAGTCAATTTTCAATGACTCATTGGTCATTGTTTGGAAATTGATGTATTGAAATAATTGAAAATTAAATCGTTCGGGTCGGCTTGTCGCTGTCGAGCATGCCCGCCAGCAGCGACACGATCGTGCTCTGCGCCTGCTGGCCCTCGGCACTGTCCGAAAACTGCACGCCCACCCCGCTGTTGGCCGCTCGCCCCCCGCCGGACGGCGTCAGCCATGCCACTTTACCGGGAATCGCGATGCGCTCTTCGCCCATCAGGCCAAGCAGGATCAACACCTCGTCACCGAGCCGGAATTCCTTGCGTGTGGGAACGAACAGGCCGCCGTTGATCAAGAACGGCATGTAGGCGCCGTAGAGCTCCTGCTTGTTTTCGATGTTGTAGGAGAGAATGCCTTTCTGGGCCATGAAGTCATTTCCGCGCCGTTTGACACGCCTCCCATTCTAGCAGCCAACGGCCCAGAAGCAGGTCCTGCCGAACCACTCCCCTGGTGGCCTCTCGGCGCCCGTCCAGGGCCATCTGCCAGAGGCGGGCCAATTCGCGCCGGTTAACCCGCTCGGGCAGGCGCCTCCCGGGGGGATGCCTGCCACCGGCTCCACTGGCGCGCGCCATGATGACCGACATCCAGCGCGCGATCCACGTCCAACTCGCCGCCGGGTCGACCTGCCAGCGCTCCAGAACCTCGGCATGGGGTTTCGATTCGAGCAGATCATCGAGCAGCGACAGCCCCGTCTCCAGGCCTCCCGTATCGAGCATTTCGCGCGCCGCCAGGGGGGCGTCCGCGCTGAGCTCGAGTGCGGCTTCCCGTTCCACCTCACCGGCATCCGGGCAGGATTCGGCCAGCCACTGCTCGGCCAGATCGCGCGCGGGAGCCCTCAGCGCCAGCTGCTGGCAACGAGAGCGCACGGTGGCCGGCAGCCGTGCCGGTTGCTCGCTGAGCAGGATCAACCAGGCATCCTGCGGCGGCTCTTCCAGCGTCTTGAGCAGGGCATTAACGGCATTACGGTTCATTGCATCGGCCTGCGGGATCAGCCCGACGCGGTTGCCGCCCAGGGAAGCGGTCAACTGCAGGCGCTCGATCAGGTCGCGCACCTGGTCGACGCCAATCCCCTGCTTGTCTTCGGGGACCTCAACGACGAACCGGTCGGGGTGCGTACCCCCGTCGAAGAGGCGGCAGCTC
Organism: Wenzhouxiangella psychrophila; assembly: GCF_042310375.1. Taxonomy (NCBI): domain Bacteria; kingdom Pseudomonadati; phylum Pseudomonadota; class Gammaproteobacteria; order Chromatiales; family Wenzhouxiangellaceae; genus Wenzhouxiangella; species Wenzhouxiangella psychrophila. Next base: position 399,803 of record NZ_JBHJMQ010000002.1, on the reverse strand, counting down.
TGGCAGTCGCCACAGCCGCCCGACGCCCCGGGCCGGCTGCACAGCAACAGCTGCGCCAGCCAGTCACCGAGGACGCGCTTGCCGATCCCTCGCGGGCCGTGGATCAGGGGAGCATGCCCCAGGCGCTTTGCCTCGATCCGCTCCCTCAGGGAACGACAGGTTGAATCCAGCCAGGGAAGCATCAAGTCAGCCTCTCCGACAAGGCGCTCTCGATGGCTGCGGTGACGTCCTCGAGCCCGCGCGCCGCGTCGATGACCACGAACCGTCCCGGTTCCAGCCGCGCCTGGGCCAGATAGGCCTGGCGTACACGCTCGAGAAATTCCGGACGGCTCTGTTCCATGCGATCGGGCCCGCCCTCGCGACCGCGTATGCGCTCCATGCCCACGGCCACCGGCACATCCAGTAGAAGCGTCAGGTCGGGCTGCAGGTCGGGATGGACCAGGCCGGCCAGGGTCTCGACCGCTTCGGAGCCCAATTGCCGGCCAGCACCCTGATAGGCGCGGCTGGCGTCGGTGAACCGATCACAGATGATGTCCGTGCCCCGCGCCAGCGCAGGCCGGATGACACCGGCGAGGTTTTCCTGGCGGGCGGCGAACATCAAGAGCAGTTCGCTCATGGGCGTCAGCGGCCCGTTATCCGGGTCGAGCAGCAGCGCCCGGATGCGCTCCGCCGCCGCCGTGCCGCCCGGCTCACGCGTGACGATCACCTCGCGGCCGCGCTCGGCCAGCCAGGAACGCACGGTGTGCATGGCGGTCGTCTTGCCGGCACCCTCACCGCCTTCGAGCGTAATGAATCGACCGCGACGCATCATCGCCCCCGGATATAGCGGTTGACGGCGGCATTGTGCTCCGCCAGGGTGTCCGAGAACTTGTGGCTGCCGTCACCGCGGGCCACGAAATACAGGGCCGTCCCATCGGCCGGGCGGGCGGCCGCTTCCAGCGAGGCACGCCCCGGTAGCGCGATCGGCGTCGGCGGCAGGCCGTGCCGGGTGTAGGTATTCCAGGGGTGGTCGGTGGTCAGGTGCACCCGGCGCAGTCTGCCCTCGAAGTCCTCGCCCAGGCCGTAGACGACGGTCGGGTCGGTCTGCAGCCGCATGCCTTGCTCCAGTCGCCGCACGAAAACCCCGGCGATGCGGGCGCGCTCATCGGCCTGGCCGGTTTCGCGCTCGATCAGCGAAGCCAGGACGAGCAGTTCGTAGGGATCGTCAAGGGGCAGGCCCTCGTCACGGTTCGCCCAGGCCCGCTCCAGCGCGTCGGCCATGTCTTCATAAGCCCGCTCGAGCAGTTCGAGGTCGCTGGAACCGCGGACGAAGAAGTAAGTTTCCGGCAGAAATCGGCCTTCGGGCTGGCAACCGTCGCAGTCGAGGTGCTGCATCAGTTCGCCTTCCGCGAAACCGGCCGCGACCCGGCGCAGCCTCGGATCGACCGCCAGCTCGGCACGCAGTTCGCTCACCGTCCAGCCCTCGACAATGGTGAAGCGGTGCTTGCGTACGCGACCGGCCGCGATCATCGCGATGGCATCAGAAACGCTCATCCCCGGCTCGATGCGATACTCGCCGGCGCGCAGAACGGGAGCGTCGATTCGCCCGAGCACGCGCCAGCGCCAGTCGAACCGGGATACGCCCAGAAGCTCCAGCTTCCGGACCATTCCCCGGAAGCTTGTACCGCTGTCCAGCCACAGGTTGACCGGGCCGTCCTCGGTCAAGGGGCGCTGACGGAACTGCTGCCAGTCCTGAAACAGCCAGGCCGCCGCGCCGGCGATGAGCACGGCGATCAACAGGATCCCGATGATCAATCTTCGCATTCGAACAATTCGTCCCAGAGTCGCTGCCAGCGGCGGCACGTCTCGCTGATCTCCAGAGCACGATCATCGAGTTTCCGCACCGGCCGGATACCGGCGACCGAGTTTATCACCATGGCACTCTCCGCCCGCCGCAGGTTTTCGGCATCAAGCTCGCGAGTAGCCAGATCGCTTCCGAGGCGCTCACCCAACCACTCGAGACCAACGCCGGCCACGCCCGAACCGGCAAGCCGGGGCGTGACCGCCTTGCCATCGATGAGGAGAACCAGGTTGCCCGCAATCGCCTCGACCAGCCGACCGTCGACATCGAACAGAACCGCCTCGTCGACGCCCGCCCGCCGGGCGTGCTCGGCGGCCAGAACCTGCTCGAGGCGATTGCCGTGCTTGATGCCGGCCAGTTCCCGCCCCACCGACAGGCGAACGGGGCTGGTGTGCAGCACAATGCCTTCCGTGCGGACCTGGTCAATTGTCGCCGACCAGGGGCGACGCGCCAGGATGCGGCGTGGCCGGGGGGCATCCGGTGGCTCGTAGGCACGACCGCCGCTGCCACGGGTCAGGGTGATGCGAACGACCGCACGGCGTTGACCGTCAACCAGCCGGGCGCACTCGGCCGCAAGCAAATCGGGATCGACTTCCGGCATCAACAAGCGCCGGGCGTCGCGCGCCAGGCGAGCCATATGCCGATCCCAGAGCGGCGCCCGGCCGCATACGAAAGCAACCGTTTCGAAGAGGTGGTCTCCGTAGAGCAGCCCGCGGTCGTCGAGTGGCACGACGTTGCAGGGTTCGCCGTTGACCAGCGCGTCAACCATGACCGATCGCGGCCAGCAGCCCGCGGGCCTTGTCTTCGGTTTCGGCCAGTTCCGCTGCGGGGTCCGAATCGGCCACGATACCCGCCCCGGTACGGAAGGTGATGCGGTTGCCGCCGACCACCATGGAACGAATCAGGATATTCAGATCCATGCGGCCGTCCCGGCCCAGGTACCCCAACGCACCCGTGTAGCATCCGCGCCCCTGCTGCTCCAGTTCCGCGATGATTTCCATGCAGCGTACTTTGGGGCAGCCGGTAATCGTGCCGCCGGGAAACACCGCCCGGATCACGTCGGCCGCGGTCATCCCCTCGCGCAGCAGTCCGCGCACGTTGGAGACGATGTGGTGCACGTGGGCGTAGGACTCGATCACCATCAGTTCGTCGACTTCGATACTGCCAATCCGGCACACACGGCCCAGGTCGTTGCGCTCCAGGTCGATCAGCATGATGTGTTCGGCGCGCTCCTTGGGGTGGGACACCAACTCGCTGGTCAGCCGGGAATCCGCTTCCTCGGACTGGCCCCGCGGCCGGGTGCCGGCGATGGGGCGGGTCTGCACGAACTCGCCGTCGACACTCACCAGCCGCTCGGGCGAGGAAGAAACCACGGTGCCGCCGGGCAGACGCGCCAGCGCGGCGAAGGGTGCCGGATTGGAACCGGCCAGGGCCCGGTAAATCGAAGCCGGGTCGATCGCTTCCCGGCCAGTCGCTTCCCATCCACGCGAGAGGTTCACCTGGAAGACATCACCGTCTCGAATGTAGTCGCGGATGCGCTCGACGCCGGACTTGAATCGCTCACCGGGGTCGGCGTTCAGATCGAGTTCGGGCGGGGCCGCTCCGCCCGGGTCGCTGCGGTCATCGAGCCGTTCGATATCGTCCCCTGCCCTGGCCAGTTCCGCCTGGTCCTCTGCCACGAGCCAGTAACGATCGTCGAGGTGATCGTGCAACAGCGCCGAACGACAGCGCCGGGCCAGTGCCGCCGGCAAGCCGTCGCGCGAACGGGCAAGTTTGAGTCCGGGCTCGATTTCGCCGGCCAGTTCGTAACCCAGATAGACAAACCATCCGCCGCAGAAGGGAAACCGGCGATCGGACGATTCCGATTCGGCCTCGCGCTGGCGATCGGCCAGTTCATCCAGAAAACCGGGGCCGGCGCCAACGGCGGCCTGGTCGAGTATCAGGGGCGCCTCATCGGCTGCGCGCAGCAGCAGCGACCAGCGACCGAGCTTGCCGGCCGATGCCGAACTGGCAAGCAGGTAGGGCCATTGATCGGGAAACTGCCGGTGAAGGGCGAGCAACGACGCGGGCGCCGTCAGCTCACGCGCCGCACAGGTCATTCAAATCGTTTCAGCAGCAGCGTGCCGTTGGTGCCGCCGAAACCGAAGGAATTGCTCATGGCAACGCTGATCGGCTTTTCGCGCGCCTGGTGGGGCACGAGATCGATATCGCGGCAGTCTGGATCGACTTCGTCGAGATTGATCGTCGGCGGGATCACCCCGTCACGCAATGCCAGTGCGGTAAAGATGGCCTCCACGCCACCGGCCGCACCCAGCAGGTGCCCGGTCATCGACTTGGTCGAACTCATCATCACGCTACCGACATCATCCCCCAGGCAGGTCCTGACGGCGGCGCACTCCGCCCGGTCCCCAAGCTGGGTGGACGTGCCGTGCGCGTTGATGTAGCCCACTTCCGAGGGATCGACGCCGGCATCGCGCATGGCGTTGGTCATGCAGCGTGCCGCGCCTTCGCCCCCTTCCGAGGGTGACGTGATGTGATAGGCATCGCCGCTCATTCCGTAGCCGGCTACTTCGGCGTAGATGGTCGCACCGCGTTTTTTCGCATGCTCGAGCTCTTCCAGCACAACGATGCCGGCCCCGTTGCTAAGCACGAAGCCGTCGCGATCGACGTCCCAGGGCCGACTGGCCTTCTCCGGTTCGTCGTTGCGCGTGGACAGCGCCTTGGCCGAGGTGAAGCCGCCGTAGGCTGTCGGTGTCGTTCCGAACTCACCGCCGCCGGCAACCATCACGTCGGCATCGCCGTAGGCAATGATGCGTGCGGCGTCGCCGATATTGTGGGTGGCCGTGGTACAGGCGGTCACGATCGAAATGTTCGGACCCTGGTAACCGTACTTGATCGAGAGGTTGCCCGCGATCATGTTGATGATCACGCCGGGAATGAAAAACGGCGAGATACGGCGGGGCCCACTTTCGAGGTACGTGTTGTAGGTCTGCTCGATGGTCGAGATGCCGCCGATCCCCGAGCCGATCGCCAACCCGATTCGTTCGGCGTCCTCTTCACTGTCGCTCAGCCCGGCATCGGCGATGGCCTGCATCGAGGCAGCCATGCCATAGTGGATGAACGTATCGCACTTGCGCGCTTCCTTGGGCGACAGATACTCACCGACGTCGAACCCATGGATTTCGCCGGCAATCCTGGCCGAAAAACGCTCGGGATCGAAGGCCTCGAGGGGCCCGATACCACTGCGACCATTGCAGATGGCATCCCAGGCACTGGCCACGTCGTTGCCCACGGGCGAAATACAACCCATGCCGGTAATGACGATGCGGCGGTCACCCTGCATGTGCGACTCCGTTATTCAATGACGAAAGACTGTGAGAGCAGACCTCAAAGTCGACATCAATTGTCGACGTTGGCCTTGATGTAATCGATCGCCTGCTGAACGCTGGTGATCTTTTCGGCCTCTTCGTCGGGAATCTCGCACTCGAACTCTTCTTCCAGGGCCATGACCAGCTCCACCGTGTCCAGCGAGTCGGCACCCAGGTCGTCGACAAAGGAAGCGCTGGGGGTGACTTCTTCTTCCTTGACGCCCAGCTGTTCGATCACGATTTTCTTGACGCGTTCTTCAATGCTGCTCATTTCTGATTTCCTCGTTGATAAGGGTTGCCCAAAGCGGGCACATTGTAGTGAACAAATCCGCTCACTGCCAGTTTTCAGGTACCGAAATAACGCCTTGCGCCCCCGGCCCTGACGAATAACTAAAATTAAAAATCAATAGTTTAAAAAAGCCTCTTAAAGCTTCAGGTCATATACATGCCGCCGTTGACATGCAGCGTTTGACCCGTCAGGTAGCCCCCGGCGTCGCTGGCGAGGAAGCCAACAGCCGCGGCCACGTCTTCAACCGCTCCGAGCCGATTGAGGGGAATCGACTCGGTCAGACGCGCGCGCTGTTTCTCGTCGAGCTCGGCCGTCATGTCGGTTTCGATAAAGCCGGGTGCGACGACGTTGGACGTGATGCCGCGGCTACCGAGCTCATGCGCAATGGACCGCGAGAAACCCGCCACGCCGGCCTTGGCAGCGGCATAGTTGCTCTGACCCGGATTACCGCTGTAGCCGACCACCGACGAAATCCCGATGATGCGGCCGGACTTTTCCTTGAGCATGCCCCTCAGGCAGGCTCGGGTCATGCGCATCACACCTCTGAGATTGGTATCGAGTACCGCGTCCCAGTCGTCGTCCTTGAGCCGCATCAGCAGTTGATCGCGCGTTATGGCGGCATTGTTGACCAGCACGGTCACGGCGCCGGAGCGCTCCTTGATGGTCGCGACCGTTTCGGTGATGGCCTCGGGATCGGTGATGTCGAGAACCAGGCCGCGGCCTTCGCCGATCCGCGCGGAAATTCGCTCGGCGCCGTCCGGTGACGTGGCGGTTCCGAACACATCACCGCCCATGGCCTTGAGCCAGTCGGCCGTCGCCCGCCCGATGCCGCGGCTGGCTCCGGTGACCAGGACCACACGACCGTCGATACGATTTGCCGTTTCGGGCGTCATCACTGCGACTCCTTGTAGCTGCTGATCGTCTTTTCCAGGGTTTCGGGATCCTCGAGCGGGACCCAGCGAGCCTGGCGCTCGATGCGGCGACCCAGGCCGCAGAGCACCTTTCCCGGCCCGCATTCGGCCAGGTCCATGATACCCGCGTCACAGATCGACCGCACCGACTCGGTCCAGCGTACGGGACTGGTCAATTGCTGCACGAGCGCATCGCGTATGTCGTCAGCTTTTTCGTGCACGAGGACATCGCAATTGTGAACGACCGGGATGTTCGGTACAGCGATTTCGGTGTCGGCCAGAATATCGCGCATTGCCTCCGCCGCCGGCTGCATCAGCGGGCTATGCGAAGGTACGCTGACCGGCAGCTTGACCGCGCGCCGCGCACCGGCTTCGCTGCATTTGTGCAACGCCCGTTCCACGGCGGCGGCGTGGCCGGCAATCACGATCTGGCCGGGCGAATTGTGATTCGCCGGCACGACAACCTGGTCCTCGGCCACTTCACGGCAGATGGCGGTGACGACTTCGTCTTCCAGGCCGAGTATGGCAGCCATCGCGCCCACGCCTTCGGGAACGGCAGCCTGCATCTGGCGGCCGCGCTCGGATACGAGAGCGACGGCGGTCGGAAAATCCAGTGCACCGGCCACGACCAGCGCCGAATATTCGCCCAGGCTGTGCCCGGCCAGACGCGCCGGCGTCGGCCCGCCCAGGTCCTGCCAGATCCGCCACACCGCAGTGGTGCCGGTCAGCACCGCAGGTTGCGTGATCTCGGTTCTGTTGAGTTCCTCTTGCGGCCCCTCGCTGACAACTTTCCACAGGTCGGTATCCAGCACCTCGCCGGCTTCTTCGAAAGTTTGCCGAACCCGGTCGTATCGGCCGGCCAGCGCTTGCAGCATGCCCACCGACTGCGAACCCTGTCCCGGAAACAGCAATGCAAAATCCGTCATGCGTCCTCCCCTGACAATGGAATGCGATGAAATGAGTGCGGGTCGTGGAAAGGCGATCAGTAGGCGACGAGCGCCGCGCCCCAGGTGAAACCGCCGCCAAAGGCCTCGAGCAGCAGCTTGTCGCCGCGCTGAATGCGTCCACTGCGCAGGGCTTCGTCCAGGGCCATCGGCACGGATGCAGCCGAGGTGTTGCCGTGGCGATCCACGGTGACCACGACCTGGTCCATCGACATCTTCAGTTTCTTGGCCGTTGCCTTGATGATGCGCAGATTGGCCTGGTGCGGGATCAGCCAGTCGAGGTCTTCCTTGTCGAGATTGTTGGCCGCCAGGGTTTCGTCGACGATCCGCCCGAGGGTGTTGACCGCCACCTTGAAGACCTCGTTGCCTTTCATCGACACCGAGACGCCGCCGCGCGCCTCGGCCTTGAAACCGCGCGAGACCCCGACATCGACCTTGAGCAGGTCGCTGTAGCCGCCGTTGGCGTGGATGTGCGTCGACAGGATGCCCGGGTTCTCGTCGGCGGTCAGCACCGCCGCGCCGGCACCATCGCCGAACAGGACACAGGTCGAGCGATCGTTCCAGTCGAGCATCCGCGTGAGCGTCTCGGCACCGACCACGAGCACGTTGCGGGCCGTGCCGTTGCGGATGTACTGGTCGGCTACCGACAGCGCGTAGATGAAACCCGAGCAGGCCGCGTTGATGTCGAAAGCACCGCATTCGGCCATGCCCATACGGTGCTGGAGCAGGCAGGCGGTCGACGGAAAGATCACATCCGGGGTGGTCGTACCCACCAGGAGCAGATCGATGTCGCCCGGCTTGAGGCCGGCATCCTCCATCGCCTGGCGAGCCGCCATTTCAGCCAGATCGCAAGTGGTCTGGTCCTCGGCCGCGACATGTCGCTGGCGGATTCCGGTTCGATCCTGGATCCACTGATCGCTGGTATCGACCATCTGCTCGAGGTCCTTGTTGGTCAGGATTTTCTCGGGTAGATAGCGTCCGGTGCCGATGATGCGAGCGTACATTGTGTTGGTTTGTCCCTGCGTGTCGGTCAGTAACTGGCCCAGAGCGCTTCCTCGAGCTCCGGAATCAGGTTCCTTCGCGCCTCGAGTGCGGCCAGGCCGATGGCCGTTGCGAAACCGCGCTCACATGCGCCGCCGTGACTCTTGATCACGATTCCGCGCACGCCCAGCAGCGGGGCCCCATTATGCCGGGCCGGATCGAGCTTGTCATACACGCGCAAGAGCGACCGGCGAACCAGCGCCGCGCGCCAGCCTCTGAGCTCACCGCGCAGTTGCCCGAACAGGAGTCGCGCCATGCCCTCGGCGCTCTTGAGCAGCACGTTGCCCGCAAAGCCATCGCAGACGACGAGGTCGACCTCCCCGGCAAACACCTGATCGGCCTCGACGAACCCATGAAACGCCAGCCCGGGTTCCGCGTCGATCAACCGGGCGGCCTCGCGAACCACGTCAGGCCCCTTACTCGGTTCCTGACCGATATTGAGCAAGCCGATGCGCGGCGAACGGCTTTGCAGCACGCGGACCGTGGTGTTGCCCAACTGGGCGAATTCGCGCAGACGATGTGCGTTGACGCCGACGTTGGCACCCAGGTCGAGCACCCAGACGTCATCGTTCGCCGTCGGCAGGGCCGCCATCAAGGCCGGCCGCTCGATTCCCGGCAGCATGCCCAGCACCTGCCGCGACAGCGCCATCAGGGCGCCCGTGTTGCCGGCGCTGACCATCGCAGAACCCTGGCCGCCAGCGACCCGCTCGAGCGCGACCTGCATGCTGCTTCCACCGCCGTGCCGCAGCGCCTGCGCCGGGCCTGCATCCATGGGCAGTACCTGATCGGCGGCAACCAGCGCGATTCGATCGCCCTCTTTCAAGCCGGCCGAATCCAGCGCCTCGCGCAGCTGCCCCGGCTCGCCCACCAGATCCACTCGCAGCTGCGCATCGTCCTTCAGGGCACGACGCACTGCAGCCATGGCGATATCGAGCCCGCCGTCGCCGCTCATTGCGTCGACGGCAACGCTGGCACGTTGCTGCAAAGCCACGATTCAGGTCGGGCCGGTCAGCCCTGGGTTTCTTCGAGCTCTTCTTCGTCGATTTCGGGGGCTACTTCCACGACCTGCCGACCGCGGTAGAAGCCCTCGGCGGATACGTGGTGGCGACGATGGATTTCGCCCGTGGTCGATTCTTCCGCCAGCGTCGGACCGCTGAGGCTATCGTGCGAACGACGCATGCCGCGACGCGACGGGGTCTTGCGACTCTTCTGAACAGCCATTGCTCAATACTCCTGTGTCATTTGTCCTTGTCACGATTCCTTCGCAGCTCGTCGGCCAGCTCCGCGAAGGGCCGGTACGTGTCCGAAGTCGGCGCTTCTTCGCCCACCTTGGGCGATGCCGGATCGATCGGCACCAGCGGCAATCCCAGCAGGACCTCCTCGCCGATCAGGCGAACCAGCTCGACCTTGTTGTCCGGGCACAGCAGCGGCTCGTAGTCCTCGGGCAACGAATCGGCCGTACGATCGTCGGGAACGATGCCCACGACCGACCGGCTCTCGATCGGATGCTCGAAAACTTTCAGCGACCTCTGGCAGCGAAGCGGTACCCGCCCACTGACAGAAACTTCGGCCCGGACCTGGCGCTGCTCGTCGTACCCGAAAACGACCCGAAAGCCGATTTCGGACTCGCCCGGATCGGCTATCATGCCCTCCAGGCGAGTCAGGCGCGCCAGCGGAACCGTACCGCTGAATTCCCGACCGGCGGCTGCCGCCTTGTGCGGGTCGATCCAGTCTGGAAAGTCTCGCGACATAAGCCGATCATTATACCACTCAAACAGCTTTCACAACACTTTGCGCGATGCCTGAATCCCGCCCCCCGCACAAGATCGTCCTCGCCTCCGGCTCGCCCTATCGGGCCGAACTCCTGACGCGGCTCGGATGGGACTTCGAGAAACTCTCCCCGGATGTCGACGAATCGCCCGCCGAGGGCGAATCCGGAGCGGCCCTGGCCGAGCGCCTTGCCCGCGCCAAGGCCGCCGCCGTCGCCCGCATCAGGCCCGGGGCCGTGGTGATCGGATCCGATCAGGTCGCCGAGTGCCGCGGGCGCCTGATGGGCAAACCCGGCGGCCGTGATCGGGCCATCGATCAGCTGGCGTTCTGCAGCGGCGCCGAGGTCGTGTTCCACACGGCTGTTACCGTTCGTCGGGATCATGAAGAACACACCGCCGACGTGCCCACCGTTGTAGCCATGCGAAAACTCGACCGCCGTCAGATCGAGCGTTACGTCGACGCCGATCGGCCTTTCGACTGTGCCGGCTCGATGAAGAGCGAAGCCCTGGGAATCTGCCTGGTCGAGCGCATCACCAGCGATGACCCGACCGCGCTGGTCGGCCTGCCGCTCACGCAGATCGTCGCGCTCATGGCCCGCCTCGGCGTCGAACTGCCCTGAGCACGCGCATAGCGACACAAGCAGCGATACATGGTGATAAGCTAACCATACGCACCAGAATGGAGTAGTTCCGGATGGCATCGACTGCCTCGCAAACCAGCGCCGGAAGGCACTGGCGGCTGGAATCCGATCTCGACGGCATAGCCTGGCTCTACCTCGACCGCGACGACGAGAAAGTGAACAGCCTCGGCTCGCAGGTCCTCGAAGAGCTCGACTCGATCATCGGCCGGCTTGAAGCCGACCATCCCACCGGCCTGGTCCTGATGTCGGGCAAGCCCAAGTCCTTCATCGTCGGCGCGGATGTGCGCGAATTCGACGCCACCGACGACGTCGACGAACTGCGCAGCAACGTTCGCGAAGTCCACAAGCTTTTCCAGCGCATCGACGACCTGCCCTTTCCCACAGTCGTGGCCTTCGAGGGCTACTGTCTGGGCGGCGGACTCGAACTGGCGCTGTGTTTCGACTATCGCATCGCGCTCGACGCCGAACACACGCGCATCGGCTTCCCGGAAGTCAATCTCGGCATCTACCCCGGCTTCGGCGGCTCCGGTCGAAGCATCCGCGCCATGGGTGGCTTGCAGGCGATGCAGATCATGCTCACCGCCAAGATGCTCAGGGCAAGAGCCGCCAAGGGGCTCGGCCTGATCGACCAGACCGTCAATCGGCACGGCTCGCTGCGCTGGGCGGCGCGCAACGCGGTGCTGAAGAAGCGCAAGTCGCGCAAGCCGGGCCTGACCGCGCGCGCCACCACCTGGGGGCCGGTGCGGAAGTTCCTGGCCGGACAGATGCGCAAGCAGACCGCACGCAAGGCCCGCAAGGAACACTACCCCGCGCCTTACAAACTGATCGACGCCTTCGAGGCAAACGGCGACTCGTGCGCGCGCATGATCCGCATCGAGGCCGAGGAAGTGCCCAAGCTCCTCGCCGGCGAGACCTCCCGCAACCTGCGCCGCGTCTTCCGCCTGATGGAAGCACTCAAGGCACAAGGCAAGCGCAGCGAATTCACCGCACGCCGCGTCCACGTCATCGGTGCCGGCGTCATGGGCGGGGATATCGCGGCCTGGTGCGCCTTGCGCGGGCTGGAGGTCACCCTCCAGGACCGCGAGATGAAATACATCGAACCGGCCCTCAAGCGCGCCGGCAAGCTGTTCAAGCGCAAGCTCAAGACGCCGACGGCCGTGGCCGCGGCCAGATCGAGGTTGATTGCCGATGTCGAGGGCAAGGGCCTGAGCCAGGCCGACGTGATCATCGAGGCCATCTTCGAGGACCGCGAGGCCAAGCGCGAACTGTTCGCCAAGGTCGACAAGGAAGCCTCGCGCGATGCGATCCTGGCCACCAACACGTCCGCCATCCCGCTATCCGAACTCGCCGACGTACTCAACGACCCGTCGCGCCTGATCGGGCTGCACTTTTTCAACCCGGTGGCCAAGATGCCACTGGTCGAGATTGTCTACGACAACAAAGTATCCAATACCGACCGGGTCAATGACGGCTCAAGCTTCGCCACCCAGATCGGCAAGTACGCCCTGCCGGTCACATCCACGCCCGGCTTTCTGGTCAACCGCGTACTCGGCCCCTATATGCGCAATGCCATGAAGATGCACCGCGAAGGCGTACCCAAGGAAGCGCTGGACAAGGCCGCCGAGCGATTCGGCATGCCCATGGGGCCGGTGGAATTGGCCGACACCGTCGGCCTGGATGTCGGGCTGGGTGTCATCAAGACGCTGATGGGCGACGACGCCGGCGAAGACCGCAAAGTGCTCGAGGAAATGGTCGAAGCCGGCAAGCTGGGCAAGAAATCCGGCGAGGGCTTCTACCGCTGGAAGGATGGCAAGCCTCAGCGCGAAGACGACGCCCACAAGGGTCACGATCTCGACAAGCTGGCCGAACAGCTCATGCAGCCCTACTTCGATGAATGCCGGTCCTGCCTGGCCGACAAGGTGGTCGAGGATGCCGACCTGCTCGACGCCGGCATGATCTTCGGCACCGGGTTCGCGCCCTTCCGCGGCGGCCCGATGCACTATCTCGAATCCCGCAAAGCCGACAAGAAAGCCGACAAGGAGGCGTCCTGATGCCCGACAAGAACCTGCGCCGAATCGCCATTGTCGGCGGCAGCCGCATTCCGTTCTGCCGGTCCGGCAGCCTGTATGCCGACCAGAGCAACCTGGACATGCTCAGCGCTGTCTTCCAGGGCGTGGTCGATCGCTACCATCTGTCAGGCAAAAAGCTCGACCAGGTCATCGCGGGTGCGGTCACCACCCACTCCAAGGACTGGAACCTGGCCCGCGAAGCCGTGCTCTCGACCGACCTCTCGCCGCTGACGCCGGCAGTCACCATGCAGCAGGCCTGCGGCACCAGCCTGCAGGCCGCCATGCTGGCCGGCAGCCAGATCGCCTCGGGCGAGATCGAATGCGCCCTGGTCGGGGGCACCGACACGACGTCCGACGTGCCGATCGTTTTCCAGCGCCGCTTCGCCCAGCGCTTGATGCAGCTCAACAAGGCCAAAACCTTCGGCCAGAAACTGAAGGCCTTCAAGGGATTCAGCTTCTCCGAGCTGGCGCCGCAACCGCCGCGCAATTCCGAACCGCGCACCGGCCTGTCGATGGGCCAGCACTGCGAGCGCATGGCGCGCGAGTGGCATGTCACTCGCAAGGAACAGGACGACCTGGCGCTGGAATCCCACCACAAGGCTGCCGAAGCCTGGGATTCGGGCTTCTTCGACGACCTGGTCAAGCCGCACAACGGTGTCATTCGGGACAACATCGTGCGCCCGGACTCGTCCATGGAGAAACTGTCCAGCCTCAAGCCGGCGTTCGACCGCTCGAAGCACGGCACGCTGACCGCCGGCAATTCCACCTCCCTGTCCGACGGTGCGGCCGCAGTCCTGCTGGCTTCCGAGGAATGGGTGCGCGAACACGACCTGCCGGTCCTCGCCTGGCTGACGCATTCACGCACGGCCGCGGTCGACTACGTCGACGGTGACGAAGGGCTGCTCATGGCGCCGACCGTGGCCGTCGCCGAAATGCTGCAGCGCGCCGACCTCAAACTCCAGGATTTCGATTTCTACGAGATCCACGAAGCCTTCGCCGCCCAGGTGCTTTGCACGCTCAAGGCCTGGGAGAGTGAAACCTACTGCAAGGAGCGCCTGGGCCTGGACGGCCCGCTGGGCAGCATCGATCGCAGCCGCATGAATGTCCACGGCGGTTCGGTCGCCATCGGCCATCCATTTGCCGCCACCGGGGCGCGCATCGTCTCCACCCTGGCCCATATCCTCCAGAAGGCCGGTTCCGGCCGGGGCCTGATCTCGATTTGCACGGCCGGCGGCATGGGCGTGGCGGCCATCCTCGAGCGCGACAACAACGGCTCGGGAGGCGCCGGCGCTTCGAAAAAGGCCAGTCGCAAGAAGAGCACGAAGAAAAAGGCGGCTCGGAAAACAGCCAAGAAAAAGACTGCCGGAAAAACAAGCGCGGCCGCGACGCCGGGCGATGAATCGACCGGGAACCAGGACAACTGAGTACGCGTTCACGTCCCTTGACCACCGCCCTGCTCTTCCAGGGCGGCGTGGTCATCCTGGCCGTCGGGCTGGGCTGGTTGTTCGGCCTGGCCTGGTGGCGCGATATGGAGTTATCGGGGCCGGCGCTGGCATTCAGCCTGGCGGCCACGTTGCCACTGGCTGCAAGCCTGCTCGCGCTTCCTGCGGCTCGCTGGCAATGGGCCAGTGAACTCACCGCCCTGGTTCGCCGTTTTCTGCGAATCCTGTTCCACAACGCCTGGCCGGGCGCGGTTGTCCTCGTTTCGATCCTCGCCGGCATCGGCGAGGAGCTGCTTTTTCGCGGCGTCATCCAGGCTGGCCTGAGCGAGGCCTGGAGTCCGGTTATCGGAATTCTGTGCGCCTCGCTGCTGTTCGGCGTCGCGCACACCGTAACGTTAAGCTACTTCGTGCTGGCCACGCTGATGGGGCTGTATCTCGGCCTGCTGTATCACTGGACCGGCAATCTGCTGGTTCCCATGATCGTTCACGCCCTGTATGACTGGGTGGCCATCCACTTCTACCTGCGCCGATCTTGAATAGAACTTGAGTGGCAATGGGTTACCATGGCCTCCAAAGGGTCAAGGAAGGGAATTCAGTGGAACGCATCGGCCGCTATAAAATCGAGCGCGAACTCGGTCGGGGCTCGATGTCGATCGTCTATGAGGCGTTCGACCCCCATATCAATCGTCATCTTGCGGTCAAGGTCCTGCGCGAACGCTATGCACGCGATCTCAAAAGCCGTCAGCGATTCCTGCGTGAAGCCCGCTCGGCAGGCGGCCTGAGCCATGCCAATATCGTCACGGTCTTCGATGTCGGCCAGCACGAAGGGCTGCCCTTCCTGGTCATGGAACGGCTCCGCGGCCAGAGCCTGGAGGAGTACCTGAACGACGGCGGCCGCCTGGACACCCGCGAGATCCTCGCCATTGGCATACAGCTGGCCGGCGCCCTGGATTACGCCCATAATTGCGGCGTCATTCACCGCGACGTCAAGCCGTCCAACATTTATTTCGACGCGGAGTCCGGCCTGGTCAAGCTGGTGGACTTCGGCATCGCCGCTATCGGCGACTCCAAACAGGCTGACGGAGAGAAATTCGAAGCCATCGTCGGCACACCCAAGTACATGGCCCCGGAGCAGATACAGGGCAGCGACCTGGACGGTCGGGCCGACCTCTACGCACTCGGTGTCGTACTCTATCGATTGCTCGCCGGAAGCGTTCCATTCAAGGCCGACTCGATCGGCGCCCTGATTCATCAGATCGTCCATCGCGCCCCTGCGCGCCTGCAGCCCGAAGACGACCGCACGCCTGTCGACCTGATCGAGCTGGTCCATCGCCTGCTCGCCAAGGACCCCGAGGCGAGGCCGGCCAGCGGCTTGCTGGTCCTCGAAGAATTGCAGGAGATTCGCGCCGACCTCGACCGTGGCCTGCTCAATATGGTGCGCGGCCAGCCGGGCATCTGGCGCTGGCTGGCGGCGTTATGGCTGGCGCTGGTCGTCGTGCTCGGCGGCGGCCTGGCTTGGATTTACCAGAGCCAGACCCGGGCCATGACGGAATCCACCTACGGCTACGGTGATGCGCTGGCAAGCGTCGTCGCACGGGAAACCGCCGAGGCGCTCCTGCTCGACGACACCACGGCCCTGTCCAACCTGGTTTCCGATTTTTCGGTCAATCCCCGGATCACTTACCTGCATATCGCCGACCGTGACGGCAAAGTCCAGGCTTCCACCGACCCGTTTCTGCAGGGTGAGCCGCGCCCGATGCCGGGACGAGCCACCATCGAGCGTGAGCAGGGCGGCGTTCGCCTTCTGACCCGGGAGAACGGCAACCTGGAATTCCAGACGCCGGTCCGCTTCCAGGCCCGGCGCATCGGCGAGGTCCAGCTGGGTGTCGACGGCGCTCAACTGGAATCGGCCGCGCAGACAACGCTGACCATGCTCGCACTCGTGTTCGCCGTAACCCTGGTGGTGGTCGGCATCGGTTTCAGCCTGCTGGTGCGGCGTCAGCAGCGCTCCATTCAACGCGTCAGCCGGGGCCTGCAGCGCATCGCTCGCGGCCAGTACGATGCCCGGCTCGATAGCGAACGGCAAGACGTCTTCGCGCCGCTGTTCCGGGTCTTCAACGATATGGCCAATCGACTCGAGGAACGCCACGGGTACCTTCAACACAAGCCGGCCCGTCGCCCCTTGCCCGAGCTCGGCGATCACGCCGACGCTGATCTCGGGGAAACCGTGGTCATGGATCGGCCCAAGGACGAGAGTGACAACGTCTTGCCGCTGTCGGAGCGAAAGAGCTGAAGCGCTAATCGTTTTCCAGGGATTCCAGCTTTCTCTGGGCCCGCCGGGCCCGCTCGAGATATCGATTCGCCGCTTCGAAATCCGGATTGATGCTGACGACACGCTCCCACAACTCCACCGATAGATCCACTTTCTGATCGCGCCAGGCTGACAGGGCCCGGTCATGATAGTGCTCGGCCAGGGCCGTCTCGAGCCGGGTCAGCCTGGAACCGTGCGTGCTGGCCAGGTCCAGTGACTGCTCGCGCACCGCCATCAACGTGTCGAACGCGGCCGTTTCATCGCCCCGGGCCAGAAACTGCTCGGCCTCGCCGAGCCTGACGCGTGCATCGATATGGGCGCGCTGTCGGGCGAAATCACCCTGGTCGGATCGCTCGCCCAACCAGGGCGAGGCCTGCCTGAGATACTTCCCGGCCCTTTCAGGATCGTCCTCCCGGCATGCCTCCCGGGCCAGTTCAACCGCGGCGCGTGCCAGCGTCGTTCTGCCCGAGTCCGTCAACTCGCCCGCCCGGGCTGCAGCCAGCAGCAGGGAATAAGCCTGGCTATGTCGCTGCTCCTCGGCGAGCTCCTGGGCGGCCTGGTTGGGATCGTCTCTGCTGTCCGGTTCCGCCGCGGCATCGGCCTCGGAAGACGCCTCGGCACGCCCCGCGCGATCACTGACCGTGCTCTTCGGGATCTTGAGCCGTTGCCCGGGCGTCAGCAGTCGGGGAATATCGACATCATTGAGTTTTGCCAGCGAGTAAAAGAGAAGCCCGTTACCGATGCTGCGCTCGGCGATGACCGACAGGCTTTCGCCCGCCCTGACTTCGACTTCCTCGAATTCCGTGCCGAGCAGTTCTTCAGGCGGCTGCCGAATCTGGGCCAGCAATAGCTTGGCCGTCACGTCGTCCGGACGTTCATTGGTCAGTTTTTCAAGCAGTCGCTCGGCCCGCCTCTCTTTACCTTCCTGCAACAGGCCGATGGCCTCGCCGACCGTGTCGGCCGGGGCTTCCTGCTGGCCGGCGGGGGACTCGTCGCCTGCTGATTCAGAGGAAGACTCTGCCGAGTCACGACCGGGCGGCCAGGTCTGGCAGCCCGCCAGCGCCAGACAGAGAACCGCCACCGGGAAGAACCGAAGTTTGACTCGTCGCTCAGTCAAGATCCAGGACCGTTTTTCATTCCAATATCCAGTGTAGCGCAGTCCTGCGGCTTGACCTCACTCGGCAAGCAGCGACGGCAGGGTCATGCTCAGCGCCGGCCACCCTGCGATGATCAGCAGGACCGCAAGCAGGATGCCCAGAAACGGTAGCGCGGCACGATAGACCGTGTGAAGATCCTTACCCGAGCCATGATTGGCGGCTACCACATTGATCCCCGCAGGGAGCGTGAGACAGCCAATCTGCAAGCTGACCACGAGCACGACACCGAGATGAACCGGATCGACGCCGAAACCCATACCCACCGGGATGAGCAGCGGCGCCAGGATCACGGCCCCTGAACTGACCCCCACCAGCATTCCGACCGCTAGCAGGGGCACCATCAGGACAAGGAGAAAGACCAGGCGGCTGTTGACGAGCGGTTCGAACCAGTCCAGCAGGCGCTGGGGCACCCCCGCGTCGACCATGACGTTGGCAGACGCTATCGAAATGCCAAGCAACACGAGCATGGCAGCCACCAACACCATCGCCTCGGTGATGATCTCCGGCAGCTTCGACAGGCGCAGCTCGCGGCGAATCAACACCACCGTAATCAGAACCCATACGGCCGCAAGGACAGCCGCTTCGACAAGGAGCAGCCAGCCCGAGTAGATGCCGCCAAGCACCACCAGCGGCATCGGCAACTCCAGCGCATTGTCGCGCAAGGCCCGCCCGAAAGGCTTGCGCATGGATTCAGCGCGGGGCCGTCCCCGATTCAGCCACGCAGCGTATCCCCCCATCACTGCCAGAATCAGACACGCCGGCAACAGGCCCGCAAGGAACAGGGAATCGAGACTCACTCCGGTGCGTGGCAGGAGCTGCTCCGCGACCACCGCATAGAGAATCAGAGCCAGCGAAGGCGCGAGCAGGACCCCCGGACTGGAGCCGGCCGTAACGATTCCCAGGCTGGACCGCCTCGGGTGACCGTCCCGGATCAAGGCCGGAAACAGCAGGCTGCCCATGGCGAGGATGGCAATGCCGGAGAACCCCGTGAACGCCGTTATCAGCGAATACGGGACAAGCACCAGTACCACCAAGCCACCGGACATCCGGCCGCGTATGGACTGCATCAACTCGAGCAGGCGAACCGGTACCCGGCTGCGCGCCATCAATACCCCGGAAAAAGCGAATAGTGGCAGCGCTACCAGCAGCGGCGGCTCTCCGATACGTACAAAGTCCATGCCGGCCAGAAGCGGGTCCAGTCCCGCCCGCCAGTAGCCGCCCAGGGCGGCCAGCGCGAGAACGGCGAACAGCGGCATACCCAGCAGGGCGAGAACGACCAGCACGAACACCATCACTCCGACTCACTCTGATCGGGCACCGGCGACAGGATCCCGGACGGGGGCAATACGGCCCAGGCCAGGAAGCGCGCCCCCATCATGGCGAAACCAATAGGAACGATCGCCTGGACCATCCAGTTGGGCACGTCAAGAAAGGCGACGGCCTGGAACTCGTACTCCAGCGCAACGATATCGAGACTGGTCCACGTCAGCGCCAGGCAGACGAACGCCGTCAGCGCGAAGACCACACGCCGCAACCCGATCACGGCCGGAGTCGGCAGCCAGCGCTCGACCAGGTCGATGCGGGCATGACGCAAACGCCCGCTGGCGACCACGCCACCGAGCATGGTCAGCCAGAGCAAGACGGCGCCCATGGCATCCTCGGCCCATTGCGGCGCCATGCCCGTGCAGTATCGGAATCCGATCTGGATCAGGCCGAGTGCCAGCAGGACGAGAAAGAGGACGCTGAGCGTGCCCGATTCGATCCATCGAATCGATCGCGTTGCCGGATCCTCTGTCCGGTGCCGATCAGAACCGGTCACTCGACCGTCACGGGGCGCGAACCACCAGCCCGGCCGCCTCGGCCGTGTTCTGCATCAGGGTTGCGACCGTCATCGGTCCCACGCCGCCGGGGACCGGCGTGACCCACCCAGCCCGACTTGCCGCGGCCGGGTAATCGAGGTCGCCGTGGAGCTTGCCATCCTCACCACGGTTGATGCCGATATCCACGACAATGGCGCCCTCGGCGATCCAGGCCGGGTCCACGATGCCCGGTTTGCCGACCGCCACGCAGAGCACTTGCGCGCGTTCGACATGTGCCTGCAGGTCACGGGTGAAACGATGCGCGATCGAAACCGTAGCGCCCGCGAGCAACAACTCCAGGGCGAGGGGCCGACCGACGATGTTCGACGCACCGACGACCAGCGCGTTCATGCCCTTGGTATCGATGTCATGCGCGGCGAGCAGCGTCATCACGCCGCGTGGTGTGCAGGGCCGCAGCCCGGGATCACGCAGGGCCAGACGACCCATGTTCACGGGGTGGAAGCCATCGACATCCTTCTCAGGCGCAATACGGCGGGTCACCGCGCGCTCGTCGAGGTGCGCCGGCAATGGCAGCTGTACGAGAATGCCGTCGACCGACTGATCACGATTCAGGGCATCGATCAGTGCCAGCAATTCGCTGCGACCCACACCGTGGGCCAGACGATGCGTGCTCGAGACCATGCCGGCACGTTCACAGGCCCGAATCTTGTTATTGACGTAGATTTCGGAGGCCGGGTCGTCACCGACCAGGATCACGGCAAGCCCGGGCGGCCGGCCGCCCTCATCCACGTGGTGGGACACTGCGTCAGCGACATTGCCGATCAGCCGATCGGCGACGGCTCGACCATCAAGATTGTGGGCGGGAGATTTCGTCATGGCCGGTATTGTAAGGTAGGATTCCGAGGAAAACCGACTCGGAGTCAGACCGGACGTGAACCTGTTCAATCACCACTTCAAGGATCTCTCGGGCGCAAACATCTACCTTGAGCGCTATCGCCACCAGCCCTTGTTCATCGTCAACATCGCGACCGAGAGCCATTTTTTGCCGCAGATCAAACAACTTCAGCAGCTGCATACGCAGTTCAATCATCACGGCCTGGTGGTGATTGCCATCCCCTCCAACGATTTCGGGGAAGAACCGCGCGACGAGGCGGAAATCGAGGCGTTTTTGCGCGAAAACTATCCGTTCAGCTTCATCATCACGCAACGCTACTCGGTCACGGGTGCAGAGGCTCATTCGCTCTTTCGCGAAATGCTGCAGGAACGAGGGGCTTCAACTCTGCCCCGCGCCAGCTTCAACAAGTACCTGTTTGACCGCCGCGGCGAACTCGCCGAGCATTTCCCGCCCGAAACCCTGCCCGACGACCCGATGCTGATACGCTGCGTCAATCAGCAGTTGGGCAGTGTCTAGTGCCTAAGTAAACCAGCGATCAACCCTTTCGGTTCTTGCGGACAAACTGCTTGAGACGCCGGCGCTTTTCGACCTGCCTGGGCGTCAGTTTGTTGCGCCGCCCGGCATAGGGATTGTCGCCTTCACGAAACACCAGGCGAACCGGCATGCCGGTCAGTCGAAAGTGCTTTCTGAAGGTATTGACCAGATAGCGCTGGTATTGATCCGGAATGCCGCGAATCCGGTTGCCGTGGATCACGATCCGGGTCGGAAAATGCCCGCCGCTGTGCGCATAGCGCAGCTTGGGTGTCCTGCGCTGCACTGCCGGCGGCGGGTGGGCGGCCACGGCGTCACGCATAATGCGCGTCAGCGCACCGGTGGACAATTCCTGTTCACCTGCTTCCTGGACATGCTCGATGGCATCGGTCAGCTCACCCAGACCGCTGCCGTGAAGCGCGGATATCGTCACTACGGGCGCGAAGCGGGCGAAATCCAGCCGCTCGGCGACCTCCACGAGCACCGCCCGACGGCGATCGTTGTCGACGGCGTCCCACTTGTTGATGGCGATGACCAGCCCCCGTCCGGCCTCGATCACATGGCCGACGAGGCGGGCGTCCTGTTCGGTGATCCCCTCGACGGCGTCACAAACCAGGCAGACGATGCGAGCCTGCTCGAGCGACTGCAGCGCCTTGATGGTGCTGAAACGCTCCACACCCTCGTGACTGCCCCTGCGGCGCCGAATGCCGGCTGTATCGATGAGGTGATAGCGAACGCCGTCGCGTTCGACGGTGGCGTGAATGGGGTCACGGGTGGTGCCGGCCACCGGCGTGGCAAGGGCACGCTCTTCGCCGAGCAAACGATTCATCAGCGTTGACTTGCCGGCATTGGGCCGGCCGATCAGCGCCAGGCGCAGGCCGTCATCGTCGGGAACGCCGCTTTCTTCCATTTCCGGAAGCAGCTCGGCAAGCGCCTGGCCGAGTTGATCGAGCCCGCGACGGTGGCTCGCCGAGATCGGGTGGATTTCGCCCAGGCCGAGTTCCGCGGCCTCGGCCACTGCGAGGTCGGGATCCAGCCCGTCGGATTTGTTGACGACATGTACGACCGGCTTCCCGCGAGTACGCAGGTCGGTCGCGATCTCGTGCTCGACCGGAAGGATTCCGGCCCGGGCATCCGTCAGAAACAAGACAGCGTCAGCCTCGTCGATCGCCAGTCGCGTCTGAGCCTGGGCGCCGAGCTCGATCTCGTCCCCGGCCTGGTCCAGGCCGCCCGTGTCAACCAGAATCACCCTGCGCTCGGCCACCGACGCACGACCGTAGATTCGATCTCGGGTGACGCCGGGGGTATCCGCCACCAACGCGTCCCGGGTGTGCGTCAACGCATTGAACAGCGTTGATTTCCCGACATTGGGCCGCCCGACTATGGCGACCACCGGCAGCGTGGACACGGCCTTCTGACCTAGCTCGAGCGACTGACCCGCCAGGCGCTCAGATCTCCGTCCTCGTCCAGCAGGTAAAGCGTATCCCCGATGACCAACGGGGCCGAGGCCGGCGCACTGCCGCTGGCCTTCTCACGCGCGACGATCTCGCCGTTGTCGACATCGAAAAAGTGCAGGTAGCCTTCGAGATCGCCGACCGCGACCAACCCGCCCAGGAAAACCGGGCGAGTCAACTCACGACGCAGGAGCTGGTCATCGCGCCACAGCGTGGCGCCATTGCGCCGATCGACCATCCAGACGTTGTCGTCCCTGTCGGTCAGCGCCAGCTGCGTGCGACGCAGACTCAGACCGCTCGATGACGAAATTTCCTTGACCCACAGCGTGCGGCCGGATTCCAGTGCAAGACCGGCCAGGCGGCCGTGGTAGCTCGCCACGTAGAGTTCGGTTCCGACAACCAGCATCGGCCCATCGATATCCGCCAGGCGTTCCAGCTCCGTGCGGCCCTCGGGTTCGGTCACGCGCTGTTCCCACAAGACCGATCCATCCGACACTTTGAGGGCGGTCACATGACCGTCGTCGTAGCCAATGTAGACCTGACCCGCACGCGTCAGCGGGTCGCCATTGCCGCGCAGGGTCAGCAGGGGGACGCTGCGATCATGAACCCAGATACGTGACCCGTCGCTGCGGTCCAGGCCGAAGACGCGGCCGTCGATCGAGCGCGCGATGATGATGCCGTCATGCAACACCGGGAGGGACAGGATTTCTGATGACAACTGGGCCCGCCAGTCGATACGACCGGAATCGCGATCGATAACCACCAGTTCACCGTCGAAGGTGCCGACCATGATCAAATCATCGGTTACAGCGGGCCCGGCGGAGATCGGAAGCTCGATATCGATTTCGCGTTCGATACGACCGCTCTTGGCATTGACCGCGGTGATTTGACCTTCGTGATCGGCCACCCAGATCTGGTCTCCGACGGCCACCGGTCGAATGCGCGGCTGACTGCGATTGATTCCGTCTCCGGTATTGACCGACCAGACGCGATCGATGGGTACCGACTGGTGAATCTCGGTGAGTTCCGCCGGCTTGAGTTCATCGTCACCGCTGAACCAACCACCAATCGTCTGGCACCCGGCCAGGAGCAAAAGTGCGGGAACGAGGGCGAGTGGACGTGCTTGAGAAATCACGAAGTCTCCCCGTCTGCCGTTGCGGCGTCGATCTTGATTTGCAGCAGCTGCGCATTACCGCCGTCGGCTGTGCGACGCGCCAGCGCATCTTCCCAGGCCGATCGAGCTTCCGCAATGCGTCCACGCTCGAACAACAGGTCACCTTTCAGTTCGGCCCAGGTGGCTTCGAACCCCTCGGGGGCGGAACCGTCGAGCAGAGCAAGTGCCTCCTCGTGCTGTCCCTGGGCCTCGAGAACCCGCGCCAGACGAACCGTGGCTACCGGCCAAAGCGATTCGAGCCGGCGATTGTCGATGATGCCGCGATAGACGTCTGCAGCCGGTGACAGTCGGCCGTCCTCGATCCACGCGGCGGCAAGATGCATGCCCGCGAGGCCGGTGTAGGCCGTCTCGCCGACCGCGTCCTGCATGGCCTGGTACTCCGAAGCCGCGGAATCGAGATTGCCGTCGGCGACCTGCTGGCGCACGACCTGGTAGTAGTCCGATCCCATCACTTGCTGGTCGGCGCGATAATCCTGCCACTGGCGAAATCCGAAAATGCCGCCAAATGCCAGTATCAAGGCTACGATGATCGCCGAGCTGTATTCCTTGATCCAGCGTCGGACGCGCTCGCCCTGTTCGTGTTCGTCGTAAAGCTCTACGGCCATTTCAAGTTAATCCTTGCGTTCGGCGTGATAAAAAGCCAGCTGCCTATGATAAATCAGTCAGCCCGGCCGGCGGCAAACAATGACTGCAAGCGCTGAGGCAAGTGATCGAGAGCGACCACTTCCTGCTCGGCGTCACCGCGGAGGTCCTTGATTGCCGCTTGTCCCTTTGCGAATTCCGCTTCTCCCAGAATGACACACCAGCGCGCACCGCTGCGGTCGGCGCGCTTGAACTGCGAACGCATGCTGCCACCGGCCAGGGCGGTGGCCAGCGACAGCCCTGGCAAGTTGTCACGCAACCGCTCGGCGATCGAGAGCATGTCACCGGCATCGATCTGGCTGACCAGGAAGATGTCCGCGTCCTGGGTGTGCTCCACACCCGCCGCCTCGAGCATGGCCAGAAGCCGCTCCACACCCAGCGCAAAACCGATTCCGGGCGTATCGCGACCCCCTTGCATGGCCACCAGGTCGTTGTAGCGACCGCCGGCGCATACCGTGCCCTGGGCGCCGAGTTCATCCGTGACCCATTCGAAAACGGTTCGGCAATAGTAGTCCAGCCCCCGCACCAGGCCCGGATTGATCGTGTACTCGATTCCCAGCCGATCGAGCAGCGAGCAGACTTGCCCGAAATGCTCGCGGGCCTCGTCGCCGAGTTCATCCGCCAGCCTGGGTGCGTCGGCCATGATGGCGCGGGTCTCTTCGTTCTTGCTGTCGAAGATGCGCAGCGGATTGGTTTCCATCCGCCGCTGGCTGTCGGCATCCAGGCGATCCCGGAACGGTGTGAGGTAATCGACGAGCTTTTGCCGGTAGCGCCGGCGATCCTCGCGGTCGCCGAGACTGTTGATTTCCAGGCGAATGCGTCCGACCAGGCCGAGTTCTCGCCACAGCCGTTCGCCCAGCGCGATCAGTTCGACATCGGCAGTGGCCTGTTCAAGGCCGAATACCTCGGCCCCGAACTGGTGGAACTGGCGCTGGCGTCCTTTCTGCGGGCGCTCGTGGCGAAACATGGGGCCCTGGTACCAGACCTTCAGGCCCGGCGTGTGCAGCAGGCCGTGCTGAATGGCCGACCGGACGACGCCTGCCGTCCCCTCCGGACGCAAGCTCAGCATGTCGCCGTTGCGATCCTCGAAGGCGTACATTTCCTTCTCGACCACGTCCGTGGCCTGGCCGATGGCCCGGAAGAAGACTTCTGCCTTTTCCAGGATCGGCAGGCGAATCTCGTGGAAGTCATAGGCGGCGAAAACGCGCGACAGGCGCCCTTCCAGCCACCGCCACATGGGCGTCTGGTCCGGCAGGATATCGTGCATGCCGCGAATCGACTGAATGTTGCTCATCAAACTGCTTCCGTCACAAATGAAAAGCCCGCCGACGGCGGGCTCTGGCTGCCGTCGTCAGCCGACGCTCAGTGCTGGACCTCGCCGTCGCTGGAAATGGCGATCTCGGCCACGTCACCGCTTTCATGACCTTCCCAGGTCACCGGCTGACCGTTGACCTGCAGTTTGACCGCACTCGAGCGACCGACAAGCAGGCTGAACGGTGGTTGACCTTCGTAGCTTCGAGTCTGCCCACTGCGCAACAGATCGTACTCCAGGCGGTTGCCGTCGGCATCATGAATCTCGACCCAACTGTCTTCGAGCAACTCCAGGCTCAGCGCGCTCAATGATGGACCCACCCCTGCTGCCGGCAAATCCTCCGGAGCAATATCGGTTTCCACTGAATTCGCGGCCGACTCAGTACGGGCATCCCTGGCAGGGCGAATCGGATTGAGCGGAATCGCGGAGGCCGAAACGTGGCGAGCCGCCGAAGGCTCTGCGGAAGGCGCCTCATTCTCGCCTCCGATTTCGGCGGTTGCGTTGTCGGCGGTTTCGCCCTGCCCTGATCCTGCAAGCGATTCCGACACGCTGGCCGGCGTATCGGCGGCCACATCACGCTCGAGCATGCGCGTCCCACCGGATACGAAAAAATAGACAAGCGGCGGAACAATGGCAACCGTTACAAGAAGATACGTGGCAATCTTTAGGTATCGCTCGAACTGCCATTCGCCTTTTGATACGGGAAGAACCTCCTGCAGCTCCGGCAGCACATCCTCGCCGGCATCCGCCAGCAAGGTATCGGGGTCGATTCCCAGAAAGCGTGCATAATTGCGAATGTAGCCCCGCCGATAAATGCTGGATAGCTGGTCGACCTGGCCGGTCTCGATATCGTTGACAATCATGCCCGGCAGGTGCAGCTGCCGAGCAACGTCGGCCTGCTCCAGGCCACGCTTCTCTCTTCGGCGCCGGAGTTCAGCGCCGATGCGTTCGTATTTCTGCTCCCCTGATTCTTGTTCTATCTCTTCGTTACTGACGCTGGTTTGTTCGGTCATCTCGGCTGGTCTGTTGTCTTATGTTTTGAGCTTCATCCGACTCGGGAAACTGTTCCTCGAGTTGCCTGAAGTAGCGGGCGGCCTCCCGCTCATTGCCAAGCCGCTCTTCGATCCGGTATCCCAGTACCAATGCTTCCGGATCGACCCCCGCGGCCGCCTCGTAACGCTGCAGAAACGCCCTGGCCCTGAAGGCCTCGTCGCGCTGCAGGAAAAGGCGCGCCAGATGGTAAAGCGCGTTGGGATACTCCGAATTGATGTCCAGAGCCTCCCGCAGATAATCCTCTGCCTCATCGTAGCGCTCGCTGCGAATCGCGCAGGAGCCGGCGTTCGAGTATGCGACCTCTTTCGTATCGTAAAACGGGTCGTCGACCGCGCGACGAAAGAGCCCATCGGCTTCCTCGTACTCACTCTGGCGGCAGAGAAAGGTTGCATAGCTATTGAGCGTTGCGCCGTCCTCGGGCGCCAGGCGCACCGCGTCACTGAAATAGCGACGCGCTCGTGATTCGCGACCGAGTCGCTCCTGGATCAGGGCCAGTGTTACGTAGGCCGGGACGTGTGCCGGGTCCAGCTCGATCGCCCGTTCCAGTTTGTCGATGGCGACCTCCAGGTCGCCACGCTCGAAATAGCCCACACCCAGACGTGTGTTGACATCAGCCGCCTGCACCGGGCTGACACGCTCCATGCCCTTTCGTCCACCTTCGCCCGGCTGGGACTGGGTCGTCGCGCACCCGCCCACGAGCGCGATGCAAGCGAATACCGCGAACAGGCGCCATCCGATCATGACGCCACCGCCTGCCGAGCGAGCTGCTGCTGCACGACCTGGCGTCGCTGATTCGGACTGAGAAGCTTGCCCACCAGCTGGCCGCAAGCCGCATCGATATCTTCGCCGCGGGTCTTGCGCACCGTCGTGATCAGGCCGGCCGCTCGGGTGATCTTCTGGAACTCGTAGATCGACTCGTCCGATGAGCAACGGAAGGGGGTGCCGGGGAACGGGTTGAAGGGAATCAGGTTGATTTTCGACGGCAGCACGCTGAGCAGGCGAACGAGCGCGCGTGCGTGCTCCGGGCGATCATTGACGCCATCGATCATGGTGTATTCAAAGGTGACCGAACGCCGCGGGCGCGCCTTGATGAAGCGCTTGCACGCCGCGATGAGCTCCTCGACCGGATACTTGCGGTTGAGCGGGACGAGCCGGCAGCGCAAGTCATTGTCTGCGGCGTGCAGGGATACCGCCAGCGCGAAATCCTCGCCGTCCGAGAGGGCATCGATTCCGGGAATCACGCCCGAGGTGGAAATCGTGACACGGCGTGCGGCCAGGCCGTAGGCCAGATCGTCACGCAAGAGTGACAGCGTCGGCTGCACCGCATTCAGGTTGAGCATGGGCTCGCCCATGCCCATGAACACGACATTGGTGATGCGCTGTTCGTCGCCATGCAGCTCGCGCAGGCGCTGAGCAGCCTGCCAGACCTGGCCGATGATTTCCGACGAGTCCAGGTTGCGACTGAAACCCTGCGTCGCGGTCGAACAGAACGTGCAGTTGAGCATGCAGCCCACCTGCGAGGAAATACAAAGCGTGCCCCGGCTTGTTTCCGGGATATAGACCGTTTCAACGGCGTTTCCGCCGGCAATCGACATCAGCCACTTGATCGTGCCGTCTTCCGAGCGCTGCTCGCGGGTGACCGACGGCGGTGCGACTCCAGCCGTGGTTGCCAGGCGCTCGCGCAGCGTCCTCGACAGATCGGTCATCTGGTCGAATTCGGTCACCCCGCGCTGGTGAATCCACTGCAGAAGTTGACGCGCACGGAAGGGCTTTTCGCCGAGATCGACGAAAAACCGTTCCAACCCCGCCCGGTCAAGACCGAGCAGGTTCGTGACTTCTTGAGGCCCTGCGGGCATGTGCGTGATTTCGCTGATAATTACCGTGAGTATATCTCATCAGCGCCGAAAAAGAAGCCGATTTCCTCTTTTGCGGTATCTGCGCCGTCCGATCCGTGCACGGCATTGGCATCGATGCTGGAAGCAAAATCGGCCCTGATCGTCCCGGGAGCGGCCTGGCGCGGGTCAGTTGCGCCCATCAGCTCGCGATTTCGGGCGATGGCTTCCTCGCCCTCGAGCACCTGGACCATGACCGGGCCGGACGTCATGAATTCAACCAGATCATTGAAGAACGGGCGCTCACGATGCACGGCGTAAAAACCCTCGGCCTCTTCGCGGGAGAGATGCTTCATGCGTGCGGCAACGACCTTCAGGCCGGCGCGCTCGAAGCGCGTGTAGATTTCGCCGATGACGTTCTTGGCCACGGCATCGGGCTTGATGATGGACAGTGTCCGTTCCATTCCTGCTCCTTGGAAGTTAATGACTGATTTAGCGAAGCTCGAGACTGGTTGCGCCGTAAGCGATCAGACCCGGGTTTCATGTCCGGCACCGCCGGGCAAACCGCGAATTGTATACCCGAATGGCCGATGATTCATGCCCCGGCACCCCGTTTTCCGTGACGAAAACATTTGTAAAAGGCTTGTATCGGACAACAGGGGGTGCCCATAATGCAACGCTGGTACCGGGCGCAGCGCGGTCCGGGGGGATCACAAAGCCCGAATGCGCGCGACCCGGACGGAGTCCGGCGGCATTCTTCGGGAAGGGATAATGCGCCAAATCTTCTGTCTGACGGCAGCTTGCTTGCTGTTGTATTCCATCGTATTCGACCTGGCTCAGGCCCAGGTCGGCCAACTGCCGTTCAATGAACTGCATCGCCAGACCTGGACCACGCGCCAGGGTCTCCCGCACAACACGATCAACGACATTGCCCAGACCCCGGACGGCTACCTGTGGTTCGCGACCTGGGAGGGAATCGCACGCTACAACGGCCATCGCTTTCGCCTGTTCGAACGCGGTCCGATCACCGGTCTGCCCGATGCGGGCTCCCTGTCACTCTCGGTCGACCAGCGGGGCAGACTGCTGGCAGCCGGTGCCCGCGGCGGCCTGTCCCTGACCGATGGCCGGCAATGGCAACCGTTGTCGACCGCGACCACCATGATTTCGCATGCCGTTATCGATGGCCGAGAGCAGCTCTGGGTTGCCACCCAGGGTGGTGGCATCATCCGGCGCCAGCTGGACGAGAACAACACGATGACCGCGCAGGAAATCCTTCTGCCGGGCGCGTCGGCCTACCAGATCCTGGCGGACGAACGGGGTATCTGGGCCGCCACCTCGGAGGGACTGTTGCGCGCCACGCATGATGGAGAGCACCGTCTGGTCGGGGCCGGCCAACTGCCCCCGGTTCCGGCGCTTGGGCTGCTTGAAGACGCCGACGGCCGCTTGCTGGTGGGCACCGAACAGGGGCTATACGTGCGCAACGCCCCCGATGAACGGTTCGAGCTCCTGCATGAAGCATTCGAAGACCTGGCCGTCAGCACGTTGCTCGAGGACGACAGCGGGGCACTCTGGATCGGCACCATCAACTCGGGCCTGTTTCGTCTCAACGAACAGGGCGTCCAGCGACTCGGTACCGATGAGGGGCTGCCCAATAACCGCGTGGTATCGCTGTTTCAGGATTTCGAGCAAAGCCTCTGGGTCGGCACCAACGGCGGCCTGTTACGGCTGCGTTCGGCGCCGTTTGTGACCACAACCCGCGACCAGGGCCTGGCCGGCAACTACGTACGTGCCGTCATGCCGCATTCCGACGGCAGTCTCTGGGTCGGAACCAGTGAAGGCGTCAGCCGCATCGACGGCGACCAGGTTCAGACCATTCGTGACGGCGACCGCGCCCTGCCCCTGTCCATCCTCAGTCTCGCTGAGTTACCGAACGGCGATGTGCTCATCGGCAGTCATTCCGACGGCATCCTGCATTGGCGCGAGGGCCGAATCGTGGCGCGCCACGATCGCAGCTCGGGATTACCGTCCAACGACATCCGGTACCTGCACGTCGAAAGTGACGAGGAGATATGGGTGGCAACGGCCAATGGCCTGGCGCGACTCAACCAGGACGGCACACAGGTCTTCATGCCCGAGGATGGGCTGCCCGGCGATTTCATCATCGCCATAAAGGAAGACAGCCGGGGGGAAATCTGGATCGGCACCGGTTTCGGGATGGCGCGTTTCAGGGGTGACGACTTCGAGCCCATTTCCCTGCACCACCTCGACGAAACCATGTACGTCTACGGCATCCATGAAGACCGTGAGCGGTACTTGCTGTGGCTGGCCACTGACCGCGGCCTGATCCGCTACGACCCGGAAACGGGGCATGCCGACCTCGTCGGACGAGACGCGGGCATGCCCGTCGACAAGCTGTTCCATGTGGTGGACGATCGCCACGGTGCTTTCTGGCTGACCAGCAATCGCGGCATCATCCGGGTCATCAAGAGCGAGGCCAAAGCGGTGGCCGATGGCCGAAGCGACACCATCGATTTCGAGCTCTACACCGAAGGCGACGGCCTGCTGAGCGCGCAGGCCAACGGTGGTGCCGGGCCGCCTGCCACCTGGCACAAGGGTCGCGTGTGGGTCGCCACGGCAGTCGGCCTGGCCCGGGTCGATCCAGAGCACCTCACTCGCTATGAGAACACCGCGCTGCCGGTCAGCATCGAGCACTTCGAGGCCGACGGCGACAACCGGCCGATCGGCGAATCCATCAACCTTGATGCGGGCACCGAACGGGTCGTGGTCCAGTATGCCGGACTCGGTTTCATCATGCCCCAGCGAATTCGTTACCGGACGAAGCTGGAAGGCTTCAACGACGAATGGGTCGATCGCAGGGGGCAAAACGTCGCCGAGTACACCAATCTCGGCCCCGGCGAGTACATCTTTCACGTATCGGCTGCCTACCCTTACGGCGACTGGACCGGCTCCAAATCCACCCTTCGTTTCACCATTGCGCCCCTGCCCTGGCAGCGCGCCTGGTTCTGGGTGCTGGTCGCCCTGGGCCTGCTCGGGCTGGTGGCGCTCGCTACGCAGTGGCGAATGCGCCGGCTCGAGATGCGCGCCCATCACTTGCGGGTCCAGGTCGAGGAAAAGACGCGTGAACTCAAGCAGCAGGCTGAAAACTTCGAGCGCCAGGCCCGCATCGACCAGCTTACCGGCCTGGCCAACCGACGCGCTTTCGATGAATGGCTGGCGGAAGAGTTCCGGCGTAGCCGTGACGAGGACCGCCCACTGAGCCTGGTCATCATGGATCTGGATCATTTCAAGCGGGTCAACGACGAATACTCGCACCTGGTCGGCGACGAAGTCATGTGCATCGTGGCCGACGTGCTTCGCAAGCATGTCCGTGCCGGCGATCAGGCGGCGCGCTGGGGGGGAGAAGAGTTCACATTGACCTTTCATGACATCGACGGCGATCGGGCCGCGCAGATCAGCGAGCGCATCCGGGAATCGATCGAAGCAACCGACTTCGGCCAGCTCGCGCCCGGCTTGCACATCACGGCCAGCTTTGGCGTAAGCGACAACCGCCATACGCACAGCTATGAGGATCTACTTCGACAGGCCGATCACGCACTCAAGCTTGCCAAGACAGAGGGCCGAAATCGGGTTTCGATGCACTCTTCTTCCAAAAATTCGTGAAACACTGCTCGAATGCCCGAAGATTTTGAGCCTCACCGCAAATCAGGCCTGAAACGACTTCGCTATACTGACGGGCTGAAGTTTTCAAAGGGGTACAAACACTTGAACCGGCTCGGATGCATCCGGCTCGTTGGCCACGCATTCCCTGCTTGCATACCCTCCTTGTTCAGGGACAGTTGCGCATGAGTCGTTTCCCGATTGATTCCCGCCGAAGCGGAAAGACCATTGCATCGGCAACCGTCGGCTTGCTCGTGACCGTCTTGCTGATCTGGTCGGTCGTCGACGAGTGGCGATTCGCGCAAGACAGGATCGGCGTATTCATCAGCGAAACCGAACAGGGCATCGTTATCGACGATGTCGAGCCCGACACACCGGCGGCAGAAGCCGGGCTGCAGGGCGGCGACCGGCTCCTCAGTCTCGAAGGCGACACCTTTTCGACCCTCGCCGAACTCGACGGGATATTCGAGCGTCACCAGGAACCCGGCAAGCCGATTCGAGGCCAAGTCGAGCGTGACGGCCGAACGGTCGATATCAAGCTCACACCCGGCATTGCCCTTGATCTTGCCGGCCTGCTCGCCAAGTTCGTGCTCGTCGCGGCCTACTTGGGTCTCGCGGCACTTGCAGTCCGCTATCAAAAGCAGGATGAAAGGGCACGGATTCTTACCATCTTCGTCGCCCTCGTCGCGATCGAACTGGCCATGCCCTTCGGTCATACCCTGGGCGCCTGGGCCATCATCGCCAGCCTGCTCTTCTGGCTTCTGTCCACCGGCGCGCAAATCGCCCTGGAACTGCATCTCGTCAGCCTTATCCCGGAGCGGCTGCCCGTCCTGAAACGACACCCTCGACTGGTCTGGGGCTTCTACGCCATCGGGGCCGGAACCGGCCTCGCCCTCGCGACCCTGGCCGTCCATCAGTGGTATTTTGCCGCTCCCGGCGGACCCGACCTGCTGGCCGTGGCGGAAACAACGGTATTTCTCGGCTGGGCCATATCGGTCGCCGGCATCCTCTCCTGGCAGGCCTGGCGGGCGACATCTGCACGCGCAACCAACCAGGCGCTCATGGTGCTCGCCGGACTTCTGCCCTGGGTCATCTACGTCCTTGTCTCGAGCTTGTGGTCGGGCTGGATGGAGCTGGACCAGAACATTGCCGAACACATCGAAAACATCGTTCTGCTGATCTTCCCGGCCACGGTCTTCCTGGCGATTTTCCGCTACGGTCTCTTCGACGTCGAATCACTTGTCCGGCGAGGCCTGGTCTACGGCTCGGTGGCCGTTCTGGTCATCATCGTGCTTTACACGTTACTGACCACGGCCCTGCCTCTGTTCGAACGCGAGCTGGGCACCCAGGCCGGTCAGTGGATCATCACCGCCTGCGCGCTTCTGATCGGCGTCCTGTTTCGCCCCCTCCGGCACGGTATCGAACGCCTGGTCGAGCGAGGATTCTTTCCCTCGCGCCGGGCGTTGCGTTATCTCCTCATCCAGGTCGCGCGCGGCCTGTCCACGCAGAATCGGCTCGAAAGCCTCATCCAGCAGCTTGCCAATGACACCCGGGAGGCGATGGACCTGAGCTGGTCGGCGGTCGTGGCCGTGGACGAACCACAGAAAGGCCTGACCACGGCATTCAGCGAGGGCATCGAGCCGGAACAGCGGGATCGACTGACCTGGCTACTGAACGAACATTCCGAAGCGTTCGAGATCCTCGACCGCCTGCGTCGCCCGATCACCGTCAACAGACTTCAGCGACAGAACGAGCAAGCGGCCGAAGATCTGAGGGGGACGGGTGCAGAAGTGCTGCTTCCCCTCTATTTCCAGCGCCGAATGATCGGCATTCTCTGCCTGGGCAGGAAGCTCAGCGGCGAGCTGTTCCGCCGCGAAGAGATCGAGCTGCTCGACCTGTTCTCGCACCAGATCGCCACCAGCCTGGAGAACCTGCGCCTGTTCCAGGATGCCACCTACGAGGAACTAACCGGCCTGTTGCGCCGCGAAGTCGTTTTGCGCCAGCTCGATACCGAAGCTGCCCGCGCCGTTCGAAAGAATACCCCCCTGTCCGTGTTCATGATCGATCTCGATCACTTCAAGGCGGTCAACGACACCCACGGCCATCTTTTCGGCGACCGAATCCTCGCCCGCGTCGCCGGCGTGATGCGCGAACGGGTGCGTGCCGTCGATGCACTGGGGCGCTACGGCGGCGAAGAGTTTCTGCTGGTGCTTCCCGACACCGACAAGGAAGGCGCGCACAAGCTCGCCGAGGAACTGCGCGGTGCAGTCGCCGAGATGACGTTCCAGGTTCCCAACGAAAGCGGCACGGTGGGCGTGACGATCTCGATCGGTACGGCTACCGCAATACCCAACGATGACGACGCAGGCGAGCTCGCAGCCCGACTATTGCGCGGCGCCGATGACGCCGTATTCCGGGCCAAGTCCGGCGGCCGCAACCGCATCGTCGACGGGTCCTGAGGCGAGCGTGTCGACTGTCTCCCGGATGCTTCAAAAATTTCTGGCAAGTCGCTTGACGAACCAGACTGCATTAAGCACAATATGCGGCTTCACGATTCCCCGGTAGCTCAGCTGGTTAGAGCGGGTGACTGTTAATCACTAGGTCGTTGGTTCGAATCCGACCCGGGGAGCCAGATTCGAAAAGGCCCTGCGCGGTATCATCCGTTCAGGGCCTTTTTCATTTCCGGGGTATGTCCGATGTGCGGACGCGGCGGTCACGAATTCTCCTGGCGCCAGGTCTACGAGTATCTCGACCTGTTCGGCACCCCGCCCGACGACGGGCTGCGCTTGCTCAATGTGGCGCCTTCCACGCGCCGTGGCAATTCAGTGCGCTGGACCGTCCTGCCTGTGGTCACGCCCGATGATCAGGGGCGCCGTGTTCTCCACCACATGATCTGGCCGCTGATTCCCGCCTGGATGAAGGGTGATCTGCCCAAGTTCTCGACCGCCAACTGCCGCAGCGAGCCGGACCAGCCGTTCTCGCGGACCGTGGCGAAGAAGCCCACCTTCCGCAGCGCCTGGAAGCACGGTCGGCGCTGCCTGGTGCCCTTCTCCTGGTTCTACGAATGGGACCAGCGCAGCAAGCCCAAGCAACCCTGGCGGGTGATGCCGACCGATGAACCGATGCTGGTCTTCGCCGGCCTGTGGGACGAATCGACCACACGCGACGGCGAGACGCGCCAGTCGTTTACCCTCATCACCACCGAACCCAACGGCCTGCTGCGCGAGATCGGCCACCATCGCGCGCCGGTCATGCTCAACGCGAACCAGTGGTCCACCTGGCTGGGCGGCTCGCCCGAAGAGGCCGAGCAGTTGCTCACCCCGCCACCGGAAGACAGCCTGCGCGCCGAACCCGTAACCACGAAGGTCAACAATCCCGAATATCAGGGGGAGGATTTGCTCGAGCCCATCGAATTACCGAAGGGCCAGGCCGGGCTGGACCTTTAATCAAACAATCCATGAATGAACCATCCCTCCCTCGGCTGGTGTTCGTGGAAGACCCACAGCCGACGACCATGGCGGTCGCGGGCGACGAAATAGTCGCGGCGGCAGTCTTCCTCGTCCCACCAGCCGGCTTCAATGCGCTCCGGCCCTTCTTCCAGGTGCAGGTTCTCGCGTCGGCAGGGCCTTGGTGCGGGCAAGAGCCAGGTCGGTCGCGGCCGTTCGTCCTCGCAGCGCACCGAGGTGCCCGGCTCGACCCATCGCCAGGCCTTCTCCGGGCGATGGTCCGGCTGCGGCGCCAGGCCGGACAAACCGTCGTCGCCCAGGCGGGCGCGCAACCGGTCCAGCAACGCCGGCCAGGCATCACCCCGGTTGTTGCCGCTCCATAAGTCCGCTTGTGGCGGGCGGTGCTCGCCGGTGCTTTCGGCGTTGAGTTCGACGGCTTCCACCGGCCCCGGCAACTCAAGGCTCTCGAGCTTGAGCGCGAGCAGTTCCAGCAAGCGTTCCTCGTCCATGCCGGGGCGCGACAGCCCGACCCGAATCGGCACGCTGCCGCCGCCGTCCTCGCGCTCGAGTGTCACGTGCAAGCGCGTGAGCGCCCGGTCACGGACTTCGAGCCAATGCGCCATACGGGCGACGGCGCGGCGCAACACGAACAGCAGGGCCGAACTGTCGCTGCTGGCCGCCGGTAGTTCCAGGCGCAGCCGGAACGTCTCCGGCGGCTGCCAGGCGACCAGCGGCATGGGCAACCGTCCTTCCAGGCAGGCCAGGTGCCGGTTCAGGTCCGGCCCGAAGCGCCGGGCCCGCTCGGGCTTCGGCAGGCGCAGCAGTTCGGCCACGGACTTCAGGCCGCAGCCGGCCAGGTCATGTGCCTGTCTCTCATCCAGGGCCAGCGCGGCCAGGGGCAGGCCGTGCAGCTTCTCGTGCATGACGCCCGGACTGGCGGCATGCAGGCCGTGGCGGGCGAACAAGCGGGCCGTGGCCGCCACCGGCGCCGAACCGGTCCGCACCGGCAGACCCTCGCGTTCGAGCTGTGCGCAGAGTGTCTCGACCAACGGCCGCAGGCCACCGTAGAGGCGCCGGCTGCCGGCAATCTCGAGCAATACACTGTCG
Organism: Wenzhouxiangella psychrophila; assembly: GCF_042310375.1. Classification (NCBI taxonomy): domain Bacteria; kingdom Pseudomonadati; phylum Pseudomonadota; class Gammaproteobacteria; order Chromatiales; family Wenzhouxiangellaceae; genus Wenzhouxiangella; species Wenzhouxiangella psychrophila. The sequence goes on along the minus strand of NZ_JBHJMQ010000002.1, from coordinate 363,077 downwards.
GGGGGCGCCTGAACCACGTTGCTGCTGGCCCGCCATGCGCCCAGTGCCAGCTGCTCGAGCAGGGCTGCTTCGGCCTGCGAATGGTGCGGCCGGCTGTGCAGGGCCGGGGCGACGGCCAGCGCCGTGCTCAGGGGCTGGCCCGGCGAGACCCCGGCCCGTTGCGCGGCCGCGCCGGCCTGAAGGATTACGTGGCGACCGCGCCGATAGCCGTGCACGGCATGCAGCTCGGGCCGCTCCGGATCGCATTCCCAGGCCGCCAGCAAGGGCAGCTGCGGGCAGTACAGGCCCAGCCACAGTTCACTGCTCCGAGCGGGCATGACGACGATAACAGGACAGATCGATAACGGATTCGGAAGCCGGGCTCAGGTGTTTCGACTCGACCAGGCCGGCCGGGCTGCGCAACAGTTCGACTTCCGGGCCCGGACTCAGCCCCAGACGCAAAGCCGAGACCGATGGTGGTGGCTGCTGTTCCGGACGATAGACGACGAAGGTCGGCCCCGGACTCTGTTCGGCGGCCAACTGCAGGCGGCGTACGGCCCGTTCCCCGACCCGTCCCGCCGGTGGCCAGACCGCAATGCTGCCGCACAGCCCGCTTTTCAGGCATTGCTCGGCCGCCCACAGCACTTCCCCGGCCTCGCGCACCACGATCAGATGCTCGAGCACCACGCCCGCCTTGATCAGGGCCTGCGGCCCCGGCACCAGCATCGGCCCGGCCAGCACCACCGGCTGACCCTGCTGCGTACAGCGGGCCAGCAGCGGCAGTAACAGGCCCAGCTCGCCGCAACCGCTCACGCGCGGCAGGAGTTCGGTCAGCCGGCCCAGCGGCCAGCCGCCACCGGGCAGGCCGTGATCGAGCCAGTCCAGGCCGGTGGGCGCGGCCGGAAAGGACCTGCGGGCGCGCCCGCGCCACAGGTCGGGCCGGCGATCCAGCAGTTGTTCAAGTCGTGCCTGGGCGGACATTGCGGACTCCATGTGGATGGACCAGAATACTATATAAATTTATAGTTTCTCAAAATCCGCGAATTCCCGAACCCAACGGAGCTTCTGTGCCCGAGCCATCCACATCCCCGCCCGAATACGCTGAACTGCATGCGCTCAGCGCCTTCAGTTTCCGGCGCTCGGCCGCACATCCGGAAGCACTGGTCCGGCGCGCCGCCGAGTGCGGCTACTCGGCGCTGGCAGTCACCGACGAATGCTCCATGGCCGGCGTGGTGCGCGCCCACGAGGCGGCCCGGGAACACGGGGTTCATCTCATCGTCGGCAGCGAGTTTCGTCTCGGCGGGCTGCACCTGGTGCTGCTCGCCCCCGATCGTGGTGCCTACGCGCAGATCTGCTGCCTAATCACCCGCGCGCGCCGGCGCGCCGACAAGGGGGAATATCGGCTTGAGGCCGCGGATCTGGACGAGGGCCTCGAGAACGTGCTGGCGATCTGGAAACCGACACGGCAAGTGGAGAAGAACCCACTTGATCGTGTCGTCCCGGCCGAAGAGCCGGGACCTCGCACGTTCGGCGGCGGCACGGCATGGATGAGAGATGCCGCCAGGTGCGAGGTCCCGGATAACCGCTTCGCGGTTTCCGGGACGACACAAGCAGCCAACGAAGTTCTTGCCACCTGGCTCAAGCAGCGCTTCGGCAACCGCCTGTGGCTGGGCGCGAGCCGTCTGCTCACCCCGGGTGAGCGCGAATGGTTTCGCGAGCTCGAACAGCTGGGTAAACGTCACGGCATCCCGCGGCTGGCCTGCGGCGATGTGCGCCTGGCGGTGAGGGACGACAAACCGCTGCTGGACGTATTCACCGCGCTGCGCATGGGCCGGCCGGTGGCCGACTGCGGCCTGGCCCTGGCCGCCAGCGGTGAGCAGCACCTGCGCCCCCGCGAAGTCCTGGAAAAGCTGTATCCGGCCGAATGGCTGGCCGAAACCCTGCGACTGAGTGCGCGTTGCCGTTTCTCGCTCGACGAGCTGAACTATCACTATCCGCGCGAGCTGGTGCCGCAACCGCTCAGTCCCATCCAGCACCTGCGCCAGCTCACCCTCGCCGGCGCCCGCAAGCGCTACGGCGGTCCCGTTCCGGGAAAGGTCAGCGCCCTGCTCTCGCGCGAGCTGGCCCTGATCGAGGACATGGGCGTGGAAGCCTTCTTCCTGACCGTGCACGACCTGGTCGAGTTCGCCCGCTCGCGCGGCATCCTCTGCCAGGGCCGCGGTTCGGCGGCCAACTCGGCGGTGTGCTACTGCCTGGGGGTGACCGAGGTCGACCCGTCGAAACAGCAGCTGCTGTTCGAGCGCTTCCTGTCGAAGGAACGCAACGAGCCGCCGGACATCGACGTCGACTTCGAGCACGAGCGGCGCGAGGAGGTGCTGCAGTATGTCTACGAAAAGTACGGCCGCGAGCGCGCCGCCCTGGCCGCCACCGTCATCTGCTACCGTCCGCGCAGCACCATGCAGGATGTCGGCCGCGCGCTGGGTTTCGAGCCCGAGCGCATCAACCGCCTGACCGCCTCGCTGGCCTGGTGGGACCGGCCCGAGATCTGGCCCGAACGCCTGCGCGAGTGCGGTCTCGATCCGGATGCGGCGATCACGAAATGCTTGCTCGAACTGACCGATCGCCTGATCGGCTTCCCGCGCCATCTCTCCCAGCATGTCGGCGGCATGGTCATTTCCGATACCCCCCTGCACGAACTGGTGCCGGTGGAAAACGCCGCCATGGCCGATCGCACCATCATCCAGTGGGACAAGGACGACCTGGAAAGTCTGGGCCTGCTCAAGGTGGACTGCCTGGCACTGGGGATGTTGACGGTGATCCGGAAAGCGATGGAGCTGGTGAACTCGAAGAGCAAGCACCAAGCACCAAATACCAAAGCGAAGAGCAAGTACCAAGCACCAAATACCAAATCACAAACAAATTCGAATGATCGAAATTCGAATGTTCAAAACAAAACCTCGTCCGTCGCGGATGTAACCGCGACCTACAGCAAGGGCACCAACGAGCCAACCAGCGAACGAGCGAACGAGCGAACGAAAAAACCAGCTAAGGCACAAGAACTGACGCTGGCAATGATCCCCCGCGAAGACGCCGAGACCTACGACATGCTCTGCCGCGGCGATGCGGTGGGGGTTTTCCAGGTCGAGTCGCGGGCGCAGATGGCGATGCTGCCGCGTCTGAAGCCGCGCTGTTTCTACGATCTGGTCATCGAGGTGGCGATCGTGCGTCCCGGCCCGATCCAGGGCGACATGGTCCATCCCTACCTGGAACGTCGGGCCCGCCCCGAGCAAGTCAGCTATCCCAGCCCGGAGTTGAAAAGCGTTCTCCAGCGCACCCTGGGCGTGCCGATCTTCCAGGAACAGGTCATGCAGATCGCCATGGTCGCGGCCGGATTCAGCCCCGGCGAGGCCGACCAGCTCAGACGCGCCATGGCCGCCTGGCGCCGGCGCGGTGGCCTGGAGCCGTTCCGCGAACGGCTGCTGACGGGCATGCGCGAGCGCGGCTACTCCGACGAGTTCGCCGAGCGCATCTACAAGCAGATCTGCGGCTTCGGCGAATACGGCTTTCCCGAGTCGCACGCGGCCAGCTTCGCCCTGCTGACCTACGTCTCGTCCTGGCTGAAATGCCACCACCCGGCCGCCTTCGCCTGCGCATTGCTCAACAGCCAGCCGATGGGCTTCTATGCCCCGGCACAGATCATCAATGATGTGAAGCGCCATGGGGTGCGGGTACTGCCGGTGGATGTGCGCTATAGCGAATGGGATTGCGCGTTGGAAAGCAAGCACCAAACGGTGAAAAGCAAGCACCAAGAACCAAGCACCAAACTAAAGAGCAAGCACGAAGCACCAAGCACCAAATCCGAAACAAATTCGAAATTCGAATGTTCGAATGACCAAAACGAAACATCTGCCATCGCGGATACGACGGCGATCTACGCGAAGGGCACCAACAAGCGAACGAGCGAACGAGCGAACGAGCGAACGAGCCAACCGGCGATCCGGTTGGGTCTTCGCATGATCAAGGGCTTGCGCGAAGACGTGGCCGAGCGGATCGTGATTGCGCGCTCGCAACGCCCGTTCCGCGACGTCGATGACCTGACCGAACGCGCCGGACTGGACCGCGCGGCTGTGAGAAAACTCGCCGACGCCGGGGCACTCAAGGGGCTGGCCGGGCATCGCCACCGCGCCCGCTGGGCCGCGCTCGGGGCGCGGCGCCAGGGCGACCTGCTGGCCGATACCGAAATCCGCGAACAATCGGTGCAACTGTCCCTGCCGGACGCCCGGAGCGAGTTGCTCGACGACTACGCCAGCCTGGGGCTCAGCCTGGACCGGCACCCGCTGAAGCTGCTGCGTCCACGACTGGGGCGACAGGCTCTCAGAGCGAATGAACTGCCGCAACAGGCCGACGGGCGTCGCGTGTCGGCGGCCGGCCTGGTCACGCATCGCCAGCGCCCGGGCACGGCCTCGGGCGTGGTTTTCCTGTCGCTGGAAGACGAGACCGGCATCGTCAACGTGGTGGTCTGGCCGAAGCTGCTCGAGCGCTATCGCCGCGAGGTCCTCGGCAGCCGCATCCTGCGCGTGCACGGCAAGCTGCAGAACGTCGAGGGCGTATGCCACCTGGTGGCCGAACGGATCGACAGCCTGGATGCCTGGCTGACCGAACTCGACAGCCGATCGCGGGATTTTTGCTGAACCTGCATGAAAACAATGGAACCACGGAATACACGGAAAGCACGGACAGGCCCGCGGTTTCCGTTTCGATCATTCGAACATTCGAATTTCGAATTTGTTTGAGATTTGGTGCTTCGAAATTGGAATTTTATTCCCTCCGCCAGGGGCACCTCCCCTGGCGGACACACCGAACCTTATTCGCAAGCCAATCAGGTGATGATCGTCACCGGGCTCTTGGCATGGCGGCTGACCTTGTCGCTGACGCTGCCGAGCACCAGGCTTTTCATGCGCGACAGGCCGCGGCGGCCCATGATGACCATCACGCCCGGATCGTCCTCGGTGTAGCGCACGATTTCCTCGGCCGGGTCGCCGATCGAGGTTTCTTCCTCCAGATCTCCGGGCGCATCGTCGCCAAGAGCCTCGCGCGTTTTGTCGAAGGCGCGCTGGGCGGCGGCCTGGGCGGCCTGGTCGATGTCGTCGCGCGACATCCCGGCCATGCCGATGACCTCGACCGAAGCGGCCGGGAACACGTAGAACAGGCGCATCGGAACGCCCAGCGCCGAAGCCATGCTTGCGGCGAAGCGAGTCGCGCGGTTGGCATTGTCGGAGCCGTCGACCGGCACCAGCACTTCCTTGACCGGATGGTTCATGTCTGTCTCTCCTGCGTTGACTGTCATTATCGTAACCGGCTTCGATTCTGATTGACGAATCAACAGCCGGTCTTGACCTGAAACAAGTTCAGCCGCCGTGCGTCTCGAGCAGTTGCCCGAGTCCCGCCTCGTCGAACACCTCGATACCGAGCTCCTTCGCCTTGTCCAGCTTCGACCCCGGACTGTCACCGGCGATGACTGCCGTGGTGTTCCTGGATACGCTGCTTGTCACCCGCGCGCCCAGCGCTTCCAGCCGTTTCTTGGCCTGCGAACGCGTCAGCCCCGACAGCGAGCCGGTCAACACGTAGGTACAGCCGTCCAACGGCAGGTCACCGGCGTCGGCCGCCGCTTCTTCCGGCTCATAGCGCACGCCCGCGTCGAGCAGTTCCTCGATCACCTTGCGGTTGTGCGCCTCATCGAAGAAGGCGTGCACATGCCGGGCCACGACCGGGCCGACATCGCGCACGGACTCGAGATCTTCCACCGAAGCCCTGGAAAGTGCTTCGAGCGTGCCGAAATGTCTCGCCAGCGCCTGGGCCGTCACCGCCCCGACCTCGCGTATTCCGAGCGCGAACAGGAGCCGGCCCAGCGCCACGTTCTTGCTGTTTTCCAGGGCCGCGAGCAAGTTGTCGGCCGACTTCCCGCCCATTCGCTCCAGGCCCGCCAGCGTCTCTCGATCGAGGCGATAGAGATCGGCCGGACTGTGCACCAGGTCCTGTTCAACCAGCTGGGCAATCACCTTTTCACCCAGACCGTCGATATCCATCGCTGCACGGCTGGCGAAATGCTCCAGCGCGCGCTTGCGCTGGGCCGGACAGACCAGCCCGCCGCTACAACGGGCCGCGGCTTCGCCCTCGACCTGCTCCACCGCCGAGCCGCATTCGGGGCAGCGATCCGGCATCTGCCATGGCTCGAGCTCGCTCTCGCGCCGCTCGGGAATCGAGCGCACGACCTCGGGGATCACGTCGCCGGCGCGCCTGACCACGACGTAGTCGCCCGGGCGCACATCCTTGCGCCGCACTTCGTCGGCGTTGTGAAGCGTGGCATTGGTGACCGTCACCCCGCCGACAAATACCGGTTCGAGCCGTGCCACCGGCGTGAGCGCGCCGGTGCGCCCGACCTGCACTTCGATGCTGATCAGGCGCGTGACCTCTTCCTGGGCCGGAAACTTGTGGGCGATGGCCCAGCGCGGTGCACGCGAGACGAAGCCCAGCTCTTGCTGCTGGTCGAGGTCATCGAGCTTGTAGACCACCCCGTCGATGTCGTAGTCGAGCCGATCACGCCGTTCGCCGATGTCTTCGTAATAGTCCAGCAGGCCTTTCAGGCCGTGCACGGTGCGCGCCTCGGGACTGACCGGCAGGCCCATGCCTCTGAGCCGACCCAGGATTTCGGAATGGCGCCCCGGCAACTCCTCGGTGGTGGCGGCCTGGTAGCAGAAGAAGTGCAGCGGACGCCGCGCCGTTATTTTCGAGTCGAGCTGGCGCAGGCTGCCGGAGGCGGCGTTGCGCGGATTGACGAAGGTTTTCTCGCCGGCATCCGCCAGACCTTCGTTGAGTTCGGAAAATCCCGAGCGCGTCATGAAGATCTCGCCGCGCACTTCCAGAAGCTCGGGAATATCGTCACCGCGCAGCTTCAACGGAACAGCACGGATGGTTCGAACGTTGGCCGTCACGTCTTCGCCGCTGCGGCCGTCGCCGCGGGTGGCGGCAAGTTTCAGCTTCCCCTGTTCATAGCGCAGTGCGATGGCCACACCGTCGAGTTTGGGCTCCGCACTGTAGACGACTTCGTCGAGGTCGAGTTGCTCGCGTACACGCCGGTCGAACTCCGCGACCTCCTCCTCGCTGAACGCATTACCCAGCGACAGCATCGGAATGCGATGCGCCACCGTCGCGAACCCCTCGGCCGGCCGCGCACCGACGCGCTGGGTCGGCGAGTCGTCGGAAACCAGTTCGGGGTAGTCGGATTCGAGCTGCTGGAGCTCGCGCAGCAGGCGATCGTACTCGGCATCCGAGATAATGGGATCGTCGAGTACGTAGTAGCGATAGTTGTGCTCCTGCAGTTGCTCGCGCAGGGCGTCGATACGCGTCGCCGGTTCGGCTTGTCTGTCTGTCATGACCGGCTGCCCTACTCCGGCTTGATCATGCCCGACTGGCGGTCATACTCGCGCATCTCTTCTCGTATCTGGGCGATGCGCTGGCGCGTGAGCAGGCACTTGGCATCGTCGAGAATATCCGCCTCCAGAAGCTGGCTGATGCGTTCAGCAGTAGCCAGCATGGCATCCCAGGCATCCAGTGCGCTCACCGGCGCCGGCAAGGTCAGGAAAAGCGTTACACCCGGGGTATCGAAGACGTTCCACTGCGACGGATCGAAATGTCCCGGCGGCGTCAGATTGGCCATGGAGAAGACGGGATTCTTCGCCCCTTCGTGTCGGCGGTGGAAGATGTTCATCTCGCCGAAATTCAGGCCGGCCTTGATCGCGGCGTCGAGCAATTCCGACCCGCTGATGCGTTGTTCCCCTCGCCGGGAGATATAGAGATAGACGATCTTGTCGGGCGACTCGTGCGTCGTGGACTTTCCACGCGCCAGGTGTTCCCCCGCCGTCTCATCCGAGGCCTCCTCGACGGCCGGCCAGAGCGAAGCATTTTCAGGCTTCTCGCGCCCGTGCGTTCCTTCGGAGGAATCACCCCGGTCGGGGTCAGCGCGTCCGTCCTCGAAATCACCCAGAGTCGGTTCACGCCGGGCGGGGCGCCAGCGCGCGTGGTTGCGCTTGGATTCCCCGGCCGGCTTGTGCAGCAGCACGATCAGGGCCAGCACCACCAGACCGATCAGAATCAGGATCAGGCGCAGATTGTCCACTAGTGCACCCCCTTGCACTGTCGGCTCAGGCGCGCTCTGAATATTGCAGGATCAATGACGGTGTGCACTATCAACCTTGAGCGTTGCGGTGCCCAGAGTGTAACCGAAGCCGCCTATCCGACTCCCGACAATGCGGACCTCGTCAGGCTTGTGCGAGGGCCACGGCACGATCCAGATCGACCGATACCATTCGCGACACGCCCGGTTCACGCATGGTCACGCCCAGCATCTGGTGAGCGACCTCCATGGTGACCTTGTTGTGGGTCACGACCAGGAACTGCACCTGCTCGGACATTTCACGAACCATGTCGGAGAAGCGGCCCACGTTGGCGTCGTCGAGCGGCGCATCGACCTCGTCGAGCAGGCAGAACGGCGCCGGATTGAGATTGAAGATCGAGAACACGAAAGCCACGGCGGTGAGCGCCTTCTCGCCACCCGACAGCAGGTGGATGCGTGCGATACGCTTGCCCGGCGGGCGCGCCAGGATGGCGACCCCGGCCGACAGCCAGTCCTCACCGACCATTTCGAGATGCCCGTGGCCGCCGCCGAACAGGCGCGGGAACAGGGCTTCCATGTTCTTGTTGACCTGCTCGAAGGTCTCGCGGAAGCGCGTGCGCGTGTCGCGGTCGATGCGGCTGATCGCTTTCTCGAGCGTCTCGAGCGCCTCGACCAGGTCGTTGTGCTGGCGCTCGAGGTATTCGTTGCGTTCCGACTCCGCCTCGTATTCGTCGATGGCGGCCAGGTTGACCGGCTCGAGACGGCGAATCTTCTGTTCCAGCGATTCGAGCTCGTTCTGATACTTCTCGGCTGCCGCACCCTCGGGCAGCTCCGCCAGCAGCCCGTCCAGGTCGGCATCGAGTTCGGCGATGCGCCCGGCAATCGTCTCGGCCTTGAGCTGGGTTTCCTTGAGCGCGAGCTGGCGGCTGGACTGGTCGCCGCGGATCTGTTCGACTTCACCGGCGGCCTTCTGGCGAATTTCATCCTGCTCGCGCCAGCGCGCCTCGAGTGATTCGAGCTGCGAGCGGGCTTCGCGCAGACGTTCCTCGATCTTCAATCGCTCATCCAGGAACTCATCGCGCTTTTTCTGCTGGGCGGCGACGGGCTCGTCGCCCTGCGCCAGGGCCTCGCTGAGCTCGAGGTAACGCGACTGCAGCTGTCCGACCTGGTTGTCCATGCGCTCGATCGACTGGCGCAGGGACTCCAGGCCGGCCCGACTGGATTCGACCTTGAGCGACAGCTCCTCGCGCCGCTTCCTCGCTTCGGCCAGGCGGGCCCTCGCCTGCTGGCGGGTCTCGTCGAGTTCACGTCGTTCGCGCTGCAGCGGCTCGCGCCCGGCCTCGGCCTCCTGCATGCGCTCGAGGGCCGCCTCCATGTCCCGTCGGGCGGCGCTCACGGCCTCACCGTCTTCGGCCTGGCGCGCCTTTAGCGTCTCGACTTCCTCCAGGGCGGCCTTGCGCTGGCGTTCCAGGTTCTCCAGCCGGGATTCCAGGCTACTGAGCTGGCCCTGCAGACGAGCGTGTTCGCGCTGGCCGGATTCGAGCCCGGAACCCTCCTCCGAGAGTTCGGCTTCCAAGCGCTCGCGCTCGGCCCGCGTTTCGGTCAGCTGTGATTCGATCTCCGCGATGCGCTCGTCGTCGGTTTCGATCCGCTCGCCCAGCTCGCGGATTTCCTGTTCCCGCTGCAGGAGCCCGGAGTCGTCCGCCGCACCGGCCGGCTGCCGCAGCCAGCCCGCTCCCAGCCACACGCCCTCCGGCGTGATGACCGATTCATGATCGTCGAGGTCGGCCAGCTTGCTCTTCGCGGCGCCCAGATCGGTCACGCAGTAGACGCGGGAGAGTACGGCTCCGAGGGCCCCGGCGCCGCCCACCTTTTCGGCCAGCGTGCCCGGCCTGGCCGACGTTTCGCTGCCGTCGGCCATGCGCAGGCCGGCTTCGGGGAGGTCGTCACCGAGGTGCGCATCGACCCCGTCGACCCGAACCGCCTGAAGCCAGTCCTCGAGCACCGTTTCCACCGCGCGATTCCATTCCGGCTCGGAAATCTCGATCCGGTGCAGGATCCGGGCCTCGGCATCCAGGCCCTGCGTCTCCAGCCAGCGGGCGATATCCTCGTCATTGTCCTCGCCGCGGTTGAGCAAACGCAGGGATTCCACCCGCGTCTCGCGCTCGTGGCGCTCGGCCCGGGCCGTCTCGAGATCATTGCGCAGTTGCTCGATGCGAGAACGCAGTTCGCTCACGCGGGCGCGCTTGCTCTCGATGGCCTCGCGCATCTCGCCGATGCGCTTTTCGCTGGCGGCAATCTGCTCCTCGAGCCTGGATTTCTCCTCGGCCAGCCGTTCGGCCGCGGAATCACCGCTTTGCTCATCGAGCACCTTGAGCCGCTCGGCCGCGCGATTCATGCGGTCGTCGAGATGCTCGATACGCTGGCGCAGCAATTCGGCCTCGCTGGAGGCATTGCCCGCCCCTTCCTGGTGCGCCTGCCAGCGCTCCTGCCAGGACTCCAGCGCCTCGTCGACGCGTTCGACCTCGGATTGCGCTTCCTTTTCGGCTTCGCGCGCGGTCTCGAGCTCGGGATTGAGCCGCGCCAGGAGCTCGGAGTTTTCCTCGACCTGCGCCTTGTCCAGCACCAGGTGCTGCTTGAGTTCGTTGAGCTGGGATTCCGTCTCGCTGTATTCGGCTTGCTGGCGCTTGCGGATCTCGCGCTGGTGATCGATTGCCTGCTCGATGCGCGCGATCTCGCCGGCGACTTCATAGAGCTCGCCCTGCACTTTCGAGACCGCCTCACGGGACTGGTGCTGACCCTGGCGAAGTTCCTCGAGCTCCTTTTCCGCCGAGCGCTGGGTCGACAACGCCGACTGCAGCTGGTTCTCGACCTCACGCAGGGCCTTCTCCTCGCCCTCCGAGCGCGCCTTCATCTCGCGCCAGCGCAGGGCCATGAGCCGCGCTTCGTCGTCGCGATAGCGCGCCTTGAGCTTCTTGTAGCGCTCGGCCGCGTTGGCCTGGCGCTTGAGCTTGTCGAGATGCTTGGTGACCTCTTCGCGCAGGTCGCTCAGGCGCTCGAGGTTTTCGCGCGTGTGGCGGATGCGGTTCTCGGTTTCGCGCCGGCGTTCCTTGTACCTTGAAATCCCGGCGGCTTCCTCGAGAAAGGCGCGCAGATCCTCGGGCCGGGCCTCGACGATCTGGGAAATCATGCCCTGCTCGATGATGGCATAGCTGCGCGGCCCCAGGCCGGTGCCGAGGAAAAGGTTGGTAATGTCCTTCTTGCGGCACTTGGTGCCGTTGAGCCAGTAGCTCGACTGGCCGTCGCGCGTGACCTGGCGCTTGACCGAAATTTCGTTGTAGTCGGCGTACTCGCCACCGGCCCGGCCGTCGCTGTTGTCGAAGATCAACTCCACCGTGGCGGTGGCCACCGGCTTGCGCGAGCTCGAACCGGAGAAGATCACGTCGCTCATCGACTCGCCGCGCAGCTGCCGGGCCGAAGTCTCGCCCATCACCCAGCGCACGGCGTCGATGACGTTGGACTTGCCGCAGCCGTTCGGCCCGACGATGCCCATCAGGTTCGAGGGAAATTTGATCGTGGTCGGCTCCACAAATGACTTGAAGCCGGACAGTTTCATTGCGGTCAGTCGCATCGAGACAGAGTATCGCTTGGAGTTGTTGTAATGTACGCGCTTTCAACGCCAGGAAGCCGACTGAAATGGCCATCGAACCCAGCAGAAATCTGGAAACCTTTCCCAACCCGCAGCCGGCGCGGGATTATACCATTCGGATTCGCATTCCCGAATTTACCTGCCTGTGCCCGAAGACCGGCCAGCCGGACTTCGCTGAGCTGCTCCTCGAGTACGTTCCCGAGGCCGAGTGCGTGGAACTCAAGGCGCTCAAGGGCTACGTCTGGAGCTTTCGCGACGAAGGCGCCTTCCACGAGGCCGTTACCAACCGGATTCTCGCCGACCTGGTCGAGGCCGTCCAGCCCCGCTTCATGCGCCTGACGGCCGAATTCAACGTGCGCGGCGGGATCTACACCACGGTCGTGGCCGAACACCGAGCGGAAGGCTGGCAGGCGGCGCCGAGAGTGGATCTGCCCTGACGCCTCTCGAACCCGAGCGACAACCTCAAAGCTCGGTTCTCTGGAGACTCACTCTTCGGCTTCCGGGTCGGCCTCTTCGAGCGGCAGCATCGGGGTGATTTCGGCCTGGTCGTAGAGTGAATCGGTCAGGGCTTCGCGGCGCTGCTGCAGCAATGAGCGCGCAATGCCCTCCCGCACCTGCTCCAGCGACGGCACCTGCAAATCGCGCGTCTCGAGCACGCGAACCAGGTGCCAGCCACGACCGGTTTCCAGGGGCCGCGGCACGACGGCGCCGCTCTCGGTCTCGACCAGTCGGGCGGCAAAATCCTCCGGCACCTGGCTGCGGTCGATCCAACCCGGCTCTTCGACGGCCAGTCCGTCGGCCTGCGCCTCGCCACGCAGTCCGGAGTAGTCCACCTCGCCGTCCTCGAGGCGCCTGATGGCCTGCAGCGCCCGCGCCTGCTCGTCGTAGGCAATGGTCTCGATGTGGTACTGCGTGTCGCCCGAGCGCGCCAGTTGCGCCTGGTAGACATCACGAATGTCCTCGTCGCTGACCGGCTCGGCACGCTCTGCGCGGTCGATGTAGTGGCGATAAAGCGTCTGGATCTCGACCAGCCGCAGTTCGGCCTGAACCGCCGGGTCCTCGACCATCCCTTCGGATCGGGCGGCATTCGCGACGGCCTGCACCCGGATGAGTTCATCGAGTAGTTCGCGCATGCGCTCGTGTTCGGAGGCCTCGACGCCGCGTGCTTCCATGCTGCGCTCGAGCATCGCCAGCGTGATCGGCTGGCCGTCGACCTCGACCAGCACGGTGCTCTTTTCGTTGGAATCGATGGCACCTTCCTCCTGCTGTGCGCAGGCAGACAGGACAACAATGGCTAATATAATCAGTAGTCTAAAGTTCATTCTTCGAAAAAGCCTCTATATTGAGAGCGTGGATGTCGGTCTGCATGAGATCGCCAACCGCCGCATAGACCCGGCGGTGGCGTGCCAGGCGCGGCAGGCCGGCAAACACGTCGCTGACGATGCGAACCCGGAAGTGACCGCGTCCGTCGCGGGCGCCCGGATGACCGACATGCAGATGGGACTCGTCGACAATGTCCAGTTCATCGGGATGCAGCTTTTCTTCCAGCCGCTCGCGAATCATGGCCACCCGATCGCTCACGGCAGCACCTGCTTGAACGGATGGACTTCCGCTTCGGTCCAGGCCCCGCAGTTGAGATAGGGATCGGCGTCCGCCCAATCACGGGCCCTATCCAGGCTGTCGAACTCCGCCACGATCAGCGATCCCGAGAAGCCGGCCGGACCGGGATCTTCCGCATCGATCTTCGGCAAGGGCCCGGCCAGAACGAGACGGCCCTCGTCCAGCAGGGCATTGATACGCGACAGATGCGCCTCACGCGCGCTACCGCGCCGTTGAAGACTGTCTTCGGCATCGCGACCGACAATCATGTAGAGCATCACTATTAACCCGGCAGTAAAGTAGATTGCATTCAGGGCTACAAGAATGGCTCGAATCAAGGCGTCGCTCGCCGCGAAGGGTGATTCCCTTGACAAGAGCGACAACGCCGAGTCGGGCCATTCTTGTAGCCCCTAGCGGGTTCATATTGTATGCCAGGCCGCGCTGTGCATCCCGACAGACTGCGTTATCGAAACTTGCTGTAGGAGTGTGCTACAGCGGCGTTTCGCTGCCTTGCTGTCGAAATGCACAGCGCGGCTGAATGCGATCTACTTTGCTGCCGGGTTAATAACTCTCCGGCGAGTGATCGACGGGGCATTGTATCGGCATGTGCGATCTCATCATATCCGGGCCACCTTCATCGGCATAAACCGCTAAACTGACACCCCATGAGCGACACTCCGGAATCCCGGGCCCGACAGGAAGAGATGCCCTTTGCCATCGTGCAGGGCGCTCCCGTACTGAAACTGCCCGACGACCTCTACATACCGCCCGATGCGCTGGAGGTTTTTCTCGAAGCGTTCGAGGGCCCGCTCGATCTGCTGCTGTACCTGATCCGGCGCCAGAATCTGGATATCCTCGATATCCCGATCGCCGAGATCACCCGTCAGTACACCGGCTATATCGAGATGATGTCGGAGATGCGGCTCGAACTGGCCGCGGAATACCTGGTGATGGCCGCTATCCTGGCCGAGATCAAGTCGCGCATGCTCCTGCCCCGCCCGAAGGCCGAGGAAGACGAGGAAGAAGATCCCCGTGCCGAGCTCATAAGGCGCCTGCAGGAGTACGAGCGGTTCAAGCAGGCGGCCGAAGAACTCGACGAGTTGCCGCGGCTCGAACGGGACCTGGCCGTCGCGACAGCCGAAGTGGAAGATCAGGGTCATGTCCAGCTGCCGCCGGAAGTCGACTTGCGTGAAGTCCTGCTGGCACTCAAGGACGTCATGGCCCGGGCCGAAATATTCGCCCATCACCATGTGCAGGCCGAGCCACTTTCGGTGCGCGAACGCATGTCGCGCATCATCGACCTGGTCTCGAACAACCAGTACGTCGAATTCGACGCCTGCTTCGACCTCGAGGAAGGTCGCAAGGGTGCCGTGGTGGCGTTCCTGGCCATGCTGGAATTGCTGCGCGAGCACCTGATCGACCTGGTCCAGCAGGAACTGTTCGGCAGCATTTACGTGCGCTCTCCGTCCCACGCCTGAACTCGAAGACGACCCGATGGATATCGACTACCTCAAACGCATTGTCGAAGGCGCCCTGCTGGCTGCCGGCCAGCCGCTCAGCCTCAACCAGCTCAACAGCCTGTTTCCCGAAGGCGAACAACCGGGGCACGGTCCGCTGCGCGAAGCACTGGCCGCGCTCGACGGCGAGCTTGAGAAGCGCGCGGTAGAACTGAGGCAGGTCGGCAGCGGCTACCGAATCCAGATCCGCACCGACCTGATGCCTTTCATTTCGCAGTTGTGGGTCGAAAAGCCACCCCGCTACTCGCGCGCCCTGCTTGAGACCCTGGCGATCATTGCCTACCGCCAGCCGATCACCCGCGGCGAGATCGAACAGATCCGGGGTGTGTCGGTCAGCTCCAACATCCTGCGCACGCTGCAGGAACGCGACTGGATTCGCGTGGTCGGACACCGCGATGTACCCGGCCGCCCCGAACTGATCGGCACGACGAAGGCCTTTCTCGACTATTTCAACCTGAAATCCCTCGACGAACTGCCGACACTGGCCGAGATCAAGGACATCGACAACCTCGAGCCCGAACTCGAACTCCAGAGCCCGGAATCCGAACCCGACTCGTCCACCGCGGAGAAGGACCCCCATGAGCAAGTCGACGAGAAAGAAGACGACCAGCAGCCGCAAGCCGACGACGACGAAGATGAAGACGAAGAGCGGGAAGCGAGCGCCCCGGCGCGAGCCGACGGGCGAGACGACGTCGGAGAACCGGCCGGCGAAGACGACGAAACACCAGCGCAACCGGAAGAAGACCCGGACGGCGAAACCGAAGACCAGCGGCGAACAGCCGACTGAATCCGGCGCAAGCGAGCGCCTGCAGAAGATCCTGGCCCAGGCGGGATTCGGCTCGCGGCGCAAGCTGGAAGCGAGAATCGAAGCCGGCGAGATTCGAGTCGATGGACAAGTCGCGCAACTCGGCGCGACCGTGGGCGAAGGCAGCCTGGTCGAGCTGGACGGCAAGCGGCTTCGCATCACGGGCCGCCCGGCCGAACACCGGACCCTGATCTACCACAAGCCCGAAGGCGAGGTCACCACGCGCAGCGATCCGGAAGGCCGGCGCACGGTCTTCGATCGACTGCCCAGGCTCAAGCAGGGGCGCTGGATCGCGATCGGCCGGCTCGACATCAATACCGCCGGCCTGCTGGTACTGACCACCGACGGCGAGCTGGCAAACCGCATGATGCATCCTTCCGGCCAGGTCGATCGCGAATACCTGTGCCGAATCCGCGGTTCGGTCAGCGACGAACAGATCAAGCAGCTCAAGAAGGGCGTGAAGCTCGACGACGGTCCCGCGCGATTCACCGACATCGTGGCCGGTGAAGTCACCGGCGGACACAGCTGGTACACCGTCGCACTCATGGAGGGCCGCTACCGCGAAGTCCGCCGCCTGTGGGAAGCCGTCGGCGCGCAGGTCGCAAGGCTCAAGCGCGTGCGGTTCGGCCCCATCTTCCTGCCCGCCCGTGTCAAGAGCGGGCAATTCGAAGAGCTTTCAGCGGCCGACCACCGCATCCTGCGCGAGGATGTGGGCCTGTCCTCGACGAATACGGAACTGATGGCCGAAAAAGTTTAGGTCACTCCTTACCGGTCACTCCTCGGTGACCGGCATGAGCGTCAGCTCCACACGTCGGTTCGCCTGACGGCCCTGTTCAGTTTCGTTGCTCGCGATCGGGTGATCCGGACCGTAGCCGTAGCTGGCCAGCCGCACGGGATTGATATCCCGGGAAACGAGGTAGTCGCCCACCGCTTCGGCCCTGCGCTGAGACAGCTCCATGTTGTAGCTGCGCGATCCGGTGGAGTCGGTATGGCCGTCGATGACCAGCACGGTCTTCTCGAATTCCTCGAGCACCAGGGCGACCGAGTCGAGCACTTCGAAGAACTCCGAGCGCAGGCTCGCGCTGTCGAAGTCGAAAGTAACGTTGCCCGGCATGTTGAGAATGATCTCGTCACCGCGACGGGTCACGCTCACCCCGGTTCCTTCAAGCTGCCGCCGCAGCTCCGCCTCCTGGCGATCCATGTAGTTGCCGATGGCCGCCCCGCTGAGCGCACCGATCCCGGCACCGATGGCCGCGCGCTCAAGACGGTCCCCGCCCGTGATGGCACCCAGGACGGCGCCGACCCCGGCCCCGATGGCCGCACCCTGGCCGGTGCGCGAGGTCCGTTCCTCGCCGGTGTAGGGGTCGGTGGTGGCGCAGGCGCTCGCAAACAGGATGACTGCCACAACGAGCGGTCCGGAAATTTTCTGTGTCAGGGTCCTCATGCAAACTCCTTGGCTTAGTGCAACGGGAAAGGGAAAACGATTGTTTGCGACCTCATGGCTGAGGACGTTGCCAACAACGTCGCGCGAGGCACGGCGTTGATCATGGCTCCATATGAACACAAACAGTTCAACCTGGCCTGAATGAAGTCAGTCCTCATCGAGCCAACGATACAGCGTTCGTCGTCCCACACCCAGCAAGGCGGCCGCGCGGCGCTTGTTACCGTCGACCTTTTCGAGAACATGGTGTACATAGCGGCGGCGCAGCTCGTCGAGGGTCGGCAGCATCTCGCCCTGTCCGAGGATCGTGGCAAGCGAATCTCCCTGCTCGGCGCTGTCAGCGCCCGCGGCCCGTCGAACCCGCTCGGGCAGATGATCGCTCTCGATTTCCTGGCTTTCGCAAAAGGTGACCGCACGCTCCATCGCGTTGCTCAACTCGCGTACGTTGCCGGGCCAGGCGTAATCGCGAATCAGCATGAGGGCCTCGTTGCTGATCGAGCGCGCCGGTCGCTGGCGCGCGGCGGCGAACCGCCCGACGAACTGCATGGCCAGCATCTCCACGTCCTCGCCGCGCTCCCGGAGGGGTGGCACCTCGAGCTGGAAGGCCTCGAGCCGGTAATAGAGATCCTCCCGGAACTGACCGCCCTTGACGCGCTCGTACAGGTCCTGGTTGGTCGCCGCAACCAGGCGCACGTCCACCTGGTGTTCGCGCTCGGCGCCCACGGGCCGGACCTGGCCGTCCTGCAATGCACGCAGCATCTTGGCCTGGAGCGAAAGCGGCATCTCGCCGATCTCGTCGAGAAACAGCGTGCCGCCCTGGGCTTCCCGAAACAGCCCCTTGCGCGCCCGGTCGGCGCCGGAGAAGGCGCCTTCGGCATGACCGAAGAACTCCGACTCCATCAGGTCGGCCGGAATGCCCGCACAGTTGACGGCCAGAAAGGGTTTCTCTGCCCGCGGGCTCTCGGCATGAATCGCCCGGGCGACCAGGTCCTTGCCGGTACCGGATTCACCGGTGATCAATACCGGGCCGTCGGACCGGGCAATCTGACGAATGCGGTCGAAAAGAACGCGCATCACGCGACTCGATCCCTGCATGCCGTGGAAGGATGGGCCATCGAGCAATTGGCGAAAACGCTGCACTTCCTCGTACAGCCGGCGGTTATTGACCAGGCGCTGCACGCTGAGCACGAAATGATCCATGTCCAGGGGCTTGGTCAGAAAGTTCTCCGCCCCGGCCTGGAGCGCGGCGACCGCGCGTTCGACCGTACCGTAGGCGCTGATCATCAGCACCGCAGGCGGCGCATGGCGCTGCCGCAGACGCTCGAGCAATGCCAGCCCGTCCATATCGGGCAACTGCAGGTCACTGACGACCAGGTCCGGCTCGAATTCATCGATGATTTCCAGCGCCCTTTCGGCGCTCGGCTGGGCATCGACCTTCCAGCCCTCGGCTTCGAGCTCCTCCACCAGCAGCTCGGCCAGGCTGCGATCGTCCTCGACGACCAGGATGCGCGCACTTTCGCTCATTTCGATTGCTCCGGGAGCACCAGGGTCATACGACTTCCCCCGAGCACCTCGCTCTCACCGACCTCGATTGAAGCCCCGTGCTCTTCGGCCACGCCATGGACGATGGCCAGGCCGAGCCCGGTACCGCCACGCCCCTTGCCGGCCGTATGGAATGGTTCAAAAATACGCTCCCGCTGGGCTGGCGGCACACCGGGGCCATCGTCCTCGACCACCGCCGCGATGCGCCCCCCGTCGTCGACATCCAGGCTGACTCGCACTCGCGTTTCAGCCGCCTGGACGGCATTCCGGACGAGATTGAGCAGCGCATGCTCGAGACGAATCGACCACCCTTCCGTCTGAAGCCGACGCTCGGGCTCATCGTATTCCAGCTCGATGCCCCGGCTTTCGCACTCGGGTCGAATGCTGGCCAGCACGCGCTGAAGCAAGCGGCGAAGGTCCACGATCTCAGGCTCGGATCGGTCGCTGCGCGCGAACTCCATGAGCTGGTTGATGAGCTCCCGCGTGCGGTTGACCTGCCTGCGAATACGCTCGAGCCGGCGCCTGGAATCCTCGGACAAGCCCTCGTCGCGCTGCAGGCGACGGGTATCGGCGTCTATGACGGTCAGTGGCGCGCCGAGCTCGTGCGCAACCCCCGAGGAAAACTGTCCCAGCCGGGCCAGACTCTCCTGGGCCAGCATGCGCCGTTCCATTCGTCGTCGTTCCTGGCGCTGCTCGGCGAGCTGTCCGGCCATGCGATCGAGACCGTCGAGCATCCGGTTGAATGCCGCGGCAACGCCCGAGATCTCGATCGGCCCGTCGGTTCCGGCACGATGCGAGCGATCGCCGGACTCGATGCGTGCCATCGAACCGACGAGCCGTTCGACGTGGCGCCCTACGGCCAACTTGTAGCCGATGGCAACGATCATCAGCATGACGACCATCACCGCCGCCCATGCCAGCCAGGTCCGGTTCCGGATCTGATTGAGACGCTGCGTGATTTCGCTTTCCAGGCGTACGACCTGCAGGAGCCCCTCGATTCGGCCGGTAGGGCCGGTCAGGGGCACGAAATAGGAAAACACGTCCTCGCCGGCGAGCTGGGCATAACGGCCCAGCTCCTCCCCCATCTCCACCAGCTCGACGGCCTCGATCTGTTCGCGCCGGCCCGGATAGGCCTCGCCCGCCACGGCGATGCGTCGACCGCCGGCACCATAGACATAGGCACCGTAAACCCTTCCGATCTCGAAGACCGCATCGAGCGTCTGCTTGATGCTGTCGAGATTACCTTCCTGCAGGGCCCGCTCCACCGGTACACGCGTCGCCCGCGCGACCAGTTCGATCTCCTTCTCCAGCCGGCTCTCGACCGTGTCCTCGACTGCCGCATAGGTCAGCCACACCGCCAGCGTGCCGAAAACGGCAAGCGGCAGCACCACCAGCAGTGCGAGCTGCAAACGAAGGCTTCGAAGTGCTCTCAGGAAAGTCACATGTATCATTATGACACATCAAAACCCGCGCGTGCCAACCAGGCACCGGCCGTAAACCCTTGATTTTATTTATACGCCACACCTGGCACGCCCATTGCATATACCGAAGCGCCAAGACAAACTCACATGACACCAAGGAGTGAAACATGACCATTGGCAATACTTCCAAGCTCTTCGCCGCTCTCATCGCCCTGACCTTCAGCCTGGCCGTCGTGGCCCAGGAAGGTCAGCAAACGCCACCGCAACAGCAGCAGCCTGAAACCATCGACGTCAGCGACCAGCAGCTCGAGCAGTTTGCTGAAGCGCAGACCGAGATTTCCGGCATCCAGCAGGACTTCTCCTCGCGCCTGCAGGAAGTCGAAGATCCGGAGAAGGCTCAGGACCTGCAGCGCCAGGCCAACGAAGAAATGACCGCTGCCGTCGAGGACGCGGGCCTGGACGTGGAATCGTTCAACCAGATCGCCATGGCGATCCAGAACGATCCCGAACTGCAGCAGAAGCTGACCGAAATGCTGCAGTAATCATTCGCTTAAGTTGAATGACTCGGGCCCATGAAGGCCTGAAATGGAAAACCGGGGCGGTCCGCCGCCCCGGTTTTTTTGTGCTCAGGGGTTGTAGATGGTATTCCCCCGGGAAGCATAGCGCTCCAGTACACGCGCGGCCTCTTCGCGCAGGACCCCCGACCGAACCTCGATACCGCGCCGCTCGAGCGCCTCGACCCAGTCGTCCGGCTTGGCTCCTTCATCGAACCCCGACGCCTCGGCATCGGCCTTGGTTGCGCCACACAGAACCGAGCTCACACCCGACCAGGGAATGGCTCCGAAGCACATGGCGCAGGGCTCGCAGGAAGTGACAAGCTGCAGAGCACCCAGTCTCGTGCTGGCCAGGCTCCACGACCCCATCACCCGCTGAGCCACGCTCAAGGCCACGATTTCGGCATGGGCCGCCGAACATAGCTGATGCTCCACGCGGTTGACCCCGAGGGCCACAACCTCACCACTTTCCTGCGCCACCACCAGGGCGCCGAATGGTCCCCCGGTCTTGCGGCGCTCATTCTGGTCGGCCAGGCTGATGGCCACAGCCATCCGCTCGCGCGCGCTGGGCAGGCGATCGGGCAGCTTCTCGGCGAACTCCTCCATCCAGTCCGGAAGATCCACCCGGAAACCGAAGTTGGCCCTCATCACATCCTCCTCTCGACGGCGGCAAACAGGGCAATGCCCGTCGCGACCGATACATTCAGGCTTTCGATGGCCCCCGGCATGGGTATCTCGACCAACTCGTCGCAGTGCTCTCGGGTGAGCCGGCGCATGCCGCCCTCCTCACCGCCGAGCACCACCGCCAGCCGACCTTCCAGCCGCGCGTCGGCAAGGCGCTGCCCGGCTCCGGCCGCCAGCCCGACGCGCCAGACGTCGTGATCCGCCAGCAGACGCAGGCTGCGGGCCAGGTTGGTCACGATCACCAGTTCGACGCGTTCGGCCGCACCGGCGGCCGCACGGCGCGCCGCGGGTGTAAGCCCCACGGCCTTGTTGCGCGGAATGACGACGGCGGTCACGCCGGCCGCGGCCGCGGTGCGCAGGCAGGCGCCCAGATTGCCGGGATCCTGAACACCGTCGAGCACCAGGAAAAGCGCCCGCTCGTCGATTTCATCAAGCAAATCCTGCAAGCGACGGTCGTCACCGGGCTGGCGCGGGTTGAACTCGGCGATCACACCCTGGTGACGAACCTTGCCGGCCATGCGATCGAGCGAACGCTCGTCGGCATGCTCGAGGGCAATACCAGTCGAGCGCAATGCCTCCTCAAGCAGGTCGAGCCGCCTGTTGCCCGGTTTGAGCCAGGCACGCACGATCCGTTCGGGGGCGTTTCGGACCAGCCCCTCGACGGCATTGATGCCCATCGCCAGTTCACGCTTCATGTTCGCTGTGCCGTTCAATCATCCTCTTGCTCGAAAAGCCGAAAATCGATCTTGCGCTCTTCGAGGTTGACGGCAATGACTTCGACACGGACGCGGTCGGCAAGACGGTAACGGATGCCGCGGCGCTTGCCCGTCAGGCTGGAACTGACCGGGTCGAAATGATAGTAATCGTTGGGCAGTGCGGTGACGTGTACGAGGCCGCTGACGGCCAGACCGTCGATCTCCACGAACAGCCCGAAACTGGTCACGCCGGAAATGATGCCGTCGAAGACGTCGCCAACATGGCGTTGCATGAACTGGCACTTGAGGCGTTCCTCGACGTCGCGCGAGGCGTCTTCGGCCCGTCGCTCGGTCCAGGAGCAGTGCCGGCCCAGCTCTTCCATGCGCGTGTGGCCGTAATGGAAGTCCCCGCGCTTCTGGTTGCGGCACAGGTGCTTGATCGCGCGGTGCAGCAGCAGGTCGGGGTAGCGGCGGATCGGGGACGTGAAATGCGCGTAGTGCTCGAGCGCCAGGCCGAAATGCCCCTTGTTCTCGGGCTGGTAGACGGCCATGCTGAGACTGCGCAGCAATTGCGCGTTGACCAGGGACTGGTTCGGCTGACCCGCCACCTTGTTCTGGATGGCGGCGAACTGCTGCGGATCGGGCGTTTCCGACCAGCGCACCTGGATGCCGTTGACGCGCAGGAACTCCTCGAGCCCTTCGAGCTTCTCCGACGGCGGCGGCTCATGCACGCGGTAGAGCATGGGCAGCTTGCCGCGACCGACGAACTTGGCCGCCTCGACATTGGCCGCGACCATCAGCTCCTCGATCAGGCGGTGCGCATCGTGACGCTGCTGAAGCCGGATGTTGGCCACCCGCCCGTCTGTGTCGAATTCGAAATACGCCTGCTGCGAGTCGAAATCCAGCGCGCCGCGCTGTTCCCGGCGACGGAAGAAAAGCCGGTAGACCTCGAACAGGGCCTGCAGATTGCCCAAAACGTGGCCGAATCGCTCGGTCAGCTCCGGGTCGCCAGCTTCCATGATGCGCCGCACATGGTCATAGGTCAGCCGCGCGTGTGAACGCATCACCGCCTCGTGGAAACGGCTTGAAGTCACCTTGCCCTTGCCGTCGACCTGCATTTCGCATACCAGGCACAGGCGGTCGACCTTGGGGTTGAGCGAGCACAGTCCGTTGGACAGCGCCTCGGGCAACATCGGAATGACGCGGTCGGGAAAGTAGACCGAGGTGCCGCGATTCTCGGCCTCGTCGTCCAGCGGCCGGCCGGGGTGCACGTACTCGGCCACATCGGCAATGGCTACCATCACCCGGAATCCGTCCCCGCGGGGCTCGGCGAACACCGCGTCGTCGAGATCTCGCGCATCGGCACCGTCGATGGTCACCAGTGGCAGATCGCGCAGGTCGAGACGCTCGCCTGCCGTTTTTGGATCGACCTGCTCGCCGAACGTGTCAGCCTCCTCGACGACCGCCTCCGGAAACTCCCAGGGCAGCTGGTGGCTGTATACGGCAATATCCGTGGCGATGCCCGGCTCGTCGGCATGACCGAGTACCGCGATGATCTCGCCCACCGCGCCACGCTTCATGGTCGGCGGCTTGTCGATGCGTACAACCACGACCTGGCCCGGCTTGGCCTTGCCCACCCGCTCGGGCGGAACGAGAATGTCCTGCGTCAGGCGGGGATCGTCGGGAACCACGGTAGCCACGCCCGACTCGACCAGTAATCGCCCGGCGACCTGCGCGTGGACACGCTCGACAACCTCGACGATCGCGCCCTCCTTGCGGCCTCGACGATCCACCGCCGTGACGGCCGCCAGCACACGGTCGCCATTGAAGACCTGGCGCATCTGCTTCGGCGCCAGGAACAGATCGTCGCTGTCACCGTCGGTCACGACGAAGCCATAACCATCCGGGTGGGCGCTGATCCGGCCGGAGACGAGATCCATCTGCGAAGGCAGGCCATAGGCCGCACGCCGGTTCTTGACCAGTTCACCCGATGCAACCATCTCCATCAGTATCGGTCTTAGAAACTCGTCCGACTGCGGCTTGTCCAGTCCGAACAGGTGGGAAAGCTGGCGGCGCGAAACCGGTCGGCCGGCATCGTCCAAAGCAGCGCGAATGCTTTCGCGCGAGATATGCGAAGATTGATTTGTCATGACTGATATTGTACCCGTCCCACCGAACGTCCACCGCATCCAATCAATTGATCTTTATACTCATGGCGGCACGTGACCGCTGCACGAGCCCGAGCGAATTCATGCAATCAGAGCTTCCATCACGTTGCGCCATGCGCGGCCCCCGAAAACTCCTGCAACTGAGCGTTACATTGCTCGTCATCGCCGCTTCCGGCTGCGCCATGCTCGAGACAGAGCCGCCGGAAACCGAGCCTGTCGTCCAACGCAATCCGGCAGACCTGCCCGATCCATTCGCCGTGGTCGAGGAAGCCACTCGCCACCTGGGTCGGGGCCTGGAAGCGGAACCCGAACCGCAGACATCCCGCCCACCCCATCTTTGGGCGCGATTGGTTGAACGTTTCGAGTTTACGGAGTGCGCAGCCGACAGCCGCGCCGAACAATGGGCCCGCTGGTACGGGGAACATGACCAGTACATGGGGCGCGTGCTCGACCGCGCCCGGCCATGGCTCTACGACATCGCCGGTGAACTCGAGCGCCGGCAGTTGCCGGGTGAGCTCGCCCTGCTGCCGATCGTCGAATCGGCTTACGACCCCTTCGCCTACTCGCACGGCCAGGCGGCCGGCACCTGGCAGTTCGTCAGCGCCACCGCGCGTGAGCGCGGCATCGAGATCAATGATTTCTATGACGGACGGCGGGACGTGTGGGCCGCCACACGGGCGGCGCTGAACTACCTGGAGTATCTCAACAACAAGTTCGGCGACTGGAACCTGGCGCTTGCCGCCTATAATGGCGGCCAGGGTCGGGTACAGCGTGCAATCACCCGCAATCGCCGCGCCGGCCGGGGCAGTGAATGGAATGTGCTCAGCCTTCCGCGCGAAACCCTGGGTTACGTGCCAAAACTCAACGGGCTCGGGTGCCTCTTTGCAGAGCCGGCCCGATTCGGCTTCCAAGTACCGATCTGGGATAACCGACCCCAGATCAAGCGCATCGAATTGAACGGACCGGTCGACATCGTCGCCCTGTCGGCGGCCGCCGACATCGATATCGCCGAGCTGGTCGCCATCAATCCGGGACTCAATGGTCACCTGACGCCGCCGGGCGGGCCGCACCACCTGATGGTGCCGGCCGCGCAAGCTGAACGCGTGCGCGAAGTGCTTGACCAGCTCGACAGCTCGGACATGATCGTCTGGCGCGAGGTCAGCGTGCGCCCGGGCGATACGCTCTCCCACCTGGCCCGGCGCCACAACACGACGGTGCGCCAGCTGCGTGAGGCCAACAGCCTTGAGAGTGATTTTCTTCGCGCCGGCCAGAAGCTGCGCCTGGCCGACAATGGCCGCACACCCGAAAACTCGCCCTACGCCGAGCGATACGCTCAGCTCGAGCGCCTCCAGCAACGCCTCCTGCCGACAAAACGCTTCCAGCACCAGGTTCGTCCGGGCGAAAATCTCTGGGTCATTGCACGGCGATACGACGTGACGGTCGACAAACTGCAGCAATGGAACGGTCTCGGAAACAACGCCCTCATCCGACCGGGCGATCGTATCCTGGTCAATGTATCCCAACCGGGCTCCGGCGCAACCCGCCAGTACACCGTGCAGCGAGGCGACTCGCTCTGGACGATTGCCCGGCGCCACGGCGTTTCCGTCAACGACCTCATGCGCTGGAACGGACTCAGCAAGGGAGCAACCCTTCAGCCCGGACAGAAACTGGACATCCGCGGAGGTGGCAATGCCTGACAACGGTTTTTCACAATGGCTTGTTACCGGCCTTCTGTTTTCCCTCTTTGTGTCCGCCCAAGCCTCCGACGACGGCCCCGTCGAATTCGAAGGTGAAACAGCCCAGGGCGGAATGGTGGTCGGCGACGCCCCCGCGGGCAGCTCGATCAGCGTTGACGGCGAACCCGTCATGACCACCGATGACGGACGCTTCCTGGTCGCCTTCGGTCGCGAGCAAACCGAACCGGCCCGGGTCGAAATCGTTCTGCCCTCCGGCATGCGGCTCGAGCGTCGACTGAAACCCGAGCCGCGCGAATTCGATATCCAGCGCATCGACGGCCTGCCCCAGGACAAGGTCACGCCACCCGAGTCCGTACTGGCGCGGATCCGCGATGACGCCCGGCAGGCAAGGGAAGCACGCGAACGGCGCGATGCGCGAACGGACTGGGAAAGCGGCTTTGACTGGCCCCTGACCGGACCGATCACCGGCGTCTACGGCAGCCAGAGAATTCTCAACGGCGAACCACGCAACCCGCACTGGGGCATCGATATTGCGGCCCCGACGGGAACGCCGGTACGCGCCCCGGCCTCCGGCATCGTGACCCTGGCCCATCCCGACATGTACTTTTCCGGCGGCACCCTGTTCATCGATCACGGTCACGGCCTGGTGTCGGCCTTCCTCCACCTCGACGCCATTCACGTCGAGGTCGGCGACGAGATCGACCGGGGCCAGGTTGTCGCCGAGGTCGGGGCCACTGGCCGGGCCACGGGTCCCCACCTTGACTGGCGCATGAACCTTCGCGACTTGCGCATCGATCCTGCATTGCTGCTCGACTGGAGCGAGAACCCGGATGCCGAACAACACTGAGCCCTACCCGTTCCTGCGCGCCCGTCGCCAACGAATTGATGGCGGCGGTTGGGCGGCAGTCGCCCTGCTGGCGCTGATTCTGACCGGCTGCGCGGCCACACCCGATACATCAACCGTGCCGGACCGGCCCTCGCCCGTACTGCAGCAGATCGCGACGCGACTGCCCGGCCAGTATGTCAGCGTCCGAGACAAAGACCGCGCGATCCAGTCAATGAGCATCGAGAAACGCTCCGCCTCCGACGCGGACGGGGTGGCATTTTCGTTGGTTCAGTCCAGTGCGGACGGGGCCGACGAGCGACGATTCGGCCTGAGCCTCCGACCCGGAAAACTCGACAATCGACTGAATGGGCGATATGCCCTGCTGGGCCCCGGGGGAGAAGTCCGCCGTAGCTGCCCGATGAACTTCCACGTCACCCAGAGGGGGCTGGTCGGTGAGACCGATCCGGCCTCGTGTCGCTTTGGCGAAGGCGCCGAGGCGGTCGGTCTGCTCAAGGAGATTGCTTTCGACGGTCGGGGCATCCGGATAGGCGATCGGCTGATGGACCCTGAATCGGGCGAACCGCGCGGACAGGACCAGGTCATCCGTTTCTTTCCGGCGCGCGACTTCTCGGGCTGGCTGGGCATTCGGGACGGCGATGAATGGCGCGTTGCGCGCGATTTCAGCCTGCGGCCTGGCGTCGCGATCGAACCGCTCGACGCGGCCGACATGAGCCTCGGTTTTTCGATCGAACTGAATTACTACCGCATGGAGCGTGGAAACGAGGAGACGCTGCTCAGACTGACCATCACGGACAGCGAATCGGGCGAAACCGTCGCGGAGTCCTGGACCGAACCCGGCTCACGAAATATTGGCGTCGCCCTGCCCGACCTGCAGGTCGGGCTGAACGTCGACGGTCAGTAAGCGCTCACTCCTGACGCCATCCGGACGGCTGACCGTCGATCGGCTCGTAGCCGCCTTCCACACCCTTGGTGACGATCGCCACCGCGTTGTGCGGATGCAGGCTTTCGAAATGGCGGCAACGGGCCCAGAAGTCGATCACCCGGTCCTGGGACTCCAGGGCCGTCTGTACCCGCCGTGCTGCGTCTTCGCAAAACATCAGGTTCTGACCGTTGAGTAGCGCAAAGGCCTGCTCGTCCTCGCGCTTGACCGCCGCCTGGACTGGTGTCTTGAGCGCGCCCTCCACGGCATCGATCATTTCCACGAAAGGAAAGGCCTCGAAGCTCGGAGCAAGCTGCAGACGAATGTCGGCCGCACTACGCTGGCTGTGCGGCGTGGCCACGATACCCTCCTCGCTGCCGAGCCAATCGAGTACCGCCTGAGCGTCGACCGCGCCCTCGTCACCGAAATCCTTGCGAAACTGATCCTGAATCAACTGCCGGGCGAGCGCGGCCGAACAGGGGCAGGTGCTCGAGTAAGCGACCTGTAGTGCCATTTCGATCTCGAACTCGCGCTCGTCCAGGCTGGCGATGATGCTGATGGGATAGCGCCGCCAGCCACTGTTGTCGCTGACCAGCGCCTTGCGTCGAAGCATGTAGTCGAAATCGAGGCGAATCATGGCGCGCGAACTGAGGTCCTCGTGCGAGGCCAGGAAATCGCGCAGCAGGTGACGCAGGAGAGCCGGCGTGACAGTATGTTCGGCCAGGGCCCGGTCGAGATGCAGATACAGGCGCGACATGTGAATCCCGCGCTTCTCCGGCCGCTCCAGATCGACGAAGGCATTCACATGCGCCGTCGTCTGGGTATGCGTACCGTCGGTGGCATCGAGCAGGATCGGCATTTCGATACTGTTCATGCCTACCCAGTCGAGCTTCCCGGCAACCTGGGCCCGGGCATGCGTTGCAACATCCGGCATGTTGGCGACTTTGGGTCGATTTTTCATAGAAGGCTCTCTTCTGCTTTCGGGTCAATAGGCGCCCTGAATTGCTCGGGGCAGTTTTATTGCGAAGCCGTATTGAACGCCATTCCGGATGAAAGACTCGTGAATCAGTACGCTGCCGCAGAAAACGGCGGGGAAAAAGGAAAATGGTCGGAGCGGGGAGATTCGAACTCCCGACCCCCACAACCCCATTGTGGTGCGCTACCAGGCTGCGCTACGCTCCGACCGGAAACTTGCTTGGGGTTAAAAGCGGCATTTTACCCCGAATCGACTGAGTTATGCGACAGATGCAGATTTGAAAGATTGGAACCACGGAAGACACTGAATACACGGAATATATAAAAATCAGTAAATTAAGAAATAAAACTGATGTAGGTTCCGTGCCCTTCCGTGCATTCCGTGGTTACTGGTTTTTTCCGCAGATCCTAACGACGTAATACGTGGAGGATCTCCTCCAGCTCCACACGCATCTGCTTGACCAGTTGCTGGCTGCGCGAGACGTCGTTCTGCGCCGTATCCCCTTCAAGCCGCTGGCGCGCGCCCTGGATGGTGAATCCCTGTTCGTGCAGCAGGCTGCGGATCTGGCGCACCATCAGCACGTCGTGGCGCTGGTAGTAACGGCGGTTGCCGCGGCGCTTGACCGGCTTGAGTTGCGGAAACTCCTGCTCCCAGTAGCGCAGCACATGCGGCTTGACGGCACACAGCTCGCTGACTTCGCCGATGGTGAAATAGCGCTTCGCCGGTATCGGCGGAAGCTCCTGGTTACTCCCCGGATCCAGCATACGCTTCCACTCTCGCTCTCAGTTTCTGCCCCGGCTTGAAGGTCACCACGCGGCGGGCCGATATCGGAATTTCCTCGCCGGTCTTGGGGTTACGGCCCGGGCGCTGATTCTTGTCGCGCAGCTGGAAGTTACCGAAACCCGAAAGCTTGACGTGATCGCCGTCTTCCAAAGCCTGTCGGATCGTCTCGAACCAGGCGTCCACGAATTCCTTGGCTTCGCGCTTGTTGAGGCCGACCTCATCGAACAGCGCGGCAGCCAGATCAGCTTTGGTCAAAGACATCCCCTTTTCAACCTCTCAATTTTGCACCGAAGCGTTTCTCGAGATCGGCCAGCACCGTCTCGAGCAGCGCATCGACCTCACGATCCTTAAGGGTGCGCGAAACATCGCGCAAAATCAAGCCCATAGCAAGACTTCTGAAGCCCTTTTCGATCCCTTCCCCCCGATACTGGTCAAAAATGACGCAATCCTCGAGTAATCCGCCGGCCGATTCGCGCACCGCCTCGATCAGCCTCGCGGCAGGGTGCTCGTCGGACACCACGATGGCAATGTCCCGGCGAACGGCCGGGAAGCGCCCGCTGTCGCGGTGTTCCGGCAGGCGGCGGGCGGTGATGCTCTGGCCGTCGAACTCGGCCACGAAGACCGCCTGCTCGAGTTCGAGCCCATCGGCCTGCGCCGGATGCAGCTGGCCGAGCCAGCCCACGGGCTTACCGTCGATCAGCAAACGGGCGGACTGCCCGGGATGCAGCCAGGGCAGCTCGACACGCTCGAAACCGATCTTGCCGTCGATGGCATTGTAGGCGAGCAAATGTTCAACCTCGCCCTTGAGGTCAAAGTAATCGGTCGCACGTGGCTTGCCGCTGAAATGCTGGGGACGGATGTCCCCGGTCATCAGCAGGCCAAGACGCCAGGACTCCTCGAACGAGTCCTGGTCATTGCGGAAACAGTGACCGGTCTCGAACAGGCGGAAGGAGTGTATCTGACGGCGCAGGTTTCGACCGGCAACGCCCAGCAGACCGGGCAGCAAACTGGTTCGAAGCACCGCCATTTCACGGCTGAGCGGGTTCGCCAGTGCCTGTGCGCCCTCACCCATCGACAGCGCATCCAGTTCGCCCTGGCTGACGAAGCTCCAGGCCATGACTTCCTGGAAACCGCGGGCGGCGAGCTGTTGCCGCAGCGCCCGCTCACTGGTGCGCGCCTCGTGCGGCGCCTTGACCACGATCTCGCCGCCGGGATGACGAATCGGCAGGCGATCATAGCCGTATATGCGGGCGACTTCCTCGATCAGGTCGGCCTCGATTTCGATATCGCGCCGCGCGGTGGGCGCCACCACCTCGAAATCATCGCCGTCGCCACGACTGACTTCCATACCCAGCCGTCGGAGAATTGCTTCGACCGATTCCGCGTCGAGCTCGGCGCCGAGCACCCGGTTGAGCCGCTGCAGGCGCAGGGTCACTCGGGAAGCGCGCGGAAGGTATTCGTCATCCTTCGCTTCGAGCACGGGCCCGGGCCGGCCGCCGGCGATGTCGAGGATCAATTGCGTGGCACGCTCGACGGCAACGCGCTGAAGTGCCGGGTCGACGCCCCGCTCGAAGCGATGTGCCGACTCGGTCGAAAGGCCGAGGCGCCGGGCACGTCCGCTGATCGTGGCCGGATTGAACCAGGCCGACTCGAGCAGGACGTCGCGGGTGTCGTCGTCGACGGCAGAATCCTGTCCGCCCATGACGCCCGCGATGGCCAGTGGTCGATCGTGATCGGCGATCAGCAGCATGTCCTCGTCAGGCTCGATTTCCTGCCCGTCGAGCAGCGTGATCTTCTCGCCCTTGTTCGCGCGGCGTACACGGATCCCGCCCTGGATCCTGTCCAGGTCGAAGGCATGCATGGGCTGACCGAGTTCCAGCAGCACGTAGTTGGTGACGTCGACGATGGGACCCAGACTGCGAATCCCGGATCGGCGCAGGCGCTCGACCATCCACAGCGGCGTGGCCGCCGCAACGTCGACACCCTCGATCACCCGGCCGACATAGCAAGGGCAGTCTTCGGGGCTGTCGAGTTCGATATCGATACCGCGCTCGGTAGCGGCAGGCACCGCTTCGATCTTCGACGAGACAACCGGCTTTTCGGTAATGGCCGAAAGCTCGCGTGCCAGGCCGCGAAGGGAGAGACAGTCGGCGCGATTGGGCGTGAGGTCGATTTCGATGACCTGGTCGTCCAACCCCAGGAAACCGGCCAAGGGTTCGCCCACGGGCGCGTCGGCCGGCAGTTCCATCAGGCCGTCGGCGTCTTCACCCAGGCCCAGCTCGGGTTCGGAGCAGAGCATGCCCTCCGAACCCACGCCGCGCAGTTTCGCCGGCTTGATCTTCATGCCGCCGGGCAGCGTCGTACCCAGTGTGGCCAGCGGCGCCTTCAGGCCCTCGCGCGCGTTGGGCGCACCGCAAACGATGGTGCGCTCCTCGCTGTCGCCGGCCACCCGGCATACACGAAGGCGATCGGCATCGGGATGCGGCTCGACCGACACGATCTCGCTTACGACCACGCCGTCGAGCGGCGGGGCGACGGGTTCAATGGAATCGACTTCCAGCCCGGCAAGGGTGAAGCGCCTGGCGATTTCTTCGGCGTCGAGGCCGGAATCCACCCATTCGCCGAGCCAGCGGTGACTGATCTTCATGAAATTACCTCGGCTTTCCCGGGTTAGCGGAACTGGCGCAGGAAGCGCAGGTCGTTGTCGAAAAACAGGCGCAGGTCGTCGACCCGGTAACGCAGCATGGCGAAGCGTTCAACGCCCAGGCCGAAGGCATAGCCAGTGTATTCCTCGGGATCGACACCGCAGTTTATGAGCACGTTCGGATGCACCATGCCGCAGCCGAGCACCTCCAGCCAGTCCCCGGTGGTGCCGTCGGGATTGCGCCAGCGCACGTCGACCTCGGCCGAGGGCTCGGTAAAGGGGAAATAGGACGGGCGCAGCCGCATCTCGAGGTCGTCCTCGAAAAAGGCGTTGACGAAGTCCGACAGCATGCCCTTGAGGTCGGCGAAGGTCACATCGCGGTCGACCAGCAGGCCTTCGACCTGATGGAACTGGGGCGTATGCGTCTGATCCGAATCCGACCTGAACACGCGGCCCGGCGCGACGATCCGGACCGGCGCACCGCGTTCCTTCATGACGCGGATCTGAACCGGCGAGGTATGCGTTCGCAGCAAGCGGCCGTCGGGCAGGTAGAAGGTATCGTGCATTGCCCGCGCCGGGTGATGCGGCGGAAAATTCAGCGCCTCGAAGTTGTAGTAGTCGTCCTCGACTTCCGGCCCCGTCGCCACCTCGAACCCCAGCCGCTGGAAGATGTCGAGCAGGCGATCGAGCGCCCGGTTGACCGGATGGGCGCCGCCGGGATCGACAGCCCGTCCAGGCAGGGTGACGTCGATGGTCTCCTCGGTGAGCCGTGCATTCAGCCGCTCGCGGGAGAGCAACTCACCGCGTTCGGTGATGGCCCGCTCGAGCGTCTGCTTGGCGCGATTGATTTCCTGGCCCGCCTCGCGCCGCTGCTCGGGCGGAAGCTGGCCCAACTCCTTGAGCTGCGCGGTGAGCGCCCCCTTCTTGCCGAGAAACCGAACCCGGACTTCGTCCAGGCTTCGCTCGTTGTCGGCTGAGGCAACCTGCTCGAGGGCGTCCTCGAGCAGGCTCTGCGATGCCGGCGTGTCCATGCTCAGCCCAGGCTGGACTGAGCTTTCTCGGCCAGCGCCTTGAAGGCGGCCTTGTCGTGAACGGCCAGGTCAGCCAACACCTTGCGGTCGATGGCGACGTCGGCTCGCTTGAGGCCGTTGATGAACCGGCTGTAGGACAGGCCGTGCTCGCGGGCGGCCGCATTGATGCGCTGGATCCACAGGCTGCGGAAATCGCGCTTGCGCTGGCGGCGGTCGCGGTAGCTGTACTGACCGGCCTTGATGACGGCCTGCTTGGCGACGCGATAGACCTTGCGGCGGGCGCCGTAATAACCTTTGGCCCGGCTGAGCACCTTGCGGTGACGACGACGGGCGACTACTCCACGTTTGACTCTTGCCATGATCGCTCTCCCTTAAAGTTTCGGCAGCATCTGACGCACGGCTTTTTCTTCCGCACGATCGACGAGGGTGGTGGACCGCAAGCGGCGCTTGCGCTTGGTGTCCTTCTTGGTGAGGATATGGCTGTGGTTGGCACGCTTGCGCTTGATGCGCCCGCTGCCCGTGGCACTGAAGCGCTTGGCCGCGCCCCGGTTGCTCTTCATCTTCGGCATTGTCTTCTCTCCTTGTTTTACCTTCGTGCAGCGGTTACCCGGGCCGTCCGGGCAACGCTTGCGAGCTGCATTCCGGCTAGTTGTATCCGACAGCTTCTGCTGCCGGTTCGTTCAGCGTCCGCCTCTCTGGGAAGTCTTCCTTTTCAGGATGTCTTCTTGGGCGACAGCATCATGACCATCTGCCGCCCTTCCATGCGCGGACGCTGCTCCACGACCGTTTCCTCGGCCATGTCCTTTTCGACCCGCTGGAGGATCTCGAGACCGAGCTCCTGGTGGGCCATTTCGCGACCACGGAAGCGAAGGGTCACCTTGACCTTGTCGCCCTCTTCGATGAACCGGCGCAGGTTGCGCATCTTGACGTCGTAGTCATGGTCATCGGTTCCGGGGCGGAACTTCACTTCCTTGATCTGAACCTGTTTCTGCTTCTTGCGTGCTGCCTGCGCTTTCTTGGACTGCTCGAAGCGGTACTTGCCCCAGTCCATGATGCGGCAGACGGGTGGCTCGGCCTGCGGCGCGATTTCCACCAGGTCCATGCCCTCTTCCTCGGCACGGGCCAGCGCATCCCTGATCGCCATCACCCCGATCTGATCGCCTTCGGAACCTACGACGCGCACTTCGCGCGCGGTGATGTCCTCGTTGCGTCGGGTCTTCTTATCTGTTGCGATGTGTGCTGCTCCTTTCTGCGTTCAGTGCAAATGAACCGTCAATTATCGGTGATCGGGCCGCGCTGTGCCACCTCCGTGGACAAACGCTTGATCAGATCGTCGATCGACATGGCGCCCAGGTCCGTGCCGTCACGCAGACGCACAGCGACCTGACGATTCTCGACCTCGCGATCACCCACCACCAACAGATACGGGATCTTCTCGAGCGTGCGGCCGCGGATTTTATAGCCGATCTTCTCGTTGCGCAAGTCCGACTCGACCCGAAAACCCTGCTGATTCAGGATCTTGGTCACCTCACGAACGTAGTCGGCCTGGGCGTCGGTGATATTCATCACCACCGCCTGCACGGGCGTGAGCCATAACGGCAGCTCGCCGGCGTAATGCTCGATCAGGACACCGATGAAACGCTCGATCGACCCCAGGATGGCACGGTGCAGCATCACCGGAGCGCGGCGCTCGCCGTCCTCGTCGACATATTCAGCGCCCAGGCGTCCGGGCATCGAGAAGTCGACCTGCATGGTGCCGCACTGCCAGACGCGGCCGATGCAGTCGGTCAGGGAGAACTCGATCTTGGGCCCGTAGAACGCGCCCTCGCCCGGCTGCAGCTCGTATTCGATGTCGGCCGCCTCGAGCGCCTCGGCCAGGGCCTTTTCGGCCTTGTCCCAGACCTCGTCGGAGCCCACACGCTTTTCCGGCCGCGTCGAGAGCTTGACCACGACGTCGGTGAAACCGAAATCGTTGTAGACGTCGAACACCAGCTTGTTGAAGGCCAGCACTTCGTCGCGAATCTGGTCTTCGGTGCAGAAAATATGCGCATCGTCCTGGACGAAGTTGCGTACCCGCATCAGCCCGTGCAGCGCGCCCGAGGGCTCGTTGCGATGGCAGGAGCCGAATTCGGCCATGCGCAGCGGCAGGTCGCGGTAGCTCTTCAGGCCCTGGTTGAACACCTGCACATGGCAGGGGCAGTTCATCGGCTTCACCGCGTAGACGCGATCCTCCGAGGAGGTGATGAACATGTCGTCGCCGAAGTTTTCCCAGTGCCCGGACTTTTCCCACAGGCTGCGGTCGACGATCGACGGGGTGTGGATCTCCTCGTAATCGGCCTCGCGCAGCCGGCCGCGAATGTAGTCCTGCAGCGCCAGGTAGATGCGCCAGCCTCGGTCGTGCCAGAACACCATGCCCGGGGCCTCGGGCTGGATGTGGTAGAGATCGAGCCTCGCACCAAGTTTGCGGTGATCGCGCTTTTCAGCCTCTTCCAGGCGTTTGAGATAGGCCTTGAGCTGCTTCTTGTCCGGCCAGGCCGTGCCGTAGATGCGCTGCAGCATTTCATTGTCTGAATTGCCGCGCCAGTAGGCACCGGCCAGCTTGGTCAACTTGAAGGCTCCGAGCTTGCCGGTCGAGGGCACGTGCGGGCCACGGCACAGGTCGATGAAATCACCCTGACGATAAAGCGAGAGCGTCTCGTCGGCGGGAATATCCTCGATGATTTCCGCCTTGTACTCCTCGCCCATGCCGCGGAAGAACTCGACCGCCTCATCGCGCTCCATGACAGAACGCTCGACGGCGATGTCCTCGGCGACGATCTTTGCCATCTCTTTCTCGATTTTCTCGAGATCCTCGGGACGGAAAGGCTCCTCGCGCGCGAAGTCGTAATAGAAGCCGTCGTCAATGACCGGTCCGATGGTCACCTGGGTGTCGGGAAACAGTCGCTGGACCGCCTGCGCCATAAGATGCGCCGTGGAGTGCCGAAGCATCTCCAGCCCCTCTTCGTCGCGGGAAGTGATAATGCGCAACTCGGCGTCCTGATCGATCTTGTAGCTGGTATCCACCAGCCGACCCTCGACCTCACCGGCAAGCGCCGCCTTGGCCAGGCCAGGACCGATCGACTCGGCCACCTCATGCACCGTCACCGGATGATCGAAATCCTTCCGGCTACCGTCTGGAAGCGTAATCTGAACCATGGTTGCGAATTCTACCGCCTGTCAGCCCCCAAAATTGGGGCAAATTCCGAAAAATTGAAGGCTCCGATCCCGTCCCGATGCGGAGGCTTCGATCGGGGCCCGATACGGGATGGCCCGCTTCAGTTCGACGCAGTGGCGAGGCCTTCAGCGAGCCAACCCGCATCGACCCTGCCGCGCATAAGCCGAAGCGCACGCAAAAAACGGGACGCGTTTGCCCTGATGGCACGGGAAGTTTGCGAGCACGCGATTAACGGCGCTCCGAATACTCCGCAAGACTCGCTACTGAACCGAATGCTTTCCAGCGCTTTCTGGGTGCGTCGATTTCGGCGACGCGCGGAGCGCAGCGACCGCAGCGCAGGCGGAGAGCGGGTGCGCCTTGCGCCTCATGCGCAAGCAGCGCCCGCTCGCAGCCGTCGCGCGTGTGCCTTGATGGCACATGAGGATCGCGACACCTCCCTCAACTCCCACTGGGCCTCGAATTTGTTCCAGCGCTTTCTGAGTGCGTCGATTTCGGTGGCGGACGCAGCGCAGGAACCGCAGTGTACTCAAATGTACATGAGGATTCCGAGCAGCGCCCGACGCCGAAAGCGGCGTACTCAGGAAGGGCTGGGGCAAATTCGATGGTGGGCGATGCTGGATTTGAACCAGCGACCTCTGCCATGTCAAGACAGCGCTCTAACCAACTGAGCTAATCGCCCTTCCGAATCAAGCCGGAAAGTCTACCCGAAGTTCCAGAAATCGACAAGCGCCCTGCCCCTAATTTTCTAAATCCTTCCGCCGCCCGCGTCGACTTCACCCGGGCGTCCCCCTCCCGCTTGCTAAAATGCACGGTTTATCGAGCCGCCACCACCCATGTCCGAGCGCTTTTCCGTATTCAACCCGCCCCGAGCCGGCGACGGCCGCAGCGACTGGCCGCTACTCGAAAGCCTGCCGCTGGCGCTGGCCATTTCCGCCTATGCCGGGCGCAAGGGCGGGCCGGTGCTGGTGGCGGTACCGGACGGCTACGCCGCACGCAACCTGCGTGACGACATCAATCATCTCGAAACCGTTGATGCGGAGCTGTTCCCGGACTGGGAAATTCTGCCCTACGACCTCTACTCGCCCCACCCCGACCTGATCTCGCGGCGCCTGGACCTGCTCTCGCGCCTGCCGGGAATGGACTCCGGCGTGGTCATTGCACCGATTACCGCGCTGATGCAGCGCCTGCCTCCGGTGGCCTGGGTGCAAGGACAGAGCCTCGACCTGGCCGTCGGGGAGCGACTCGACACCGATGCCTTTCGCGGTCGCCTGCACGCGGCCGGCTACCAGGTAGCCGAACAGGTCTGGCAGCCGGGCCAGTTTGCCGTGCGCGGTGCCGTCATGGATCTGTGGCCGATGGGCCGTCCCGAGCCCTATCGCCTGGAGCTGTTCGACGACGAGATCGAGTCGATCCGCACCTTCGATGCCGAGAGCCAGCGCTCCACCGGCAAGCTCGAGCGCATCGACATGCTTCCGGCGCGCGAGTACCCGTTCGACGAAGACAGCCGGCAGGCCTTCCGGCGCGCCTTCCGCAACCGCTTCGACGTCGACCTCAGGCGCGCCCTGCCCTATCAGGAAGTCGGCGAGGGCCATCACAGCCAGGGGCTCGAGCAGTATTTGCCGCTGTTTTTCGAATCCACCGCCAGCCTGACCGACTACCTGCCCAGCCCGCACCGCCTGGTGCTGCTGCCCGGCGTCGAGGAGGCGGCCGCCGAATTCTGGCGCGAGGTCGAGCACCGTCACGACCAGCGCGGCGGCGATATCGAGCGTCCCGTACTGGACCCGGGCGAATTGTTCGTGCCGGCGACCGAACTCACGCGGACCATGGAAGACGATGCCGCCGTCAAGGTGACGCGGCGCAAGCCCTCCGTCGACGCAGTCGCGCCCGCGCCCAGCCTGGATCTCGACGAAAAGGCCGAGGAGACCGCCCGCCACCTGCGCGCTATGAGTGAACGCGATCGCGTGCTGATCGCGGCCGACACCGCCGGACGGCGCGAACTGATTCGCGACGCGCTGCGCGCCGGCGGGCTGCAACCGAAGCTGCTCGATTCCTGGTCGGCTTTCGTCAGCGGCGACGACCCGCTGGTGGTGGTGGAAATGCCGGTATCGGGCGGCTGCCGCCTGGGCGATCGCTCGATCACGATCCTGACCGAAAGCGAACTCTTCCCCGGCCATACGCGGACCGTGGGGCGCGAGCGACGCAGCGGCCAGGACCCGGAGACCATGATCAAGAGCCTGGCCGACCTCCAGCCCGGCGCGCTGGTCGTCCACCTGGAACACGGCATCGGCCGCTACCTGGGCCTGGAAGTGCTCGATGCCGGCGACACCACGGCCGAGTACCTGTGCCTGGAATACGCCGGCAGCGACAAGCTCTACGTGCCGGTGACCGACCTGCACCTGGTCAGCCGCTATACCGGGGCCGACCCCGAGGCCGTCGACCTGCACAAGCTCGGTTCCGACCGCTGGGCACGCACCCGGCGCAAGGCGGCCGAAAAGGTGCGCGATGCCGCCGCGGAGCTGCTCAACCTGCAGGCCCGCCGTGCCGCCCGACAGGGTCAGAGCTTCGAGATCGACCGCGGCCTCTACGCCCGCTTCGCGGCTGGCTTCGAGTACGAGGAGACCGAGGACCAACAGACGGCCATCGACGGCGTCCTGGCCGACCTGGCCTCCAGCGAGCCCATGGACCGGGTGGTGTGCGGCGACGTCGGCTTCGGCAAGACCGAGGTGGCGCTGCGCGCCGCCTTCGTCGTCGCGAACTCCGGCCGCCAGGTGGCCATGCTCGCCCCCACCACCCTGCTGGCCGAGCAGCACTACCGCAACTTCGCCGATCGCTTCGCCGACTGGCCGATCAACGTGCGCCTGCTGTCGCGTTCGGGCGGCTCGGCGGCCAAGACCGTCCAGGGCCTGGAAGACGGCACGGTCGATATCGTCATCGGTACCCATCGCCTGCTGCAGAAGGACATCAAGTTCCGCGATCTCGGCCTGGTCGTCATCGACGAAGAACAGCGCTTCGGCGTGCGCCAGAAGGAGCGGCTCAAGGCCCTGCGTGCCGAGGTCGACCTGCTCACGCTCACCGCCACACCCATTCCACGGACACTGAACATGTCGATGGCCGGCCTGCGCGAGCTGTCCATCATCGCCACGCCGCCGGCCAAGCGCCTGGCGGTTCGCACTTTCGTTTCCGAGTGGGACACGCCCACAATCCGCGATGCCGTGCAGCGCGAATTCCAGCGCGGCGGGCAGGTCTATTTCCTGCACAACGAGGTACGCACCATGCCGCGGCAGGTCGCCGAACTCGAGGAGCTGTTTCCCAACGCGCGCATCGGCATGGCCCACGGCCAGATGCCGCCGGGCGAGATGGAAAAGACCATGCGCGACTTCTATGCGCGCCGCATCAACCTGCTGGTGTGCTCGAGCATCATCGAAAACGGGATCGACGTACCCACGGCCAACACCATCATCATCAACCGCGCCGACAAATTCGGCCTGGCCCAGCTTCACCAGCTGCGCGGACGCGTCGGCCGCTCCCATCACCTCGCCTACGCCTACCTGATCACCCCGCCCTGGAAAGTCCTCACGCGCGATGCCAAAAAGCGGCTGGAGGCCATCCAGTCGCTGGAAGACCTGGGCGCGGGCTTCACCCTGGCCAGCCACGATCTCGAGATCCGCGGCGCCGGTGAACTGCTGGGCGAAGATCAGTCCGGCCAGATCGAAGCGATCGGCTTCGCGCTCTACTCCGACCTGCTCAACCGCGCCGTCGAGGCCTTGAAGAACGGCGAGGAGCCGGACCTGGACGAGCCGATGTCGATCACCAGCGAAGTGGACATGCACATTACAGCGATGATCCCGGACAGTTATCTGCCCGACGTGCACCAGCGCCTGGTGCTTTACAAGCGCATCAGCCAGGCCGACACCGACAAGAAGCTCAACGACCTGCAGGTGGAGATGATCGACCGCTTCGGCCTGCTGCCGGCGGAAGTCAAGAACCTGTTCGCCACGGCCGAACTGCGACTGCGCGCCAAGAAGCTGGGCATCAAGCGCCTGGAAGTCGGCCCCGCCGGCGGCCGCGTGGAGTTCAAGGCCAAGCCGGACATCGACATGGGCGAGTTGCTCAAGATGATCCAGAAGGAATCCCACACCTTCGAACTGCCCGACAACGACAAGCTACGCATCAAGGGCGAGTTCGAGGAAGTCGAGGATCGCTTCCACATGGCCGAGGAACTGCTCGAGCGCCTGGCGCCGGAAGAGCGGGCGGCGGCCTGAGCCTGAAAAGCATTAACCGCAAAGACGCGAAGAGCGCGAAGGGAAAAAGACTTTAAGCTCTATTGCCCTGATGCTGTCACGATTTTTTTGGTTCCTGGTTTCCGTGTATTCCGTGATTTCCGTGGTTACAAGATTTTCTTCTTTCGCACTTCTTCGCGTTCTTTGCGTCTTCGCGGTTAGTTCATCCAACCACCAACGACCTGGCCGGGGTTCGGGATGATGTGCTCTGCTATTCAGCCGGCGCCGGCAGCGCCCTCGAGTCCGGCAAGATAGTTGGTGACCGCTTCACCCGCACCGTTGAGGACGAACTGAACCGCGATCACCGCAAGGATCAGACCGAACACCTTGGTCAGGATGCGTCGGCCGCTGTTGCCGATCCAGCGAATCACGACGTTGGAGTACACCATCGTGAAATAGCAAGATACCGTGGTCACCGCAATCGCGAATAACACCACGATGGAATACCAGAAGCCCGGCGCTTCGCTCGTCAGGATCATGGCGGTGGCGATGGCGCCGGGACCGCTGATGAAGGGAATGGCCAACGGCACGATGGCAATGTCCTGGGCCAGCAAGGCGCGCGAGGGCCTAGCCTCCGACTTGTCGTGATCCGAGGCCTCGCTCTTGTTGAGCATGTTCATGGCGATGCCGAACAGGATCATCCCGCCGGCGATGCGGAAGGCGGCCAGGGTAATGCCGAACAACTGGAAGATGAGCGACCCCAGCAGGGCGAATACGAACAGCATCGCCGTCGAGGCAATCACCGCCCGCCGCGCAATCGCTTCCTGCTCTTCGTCGTCGCTCTCGGACGTGAGTGACGCAAAGGCAAAGGCCGTGGTCAGCGGATTGACGATCACGAACATGCCGACGATCGCAATCAGAAAGTATTCAATGATTGAGCCCATGAGACCGGACCACAAATCGTTTCGGAGCCTGAGTCGACCATAGCATGGCGTAGCGAGTCACAAGCCCGCTGCGTCTTCGCGGTTAATGCTTTTTTATCGCTAGAAAACCTTCCCGGGGTTGAGGATGCCGTCGGGATCGAAGGCGGCCTTGATCTGGCGCATCAATTCGATCTCGGCGTTTGAGCGGCTGTAATGCAGGTCCTCGCGCTTGAGCAGGCCGACGCCGTGTTCGGCCGAAACGCTGCCCTCGAACTTCCGGACCAGCTCGAACACGCGCGGGCTCAGTTGCTTGCCGGCCGCGTGGAAGTCCTCGATCGACCAAGTCTCGGGCCGCAACACGTTCATGTGCAGGTTGCCGTCGCCGATATGGCCGAACCATACGACTTTGAATATCCACCTAAAACCTAGACTTGAATTCTTCAGCTTCAGACAGTAGCCTCGGCGATCAGCGGCACGAAGTGTGTGCCGGGGAAGGGATATGTTGCCCGCCGGTAAACGCCGGCTAGGCGTTGTGCGAATTTCTGGGGAGACAGAGCATGAGCATATCTCAGCCCTTTCCTTTGATCATCCTGTTATTTTCATTTTTCTTCACCGCAGTCGTTCACGCCAGCTCTGTGCCGCAAGCCGCGCTGGAAGAACGTCGCGCAATCGCGGAGAGTGGAGCTTACCAAGCCTCCGAAGCTCTTGCGACGAGTCCGAGGATTGACCCGGCATCTCTCATTGAGGCTTTGGACGTTCCCGCCGAGCAAGTTATTGCTGCATGGACGAACGGATCTCAGGCCTCGGCTGGGGCGTTCGATGAACTGGGCGTTATTCAGCCACGCGAGGGAAACACATTCGTAGTGCTGAGCACTGGCATTGCCGGCACTCCAGAAGCTGCTCCAGGCGCTGACTTATCTGGGTCCGATGAAACCACGATAACCATTGAGCTCGAACCGCC
The DNA here is from genome assembly GCF_042310375.1 of Wenzhouxiangella psychrophila. Classification (NCBI taxonomy): domain Bacteria; kingdom Pseudomonadati; phylum Pseudomonadota; class Gammaproteobacteria; order Chromatiales; family Wenzhouxiangellaceae; genus Wenzhouxiangella; species Wenzhouxiangella psychrophila. The sequence goes on along the minus strand of NZ_JBHJMQ010000002.1, from coordinate 320,635 downwards.
GGCCAGCGCGACTCACGTGGCTTTTCGTTTTCGATTCATGACCGCCGAGTATCCCGCATTTTCTGAATCCGGTTACAACGACCAATTCACTGCAACACTGTCCGATTCCGGTGGTTCCAGGGAAATTGTCGGCATCACTGCCCGAGACAACCGCGTATATCCGGTCTCTGCATCAACGGCCGAAGGATCTGGATTTGACCTGTTCGCAGCCGACCCCCGGCAGTTCAATACGGAATTCGGGAACGGTTTGCCCGCATCCGGCATGACTGATTGGATTACCGTACGTGAGGCTCTCCGGCACGATGGCCCCATCACGCTGGAATTTCGGGTTCGCGATCAAGGCGACGACTTGATGGATTCTGCAGTGATTCTCGATGACCTCTCTGCGGACGCGGCTTCCATACACATGGCGCCGCGGAGAAAAAGCATATCGCCAGCACAAACCGATCCAGGTGACGTTCTCGTCAACTGTGTTTCGCCCCCGGCGCCCGTGCCGGTCGACGGAGCAGTTGCCGATGGAGCCACCCGTCTGTTGTTCACTGTGCAAACACCTGGCCCCGGACACGTCAAGTACTCGCTATCTGGCTCCAGCGCACCCGAGGATGGCGGGTTCACTGAGTCCTTTGACAGCGAGGACCGCCTGGATGAGATCGAGGTTAGCGTTGTCAATGGACTAGGCCAGACTCTTTACCTTGTCCCGGAAGATTTTAACCGCGGCGGAGACGAAGGATCGTCCGAGCGGCTCGTAACCGTGCGTGCTGAATACATTCCCGATGGAGCTTACCCGGCGTTTGAGACCTTTTTGCGGCCAAAGCTAAAGAGGCCGGGTGTGGTTTTCGCACATGGACTATGGTCTAACCCCGGAGATGCCTGGAGTGAAACCCCGCTGCTCGCGCACCCGTTTGTGCTGGAGAGTGGCGCGATAACATTTCGCCGTGCCAATTACATTGGAACAAATGCAGCTCATTTCGAAACCAATCGCCTGATGCTTGACACTTGGCTCGCCCAGGTCTGTACCGACCTGAGGGGTGAGGGTCTGGCCATGCGGCAGGCCGACGTGATCGGCCACAGTATGGGCGGCATCCTCGGTCGGGTATACGAGGCCACCCGACCCACTTTGATCAATCGGCTGATCACCCTGAACACACCGCACTTTGGCTCTTCCTGGGCCAATGCGCTCCTGGCGCTCCGAGACAATCCTGATTTGCTTGTACGATTTATCACAAGGAGGGTTTTCGACTCATTGGGCAAACCTATTTCCGACGGCGCAATCGACGATCTCGCGGTTGGCAGCAACGCAATCAATTCCCTCCCCGCAACATCGATACCTTCTCACGCGATGGTGGGCGTTGGTGGCAAGTTCATTACTGATCCGATTGTCGATGGCTCCATAGCCGGACCGACCGGTCCCCTGCTCTGGTTTTTCGGCCTGCGTCCGTCGGATGTATTCGACACCCCGGAACATGATCTGGTTGTTGGACGCGACAGCCAAATTGGCGGCATCCCACCCGGCGCAACCAGCATATTCGAAGGGTTTCCGGACAGCCTGCACTGGAACGCCACCAAGAGTGAAAGCTATTCCGATCGGATATTGACGACAAATGGCGTGAGCCTGCTCAACGCACAAACCGACGGATTGTTGTACGGGCACTTTCCTTCGCCGTCCGCCATGCAGACAGCATCGCCAAATCCACATTCAGGCATTTCCACAACGGATGACGAGCCCGAATTACCCTTGGTCGAATTTCTCACCCCAGCGGACGGAGCTGCATTTGTTGCCGGTGAAAGCTTCACTGTAACGGTCGATGAACCCGCTGATTTTGAGAGCCAACGCGTGCTGTTGGTCACCGAAGTACACTCTCAGGGAATGGACACAGCCCCTTTCTCCGCTGAATTCACGATTCCACTCGAGTTCGTCGGCGAGCTGGAAATGACCGCATTCGCAACCGACGATCTCGGCGGCTTCGCTGCTTCGGAAGCCATTACCTTATTGGTCGAAGCTCCTGCCGAATTGATGGAAATCGAAATCACCACGCCGGACCCAACGATCTTCCCGTTCGAAAACCAGCGCCGGATTTCAGTTTCCGGCATATATGCCGATGACATAAACCGAGATATCAGCGACTCCTCAACCGGAACCGTATACGCATCCTCCAACCCTTCCGTAGCGACGATATCAGAGGATGGACAGATCACCCCGATCGAAGAAGGGTTCACCACGGTGATCGCGCAAAACGGTCCGTTTCAGGACAGCATTTCAGTACGCGTTCTGGAGCGTGATCCACCATTACCGGAGATAGTCGATGTGGACGCCAACCCCGAGGAACTGTGGCCGCCGACCAACCGCATGGTTCCCGTGGACCTGACAGTCACCGCCAATGGAAGTCCGGTCAATGGCTGTGCCGTAGCTGAAGTTTCCGCTAATGAAGGGAACCCTGCCTCAGATATTGCGATCACCGGTGATTTGACGCTTGAGTTGCGGGCCAGCCGGCTGGGAACCGAGAAAGGGCGCAGATACACGATCGAAGTCGGCTGTTCAAGTGGAAATGTAACGAGCGCGGGAACTGCCGAGGTTGTGGTTCCGCACGATCAACGTCCTTGACGTATTTACCAGGAGCACGAGCGAATGTTCGGCATATCCCGTTCCGAGCCTAGACAGCAAGCTCGTGCTCGCCATTGTTGCATTCCCTCTTCCAGTTTCACTCGAGTGTTGGCCTTGATGGCCGCGGTGTGGTTAACATCGTTTATCATCGGTTGTGGTCTGGCAGGCAACCCGGATGAGCGAGTATTGTTCGGCAAAGAGCCACAACCTTTAGAATATGAGTACCTACATCTTGCAACAGAACTCTGGTCCGAGAAGCCTTGTTATTTAATATCAGACGAGAGCATTACGGTCGGCGTAATCGCCTCATCAGGCAGACAAGCATCCTATCTCCGTTCAACCTGTTTCAGGTATGTCGCTGCTATCCTTGAACGTCCTGATCTGTGTGAACATGTGGTTTCGGTGAGCACATTATTTGATTCCGGCCATGACCTGAACCAGGAGTCGTGCGAACAGCTAGCAAGACGTGGAGATCGTGGCTATGCCGGTGGTAGTGTTGAACACCAGGCAATGTTCGAACTGGCCGGCTTCACCGAAACAGACATCAAAGACCTGCTCCGCAAACACGACATCCCCCCGAGTGGAACCTATTGCCTGCTGTACTCGCGGGAATTTTTTGCCGCCATTGAAAACCTGCCGAACTTCGCCGGCGAAGATGACCTGGAGAAAATGAAAGCTGTCGAATGGCGGCCGCATCAGCTATTGACCTTGCAGGGTTTCCCGTGCACGGGAAAGTTTTTGCATGAATACATGTAGTCAATGCGGCGCGGCAGCTTGAACTTCAAAAGCTTTAACCACAAAGACGCAATGAGCGCCAAGACAATCAAAAACAAAGAAACCACAGAATACACGGAAGATCACGGAAAGAGAAAATTGTTTCTCAATTTATTTCGTGTATTCGGTGATTTCCGTGGTTTATCTTTTCTTCTCTTATCGTAATCGCTTCGCGTTCTTTGCGTCTTCGCGGTTGTTGCTTTTAGAAGACTTTCCCGGGATTCAGAATGTCGTCCGGATCGAAGGCATGCTTGATCTGGCGCATCAGATCGATTTCGGCCTTCGAGCGGCTGTAATGCAGGTCCTCGCGCTTGAGCAGGCCGACGCCGTGTTCGGCCGAGACGCTGCCCTCGAACTTACGCACCAGCTCGAAAACCCGCGGGCTCAGTTGCTTGCCGGCGGCGTGGAAGTCCTCGATCGACCAGTCCTCGGGCCGGAGCACATTCATATGCAGGTTACCGTCACCGATATGGCCGAACCATACGACTTCGAATTCCGGGTAGTGCTCGCCGACCAGGCGATCCAATGATTGCAGGAATTCCGGCACGCGCGAGACGCGCACCGACAGGTCGTTCTTGTAGGGCGTGCGCGGACTGATCGCCTCGCTGATCGCCTCGCGCCAGCGCCACAGTTCCTCGGCCTGCGCGCCCGACTGACTGATGGTGCCGTCGGCGACATGGCCGGCCTCGGCCAATTGCTCAAACAGGGTCAGCGCTGTTTCCTGGCTCGCCTGGCCGGGATCGTCGAATTCCACCACGGCGTAATACGGGCACTCGCCGTCGAGCGGAAAGGTCTCGGCATGCATCCCCGCGACATACCCGATCGAACGTCGGTCGAAGAACTCGAATGCCGAAAGCGTCAGTCCGGCTCGCAGCTCGGCAAATGCCGGCATGATCGCGGCCAGCTCAGTAAAGCCGATCAGCAGCACCGACTGCTCCGGCGGCGGCTGGGTCAGGGCCACGGTCGCCTCGGTGATGATGCCGAGCACGCCTTCGGAGCCGATCATCAGGTGGCGCAGATCAAGGCCGGTGTTGTTCTTGACCAGCCCGCGATTGAGCGCCAGCACCTCGCCGGTGCCCGTGACCACGGTCAATCCACGCACCCAGTCGCGCGTCATGCCGTATCGGAGCACGCGGATGCCGCCGGCATTGGTGGCGATGGAGCCGCCGAGCTGGCTGGAGTCGGCCGCCGCCCAGTCGACCGGGTAGTACAAGCCGGCATCGGCGGCGCGGCGCTGCAGTTCCCCCACCGGCAGCCCGGCCCCGCCGCGCAGGCTCGGTTCTGTCGGGTCGAGTTCGAGCACGTCGCGCATCTTCTCCATCGAAACCACGATCTCGCCGTCGCTGGCCACGGCGCCCCCCGACAAGCCGGTCCGACCGCCGCTGGGCACCAGTTTCAGCCCGTCGCGGCGGGCCAGGCGAACCAGCTCCACGACTTCATCGGTGCTTCGCGGGAATACCACCGCCTCGGGCCGGGCGGGCCAGAAGCGCGTCCAGTCCCGGCCATAGTGCGCCAGGGATTCGGCATCGTTCAGCGATTCGATCGGATCAAAGCGAGGCATAACGTTATTATCACTCTTTCAGCCCGCCGAGACCGAACGGATCAATCGCATGAGCGCCAAGCACTCCCTGCCCAAGGACAAGATCAACTTCCTGCTGCTCGAAGGCATCCACGACCGCGCGGTCGAGAGCATTCGGTCATCGGGCTACGCCAATCTGCAGGTCGAATCGAGCGCACTCGAACCGGCAGCCCTGAGCAAGGCACTCGCCGGCGTCCATTTCCTCGGCATCCGCTCGCGCAGCCAGATTACCGAAGAGATTCTCGATGCCGCCGACAAGCTGACCGCCATCGGGTGTTTTTGCATCGGCACCGACCAGGTCGACGTCGATGCCGCCCGCCGGCGCGGCATTCCGGTATTCAATGCGCCCTACGCCAACACCCGCTCGGTGGCCGAACTGGTGCTGGCCGAGATCATCATGCTGATGCGCGGCATTCCGGAGAAGAACATGGCCGCCCATCGCGGGCAGTGGCTCAAGACCGCCAGTGGCTCGCACGAAGTGCGCGGCAAGACCCTGGGCATCGTCGGCTTCGGCCACATCGGCTCGCAGCTCGGCATCCTGGCCGAAGGTATGGGCATGAACGTGATCTTTCACGACATCGTCGACAAACTGCCGCTGGGCAATGCACGGGCCGCCTCGGGGCTGACCGAAGTGCTCGAACAGGCCGACATCGTCAGCCTGCATGTGCCCGACACCGAGCAGACCCGCGGCATGATCGGTGAGCGCGAACTCGCGAAAATGAAAACCGGCAGCCGGCTGATCAATGCCTCCCGCGGCAAGGTGGTCGACATCCCGGCCCTCGCCGAGGCGGTTAAAACGAGTCATCTCGCCGGCGCGGCCATCGACGTCTTTCCGTCCGAGCCCTCCGGGCCGGACGAAGAATTCGTCAGCGAGCTGCGCGGCATGGACAACGTGCTGCTGACGCCGCATATCGGTGGTTCCACGCGCGAAGCCCAGCAAAACATCGCCCTCGACGTGGCCGGCAAGCTGGTGCGGTATTCCGACAACGGCTCGACCATGGGCGCGGTCAACTTCCCGGAAGTCGCCCTGCCCGACCACGCCACCGCCAGACGCATCCTGCACATCCACCGCAACGAGCCGGGCGTGCTGCAGGCGATCAACAGCGTGTTTTCCGACGCCGGGGTGAATATCGTCGCCCAGTACCTGCAGACCCTGCCGGACGTCGGTTACGTGGTGATGGACGCCGAGACCGAGGATGCCACCCGCATCATCCGCGGCCTGGAGACCATCCCCGCCACCATCCGCACCCGCTTCCTCTACTGACCCCGACCAAGGAGACCCGCCATGAGCGACCTGGATATCAAACTCGATCGCGAGGCCGGCCGATTCGAGGCCGTCATCGAAGGCCATTCCTGCGTGCTCGACTTCACCATGGAAGACGACGCGGTGAGCATGAACCATGTCGGCGTACCCAAGGCGGTCGGCGGGCGCGGCATTGCCGGACAGCTGACAAGGCATGCGCTCGACTGGGCCGATGACCAGAATCTCAAGGTTCGCGCCCGCTGCCCGTACGTGGCTGCCTGGGTCGAGCGCCACCCGGAATATCAGAGACTGCTTACGTAACTGGCGGAGTTATTTGGCGTTTTTTCTTGTTACCGGGCGCGATTGGGCCATACAATGGAATTGATGTACTTCAAACATCACATTCATTCATTGGCTTCAGGAGGGTCCAATGATCGAGGGTCTCAGCCGTAACGCCGCGCGCAACATCTTTCTGGGCGGCTCCATTATTTTCTTCATCATTTTTGTAGGCCTGACGGCCCACAGTCACTACTACATCGTCACCGAATCCACCGATCACGAAGGGCTGACCGAGTCGGTCAAGCTCGGCAAGCACGTGTGGGAGAAGGAGTCGTGCATCAACTGCCACAGCCTGCTCGGCGAGGGCGCCTATTTCGCCCCCGAGCTCGGAAACGTGTGGCTGCGCTATGGCGGCGCCGACGATCCGGAGGCCGCCCGCCAGGGAATCAAGTCATGGATCCAGCTGCAGCCGCTGGGCGTGCCCGGCCGGCGTCAGATGCCTTCCTACAAGCATCTGAGCGAAGAGGAACTCGACGCCCTGGTCGATTTCTTCCGCTGGACCAGCGAGATCGACACGCAGGGCTGGCCACCGACGATTTCGGGATAAGAGGGAGAGCTGAATGAAGTACCAGACGCAGAAAGTCGCCTATCCGTTTTTCATTGCCGCCCTGCTGCTGTTCGCGGGGCAGGTGCTGTTCGGCCTGCTCGCCGGTGCCGTATACGTGTGGCCGGAGTTCATGGCCGAGGCCATGCCCTTCCATATCATGCGCATGAGCCACACCAACCTCCTCGTCGTGTGGCTGTTGATCGGCTTCTTCGGCGCCACTTATTACCTGCTGCCCGAGGAGGCGGAAACCGAGCTGCACAGCCCGATGATCGCCTACATCCAGCTGGGCATCTTCGTGTTCGCCGGTGCCGCCGCCCTGATCAGCTATCAGTTCGGCATTCATGAAGGCCGCGAGTTTCTCGAGCAGCCGATGTGGATCAAGATCCTGCTGACGATCTCGTTTTTGATGTTTCTCTACAACGGCTCCCGTACGCTCATGACCGGCCGCAGAACCGCCATTTCCATGATCCTCATGGCCGGTCTTTGGCTGGCTGCCATCTTCTGGCTGTTCGCCTTCTACAACCCGGCCAACCTGTCGCTGGACAAGATGTACTGGTGGTACGTCATCCACCTCTGGGTCGAGGGCGTGTGGGGCCTGATCATGGCTTCCCTGCTGGCCTACCTGCTGGTCAAGATGTCCGGCGTCGACCGCGAAATCATCGAGAAATGGCTGTATGTAATCGTCGGCCTGGTGCTGTTCGCCGGCCTGCTCGGCACCGGCCACCATTACTACTGGATCGGCACGCCGTCCTACTGGCAGCCGCTGGGCAACATCTTCGGCGCGCTCGAGGTGCTGCCGCTGTTCTCGATGGTGGTCTTCACCTTTTACATGTTCTGGCAGGGCAGCCGCAATCATCCCAACAAGGCGGCGATTCTGTGGACGCTCGGCTGTGCCGTCATGGCGTTCTTTGGCGCCGGCGTGTGGGGCCTGATGCACAACATGTCCTGGGTCAACTACTACAGCCACGGCACGCAGGTCACCGCCGCCCACGGGCACCTCGCCTTCTACGGCGCCTACGTGATGCTCAACCTGGCGATCATTACCTACGCCATGCCGCAGCTCAGAGGCAAGCTGCCCTACAACCAGATCCGCAACATGTGGAGTTTCTGGCTGATGACCGGCGGCATGGCCTTCATGACCTTCACGTTGACCTTCGCCGGCGTGGTCCAGACCCACCTGCAGCGCGTCATGGGCGAGAACTACATGGCCACGCAGGACCAGATCTGGGTGTTCTACGCCATGCGCTTTGGTGCCGGCATCGTCGTCGTCATCGGCGCGCTGATCTTCCTGTGGGCCACGCTCGGCAAACCGCGCGAGCAGACCCCGAAGGGTGACGCGCACGTGGCTTCCGGTATCGCGGATGGGTGATCCCGAGCGAAGAAATGGACCGTCGACGCAACTGCCCTGGTACCACGAGACAGCCGGCGAGTGTACGTTCTTCGAGGCGGCTTGGAAGCAGGGCCTGCCGCTGCTGCTCAAGGGCCCGACCGGCTGCGGCAAGACCCGCTTCGTCGCGCACATGGCCGCCCGACTCGGGCGACCGCTGTTCACCGTCTCTTGCCACGACGACCTCACGGCCGCCGATCTGACCGGCCGCTACCTGCTCTCCGGCGGAGAAACGAAGTGGGTGGACGGTCCGCTCACCCGCGCCGTGCGCGAAGGCGGCATCTGTTACCTCGACGAGGTCGTCGAGGCCCGAAAGGACGTCACGGTGGTCATGCACCCGCTCACCGACGACCGCCGCATCCTTCCGCTCGAACGGACCGGCGAGGTCTTGCAGGCCCCACCGGAGTTCATGCTGGTCGTCTCCTACAATCCCGGCTACCAGCACGTCCTGAAGTCGCTCAAGCCGAGTACGCGCCAGCGCTTTGCCGCGCTGAGCTTCGATTTCCCGCCACCGGAGGTGGAAACCGAAATCGTGGCGTCCGAGAGCGGCCTGTCGAAGGACCTCTGTGCCGGCCTGATCAATCTCGCCCGGCGCATCCGCGAGCTCAAGGGCAAGGATCTCGAGGAAGGCGTGTCGACCCGCCTGCTGGTCTACTGCGCCACCTTGGTCGCCGGCGGCATGGCCATGGAAACGGCCGCCCGGGCGACGCTGATCCAGCCGCTCAGTGACGACGAAGACGTCATCGCCGCGCTCGAGGAACTGCTCTCGCACACGTTCTAAGAAACCTCTGATCAAATACACGGAGTGTGAGCCCCGATGCCTGAATGGCTCGAATTCGAGGAACTCGCCGGTCGCTGGTGGCACCGCTGGGCATCGGCGGCGACCAGTTATCCGACCCATCCCGAGGCCGCCGTCGAGTTCGAAGCCCTGCGCGATGCACTGGCCGTCTACTTCCGGGCGCTGGGCGGCCCGACCGGCATTACCCTGACCACCTCGCGCGCGGCCGGCCAGGCCCACCGGCTGAGCTGGCGCCAGCGACTGGGCCTCGAACAGGAGCCGATGGAGCTGGCGAGGCTCGATGCCGAGCACCTAGTCCTGCCGCAACGCAACGCCCTGTTTCCGGATCCCGAGCGCAACCGCCGGCTGTATTTCTGGCAGACCGCCTTTGTGGCATTCAGCCTCCTGCCGCCGGCGACACCCGATCCGCTGCAGCGCGACCTGCTCTACCTGGCAGCCTCGGCCGAGGCGCTCCAGGCATTGCTGAGCGAGTTCCCGGGCTGGCGCGCGCGCTACACGGAGCTCGCCGCCGACCTGGTCCGCCTGCGGCCAACGCGCCGTCTGCCCCCGGTCGAGGCCGCTGTCGAGCAGGTCATTGTTCGCCTGCTGGGCCAGGACATCAATCTCGATGAACGCGCAACCGAGCTGTACGGGGCCGTGACCGCAAATCCCGGAACGATTCGCGACTTCCGCGCCCCGTCGGGCTATCGCCCACCGCTGCCGGTGCCGCTCTGGCCGGCGGTCACCGCCGGCGCCGGAACCGAAAGCGAGCCCGAACGGGACGCCGACGAAGAGGAAGCCGGCGGCGACGCAAAGGAAGTCGGCGAGCAGATGTTCCAGGCCCACAGACGCCGCCTCGACCAGACCGAGCGCGACGACCCGCTGATGCTCAACCCCTTCGAGAAGATCATTTCCTGGGCGGAAATGGTCAACGTCAACCGGGCTGTCGAAGACGACGACGAGGACGAGGCGCGCCAGGCGGCCGAAGGGCTCGACGAGCTGACCCTGTCCAAACACCGGAAGAAAGCGGCCACGCGCCTGAAGATGGGCCTGGAGGTCGCCTCCGCAGCCGTACCCGAGACCACGCTGCAAGCGAATGTCACCTGGCCCGAATGGCACTACGGCCGCCGGCGCTACCTGCCCGATTTCTGTGCCGTGCAAGTGCTCGACCCCGGAATGGCCGACGAAGACTGGTCACCGGATGCCGACACCCGGTCACGCATTCGTAGCGTGCGGCGGCAGTTCGAAGCGCTCAGGCCTCGGCGCGAATTGCTGCGCGCCCAGCTCGACGGCGACGAGTTCGACATGGACGCCCTGGTTCGCATGGTCACCGAGCGCGCCGCCGGCCATTCTGGTTCGGAGCGCATCTATTCAACCTGGCGCGACACCTCGCGCGACCTAGCCGTGGCCACCCTGGTGGACGTATCTCTCTCGACAGACTCCTGGCTCGACGATCGCCGCGTCATCGATATCGAGAAGGAAGCCCTGCTGGTGCTCGCCAACGGCATCGACGCCTGCGGCGACGAGCAGGCCGTCTACAGCTTCACCTCGCACCGGCGCAAGCGCGTGGAAATCACGCCGCTCAAACGCTTCGACGAACCCATGGATCGCGGCATTGAGCGCCGTATCGCCGCGCTCGAGCCGGGACGCTACACGCGCATGGGCGCGGCCATCCGGCACGTGGCGGCCGAGCTGGCCGAAAAAGCCAACCGCCACCGGCTGCTGCTGGTGCTTACCGATGGCAAGCCCAACGACACCGACCACTACGAAGGACGCTACGCCATCGAGGACACGCGCATGGCCGTGCGCGAGGCCCGCCGCGACGGGCTGGTGGTCTTCGGCGTCACCATCGACGCGCGCGCTCGCCAGTACTTCCCTTTGATCTTCGGCCGCAGCGGCTACGCCATCGTGCCCCGGGCCGCCGCGCTGGCCACCGCCCTGCCCGCGATCTACCGCCAGCTCGTCCAGCGCTGATCGAACATCAGATCAGGTCGCGCTGGGCGTAAACCGCTTTCCAGATCTCGCCGCGCTTCTGGGCGATTTCCGTGTCGAAGTAATGGCGCAACCGGCGGCGATCGTCGGGCTGGTCTTTCAACGCCGAACCGACGATGAAATGGACCAGGCTGTCGATAGCCACTTCGCCGTCGGTGTAGTAACGGGCATGGATACACAGTGCATGCCCCACACTGACGGCCTCGGCCGTCGACATGGTTGCACCGGCCAGGCGATCGGTCGAACGCCCGCTCAGTGACTGGCCGTTGCGCAGTTCGTGGAAAATGGTCACCAGGGCCATGATCACGGATGGATCGATTCGCACATCCACGCCGGCGGACTCGTTGAGCCGGCCGACCTCTCGCGACACCACTTCGATCTCGTCTTCGACATCGCGAATCGAGGGAACCGTCTCGAAATTCATGCGCCGCTTGAGCGCGGCACTCATCCGGTTGACGCCTTCATCGATGCTGTTGGATGTGGCGATCACGTTGAAACCGGCGCGCGAATAGAGGACGCCGGACTGGCCACTGAGTTCCGGCACCGTGATCAGCCTGTCGGACAGGATCGACAGCAGCGCATCCTGCAGCGGCTGGGGGCAGCGGGCGACTTCTTCAAAGCGCACGATCTTGCCGTCGCGCATGCCGCGATAGATCGGGCTGGGCACCAGCGCCTCCGGCCTGGGGCCGCCCTGCGCGAGTAGCGCATCGTTCCAGCTGTAGAGCAGCTGGTCGACTTCGCTCAGTGCCCCGCCCTGCAGGGTCAGGGAGGAATCGCCGGAAATGGCCGCGGCGAGCAGTTCGGACAACCAGGACTTGGCCGTTCCCGGCTCGCCGACCAGCAGGCACCCCCGATCGGTACAAAGGGCAATGACCACACGCGTGATCACGCCCGGGTCAATCACGATCTTGTGACTGATCTTCAATTCGTCATCGCCGAGCACGAACTTCTCAACCGCCAGCGGCGAGAGCTTCCATCCCGGCGGTACGGGATGCTCATCCCAGCTTGCCAGTCGCTTGAGCTCGTCGGCGAAAGCTTTTTCCGCCGGCGGTCGCTGCAATTGCGGCTTTCTGCTCACGACTGTTTCCTCCTGCCACCGCGCTGCTCAGGCGCCATGCGATCCTGCGGCAGGATGCGGGGGAGCTCCTCGAGCGGAATGGTGCCATTGATGACGTGGTCGAGCGCGCTGTCGCGCATGGTGATCAGGCCCGCGTCGAGCGCCTGCCAGCGCAACTCCCCGGCCGGTGGCTGCAGGGAAATGACGCGCCGGATATCGTCGTTGACCTGCAGGTACTCGACCACGGCGACCCGGCCGCGCGTACCCAGGCCATTGCAGTGCTTGCAGCCTCGGCCGCGGAAGCAGCGGAAGTTGACGGGTACACGCTCCGGGAACAATTCCCGTACAACGCGTTGATCGGGTTCGGCCGGCTCCCGGCAGTGCTCGCAGATGCGCTTGGCCAGTCGCTGGGCGATGATCGCCAGGAGCTCCCCGGCGATCGAGTTGGGCAATACCTGCAGATCATAGAGGCGCTGCAGCGCGTCGACTGCGTCGTTGCTGTGCAGGGTCGACAACACCAGGTGCCCGGTCTGTGATGCACGCATGGCCTCCAGCGCCGTCTCCGAGTCCCGAATCTCCCCCACCATGATCACGTCGGGATCCTGGCGGACGAAAGAACGCATGGCATCGGCGAAGCTGAAGCCGATATCGGGACGCGCCCGCGTCTGCTGGATATTGTCGATGGAGTATTCGATCGGGTCCTCGGCGGTAATCACCTTGCGTCGACCGTCATCGGCCAGTTCCTGCAGCGCGGCATAGAGCGTCGTCGACTTGCCCGAGCCGGTCGGCCCCACGACCAGCACAAGCCCGGCGGGATTGTCCAGCAGCCGTTGGTAGAAACCGGCCACCCGATCGGACATGCCCAATTCACGCAGCCCCAGCACTCGCCCGGTCTGGGACAGCAGGCGAATCACGGCGTGCTCGCCGTGCAAGGACGGCTGGATCTGGACCCGCAGGTCGTAGTTGGTGGCGCCTACCCGCATGTGCGAGCGCCCCCCCTGCGGCAGGCGCCGCTCGGCAATGTTGATCTCGGCGCGCACCTTGATGACGTTGATGAGACCGGCATGGTCACGCGGCGTGAGCTGGTAGTGCGTCAAATCGTGCAGCTCTCCGTCAACCCGGATCCGGATTCGAATCCGATCGCCATAACGCTCGACGTGAATGTCGGAGGCCTTGGCGCTGACCGCGTCGAGAAGGATCGACTCGTACAGGGAAACCAGGTAATGGCTGAGTTCCCGATCGGAACTGTCGAGCAGGTCGTCGGAGCGCGTCGGTTCCTGGTTCTGCTCGGTCCAGCGCAGCATTTCGCTGCCGCGCGAGGAAAGATCGATGACCTGCCACAGCCGCCGGAAATCGGTGGGCGTAACCAGCAATTTCTCTACCGACTTGAAGTCCTGTACCCGCGCCACATCCTCGGTCGGGGCATCGGGATTGTCGGTCGCCACGTACAGCACCCCGTCGCCCGAGCGAATCGGCACCAGGCGCTGGTTGTCCAGGAATGTCTTGGAAAACCGCCGGAACAGGGCGAGATCGAGATCCTTGAGCAGTTCGTCGGCGCTGGCCAGCCGGAGCCCGTAGCGTTCGGCAAGGCTGCGATAAAGATCCACATCGGCAACATCGCCGCGACGCTGCAGGACGGAGATCACCGGCTCGCGCCGTCGACGCGCTTCCGCCCGTGCATCGTCAAGCTGCCTTTCGTCGATATAGCCCAGGTCGATCATGGTGTCGCCCGCATCATGGGCCAGGTTGACCAGCCCGAGTTCACGTCGCCTGAAGCGCTCGTTTTCCAGACCGCGGGCCACGAGCAAGGGAACCAGGGACTCGTCTCCCTCGAGCGTGACCAAGTGGCCGCCCTCGGCGAGTTGATCGGCAAGACGCTCCCGGTCGTTGATGCGGGCGTTGCAGAAAATCAGGTCGAAAGGCGCCAGGTCCGGCGCGCCCAGCTCGCCCTCCCCGAGAATCAGGCGGACATTCTCGACCCCGGCCCGCTCGAAGTTCGCCCTTGCAATGTCGGCCACCTCCGTCTTGACCTCAACCACCACCACATCATCGACCGTGCGTGCAAACGCCGCGGCGAGGTAGCCGGCGCCGGCGCCGATCACCAGCACACGTCGGCCCAGGCCGAGGGGTTCGATCAGTTCCAGGATGCGTTCGACGGCTTCACGCGTGGGGATGCTGCGTCCCGAAATCACGCCGTCGAGATCCCGCGAGGCAAGAAAAAGCGAACGCGGCAAGCCATCCAGCAATCGAGCGATTGTTTCCGGGTGCGGCCGCTTCATCCGACAAACCTGAACATGACTTCCACAACGGCAGCGTGAACTTGCCGGCGAGCGCAGGAATTCATTTCTGGCGTAATCCCCTTTTTCGGATGCTGGCGAAAACGATAGCAGAGTTGTCACTGCACCGGAACACTCCCGGAACACTCAGAGCGGCCCACGCCCACAGGCCCGGCCAAGACACGGACTCTTCAGGCTGGTAAACTCAAAACATGAAGCCCGTATTCCGCATCCTGTTGCGTTGCCTCCTCGCTGCCGCCCTCGCGTCGGGGAGCATTCCAGCGTTGGGCACGGGCATGATCGATTCATCTCAAGCACCCGCCGCACAGGCGGACACGGAATCCGGACACGGCTCCGATTGCCATTCCGCTGATGCCCCGACCGGCGACACGATGGATGGTTCGACGCACGATTGCTGCGAAACCGATCAGCCCTGCGAGCACGGCAACTGCGTCTGCACCGCACTCAGTCCGGTCGTCCCGATCCATGGGTCCGCCGCTGCCTTGAGCGCGCCGGTGAGTCCGGCCTGGATGCTGGCGACACCCTCCCCGGTGGCCACCACCTCAAAACTGCTGCGCCCCCCAAGGGCCTGACCTCTTTCGCTTGTTCGTAGGTAGCGCTGCGCTGCCTGATCGATTCTTCCGAATAGCAAGAGAGGTCTGCCATGCAGACACCAAAGCGATGGCACGTTCTCGCCATCTTCCTGTTGATCGTATCCGCTCCGCCCGCGGCGGCCATGGAACTGGCGCTGGCCGAGTCGCTGGCGATTGAAAGAGACCCGGGACTGCTGGCGCTCGAGCAACGCGGGCTGGCACGCGAGGCGTCGGCGCGAGCCGACGGCACCCTGCCCGATCCGGAAGTGTTCATCGGCGCCCAGGGCCTGCCTGTGGACGATCCGCTCGACGCGGACATGATGACCCAGTACCGGATCGGCTTTCGCCAGCGCCTGCCCGCCGGCGACACGCTGGCGCTGAGGCGCGAGTCCGGCAACCGGGAAACGCGCGCGCTTGAAGCGCGTTACCAGGCGCGAAAACTGGAGGTGCTCCGCCAGACACGTTCGGCCTGGGTCGACTGGGCCGCGGCCCGACAGACCCTGGCGGTCGCCCGAAGCAGCCGGCAGTCCTTCGAAGACCTGCTGGCGATTACCGAAGCGCGTTATCGTGCCGGCACCGGTCGGCAGCGGGATATCAGCCAGGCCAGGCTGGAGCTGGCCCTGCTCGACGAGCGAATCCTGGAGCGCGAAACCGCCGTTGACGAGGCCGCCAGCCGGCTCGAACGCTGGACGGGCCGCAGGCCCGGCGAAGGCCGCGAGGCACAACTGCCCGACTGGCCGAATCCACCGGCCTTCTCTCGACTTGAAAACGAGCTCCATGCCCACCCGAGCCTGGCCGAGCTGGAATACCGGCAGTCGGCAGACGAGTCGCGGGTTGGCCTGGCGCGAGAAGCCTACCGGCCGCAATGGATGATCGAGGCCGGCTATGGCCATACCCGCGGCAACGACCCGATGACGCTCAATCGTCAGTCCGACAAACTCTTCGCCATGGTCAGCTTCAGCCTGCCGCTATTTACCGCCAATCGGCAGGACCAGCGCCTGGCCGCCGCGCAGGCCGAATATCGAGCACGAGGACACGACATCGCCGATCGGCTCGAGGAATTGCGCGGCGAACTCGACCGTCAGAACCGGCTGTGGCAGGGCCGCGACCAACGCCTGGAACTGCTGGAAAAGCATGTCCTGGTGGCGGCCGAGAATACCGTGGAGTCGACCATGACTTCCTACCGTTCCGACCGCGCCAGCTTCGACGAACTGATCCGCGCCCGCCTGGCCCTGCTCGACCAGGAACTGGCCGCTATCGACCTGCGCCGCAAGCGCATGCAGGCCGCCGTCCAACTTCGCTACCTGGCCGGGGAGACTGAATCATGAAGATCCTTGTCGCGATACTCACACTGGCCCTGGCCCTGCCGCTTTCGGCCCGCCAGGACGATGACCATGACAATCACGACCACGCCGACCATTCGCCTGCCGAGCCTGCGAGCGAGGACAGCGCCGTCGACCGGATGCTCGAAGACACGGCGACATCCTCCGGCACCGACTGGACCTGCCCCATGCATCCGCAGGTGTCGCGCGACGGCCCGGGCCAGTGCCCGATCTGCGGCATGGACCTGGTGGAGCGTGAGCAATCCGGGGACGATGAAGCGACTATTCGTGTACCCGGCCGCATCCAGCAGAGCATGAACCTGCGCACTGCCGAGGTGCAGCACGGGCGTCTGTGGCGACGCATCGACACCGTCGGCCGCATCCAGGTCGACGAAACCGGCCTGGCCCATGTCCATCCGCGCGTGGAGGGCTGGATCGGCGAGCTCGACGTCAATGCCGTGGGCGAGCCGGTCGAAGCCGGACAGCGCCTGTTCACCCTCTATTCGCGCGAGCTGGTCAACGCCCAGGAAGAGTTCCTGCAAGCCCTGCGATCCGGCGGCGCGGAGATGGCCCGTGCCGTGCGCCAGCGCCTGGCCGCGCTCGATGTCCAGCCACAGGTCATAGATCGCATCGAGCGCGAACGGCAGGTCATCGATTACCTGCCCTGGTACGCCACGCAGGACGGCTATGTCCGCACCCTCAATATCCGCCCCGGTATGTTCGTCGCGCCGGGCAGCGACATGCTGGTCATTGCCGATCCTGACCGCGTGTGGGTGATGGCCGACGTTTTCGCCGCGCAGATGGCCTGGATCGAAGCCGGGCAGGCGGTCGAAATCACGCGCGAGACCCGGCCGGGCGAAACCCTCGAGGCCGAGATCGACTTCGTCTACCCCGAACTCGACGAGACGACCCGAACCGCCCGTGCCCGAATCGAAATCGAAGACGCCGAGGCCGGCCTTCGCCCCGGTGAATGGGCAACGGTCACGATCTACGCCGGACCCAGGGAAGACTTGCTGTTCGTGCCGACCGAGGCGCTGATCCGCACCGGCACGGCCACCCGCGTGATCCTGCGCGACAGCGAGGAGCGCTTCTCCGTCCGCGAGGTCCGCGCCGGCATGGAAAGCGGCGAGTACACCGAGATTCTCGCCGGCGTCAGCGAGGGCGAGGAGGTCGTCACCTCCGGGCAGTTCCTGATCGATTCGGAAGCCAACCTTCGCGCCGGCCACGACCGGCTGGGAGGCGGCCATGACCACTGAAAGGGGCACTCGTCATGATTGAAGCCATCATCCGCTGGTCGCTGGCCAACCGCGCGCTGGTGCTGCTGGCCGCGGCGATCCTGGCCGTGCTCGGGATTTTCGCAATCCGGGCCACCCCGGTCGATGCCATTCCCGACCTCTCCGACCCGCAGGTGATCGTGCGCGCCTCCTTCCCGGGCCAGGCGCCGCAGGTGGTCGAGGACCAGGTCACCTACCCGCTCACGACCGCCCTGATGGCCGTTCCGGGCGCCCACACGGTGCGCGGGTTCTCGATGTTCGGGGATTCGTTCATCACCATCCTGTTCGAAGAAGGGACCGACCTCTACTGGGCGCGCTCGCGGGTACTGGAGTACCTCAGCCAGGTCTCCGGTCGCCTGCCCGCCGGCGTCCAGGCCCAGCTCGGGCCGGATGCCACGGGCGTGGGCTGGGTCTACAAGTACGTGCTCGCCGATCGCAGCGGCGAGCACGACCTGGCCGAGCTGCGGGCCCTGCAGGACTGGTTCCTGAAGTTCGAACTGCAGTCGGTCGCCGGGGTCTCCGAGGTCGCAACCATGGGCGGCATGGTGCGCCAATACCAGGTTGCGCTCGACCCCAACCGGCTGCGCGCCTACAACCTCGACATCGCGCGGGTGAAGAACGCCATCGAGCGCGCCAACAGCGAGGCCGGCGGCTCGGTCATCGAGCGCGCGGAAGCCGAATATATGGTGCGCGCCACCGGCTACCTCCAGGGTCTCGAGGATCTCGAGCAGGTCAGCCTGGGCCTGGCCGAGGACGGCACGCCGGTCATGCTCGGCGACGTGGCCGAGATTCGGCGCGGCCCGGCCGCGCGGCGCGGCATGGTCGACCTCGACGGCGAAGGCGAGGTGGTCGGCGGCATCGTCGTGATGCGCTCGGGCGAGAACGCACGCGAGGTTATCGAAGCGGTCCGGGCACGACTTGACGAGCTGGCAAGCGGACTGCCGGACGGCGTGGAGATCGTCGAGACCTACGATCGCTCGGCGCTGATCACCTCGGCGGTGAACACGCTGTGGGAAAAACTGGCGCTGGAGTTCATTGTCGTTGTGCTGATTGTCGGCCTGTTCCTGTGGCATCTGAGATCGTCGATCGTGATCCTGATCTCGCTGCCGCTGGGCGTGATGGCCGCCTTCGTGATCATGAACCTTCAGGGCATCAACGCCAACATCATGTCACTCGGCGGCATCGCGATTTCCATCGGCGTGATGGTCGACGCTGCCATCGTGCTGATCGAGAACGTGCATCGACGTTTCGAGAAACACCGGCCGGGTGATCCACACTGGCCGGTGATCGAGGAAGCCACGCTGGAAGTTGGTCGGCCGATCTTCTTCAGCCTGCTGCTGGTCGCCCTGAGCTTCCTGCCGGTATTTGCCCTGCAGGCCCAGGAGGGGCGGATGTTCTCGCCGCTGGCCTTTACCAAGACCTATGCCATGGCCGCCGCGGCCGGGCTGGCGATCACCCTGGTGCCGGTGCTGATGGGCTATTTCATTCGCGGCCGCCTGCGCGGCGAGGAAGGCAATCCAATCGCGCGCGGCCTGGCCGCACTCTATCGGCCGGTTGTAAGGGCCTGCGTCCATCGACCATGGCTGGTCATCGGCATCACCGTGATCGCCGCGGCCAGCACACTCTGGCCCCAGAGCCGCATCGGCAGCGAGTTCATGCCCGAGCTCGACGAAGGCAGCCTGATGTACATGCCGACCACGCTGCCCGGCATCAGCCCGGACAAGGCGCGCGAGCTGCTGCAACAGACCGACCGGATGATCGCCGAGCATCCCCGCGTTGAGCGCGTGATGGGCAAGATCGGGCGCGCCGGGACGGCTACCGATCCGGCGCCGCTGACGATGATCGAGACCTTCATCACCCTCGAGCCGAAGGACGAATGGCCGGCAGGCACGACCACGCAGACGATTATCGACGAGCTCGATGCCATGCTTCAGCTTCCCGGACTGACGAACGCCTGGGTGTTTCCAATCCAGACGCGGCTGGACATGCTGCAGACCGGCATCCAGACCGATGTCGGGATTCTCGTCACCGGTCCGGACCTGGGTGAGATCGAGCGCCTGGCGCGCCGGATTTCCGACGAAGTCGGCGCCCTGCCCGGCACCGTCAGCGCCTTCGCCGACCGGCCGACCGGCGGCCGCTACATCACCGTCGACATCGACCGTAGCGCGGCCGCCCGCCACGGCCTCGACATACGCAGCGTACAGGACACCGTGCGCTACGGTATCGGCGGGGCCGATGTCACCGAGACGGTCGAAGGTCTGGAACGATTTCCGGTCAACTTGCGCTACCTGTCCGATTTCCGGGACTCACCCGAGGATCTACGGCAGCTTCCGCTGGTCACGCCAAAAGGAGCCCATGTCCCGCTGGGCGAAGTCGCCGAGATTCGTATAGAAGACGGGCCGCCACGAATCCGTACCGAGAACACCCGGCCGGCCGGCATCGTCTTCGTCGAGCTCGACACCGACGACCTGGCCGCCTGGGTCGACACGGCCCGGGCCACGATCGCCGAGTCAATCGATTTTCCGGCCGGCTACAGCTTCGCCTTCCGCGGCCAGTACGAATACCTCGAACGTGCCGCCGAACGCATGCGGCTGATGATCCCGGTCACCCTGGCGATCATCATCGTACTGCTGATGCTGACCTTCCATCGCATCGTCGATGTCGTCATGGTGTTGCTGGTCGCGCCCCTATCGCTGGTCGGCGGCCTGTGGTTGATGTGGCTGCTCGGCTACAACTTCTCGGTCGGGGTTTCGGTGGGCTTTATCGCCCTGGCCGGGCTGGCTGCCGAGGTCAGCGTGCTGATGCTTGTCTACCTCAACCAGGCCTGGCGCGAACGTGCCGCGCTGGGCAATACTTCGATCACGCGCGCCGATCTGCGATCGGCCATCGTCGACGGTGCCCTCAAGCGCATCCGGCCGATCACCATGACCCAGGCCACCGTCTTTCTGGGCCTGCTGCCGGTCATGCTCACCAGCGGCACCGGCTCGGAAATCATGCAGCGCATCGCCGCCCCGATGGTCGGCGGCGTGTTCGCCGTCTGGCTTTCCGCCCTGCTGGTGCTGCCGGCAATCTACTATCTATGGCACGGCCGCGGCCTGCCCGACCGCCATGAAATCGAAGGAAACCAACCATGAGAACTCCTAACGCAATCGCAACACTGATCGCCGTCACTTCGCTCCTGATGACCGTGGCGTGCACGGGCCAGTCACCGACGCCGCCCGAGGGAGCCAATGATGAATCCGGTCACGCCATGACCGTCTACCACGATCCCCAGTGCGGCTGCTGCGGCAAATGGGTCGAGCACATGCAGGCCAATGGCTTCGAAGTGGAGGCTATCCCGACCGGTGACATGAACCGCGTCAAGCGCGAGCTTGGCGTGCCGCAGGAATTGCCCTCCTGCCATACGGCCACGGTGGGCGACTACGTCATCGAAGGCCATGTACCGGCCGAAGACGTACAGCGTCTGCTGGCGGAACAGCCTGATGCGCGCGGGCTGAGCGTGCCGGGCATGCCGCTCGGCTCACCCGGGATGGAAGTCGATCACCGCCGGATGGCCTATGACGTGATCCTGTTCGGTGAGGGCGAAACGGAGGTATTCAATCACTACCCCGAGATCGAGTGACTCGCCGGCGCGCAACGGATCGGCCATAATCCCAGCCCATGAAGGAAGCGAGCGAAATCCGGGGGCGCTGGCGCCCCAAACGCGTTCTGGCTCTCGGCGCGCTCGTGCTGGCCGCCGTTTACCTGGCAACTGCCGCCTGGCATCTACTCAAGCCGCTGCCCGAGGGACTGAACCTGGCCGGGCCCTGGCGGCCGGCGACTACGATCCGCTTTCACGCCGATTCGACCTGGCTGGATGCCGAAGGCCGCCAACACAACGAGCGCGAGATCTTCGACGCGGCTTTTGCCATGATCGAGCGGGCCGAGTCACTTCTGGTCACCGATTTCTTCCTGGTCAACCAGTTTGCCGGCCAGGCCGGTGACGGGTATCGCCCGCTGTCGGCACAGCTGGTCGACGCCCTGGTCACCGAGAGCCGTGCTCACGATTCGCTCCGGGCGGTGCTGATCACCGACCCGTTCAATGATCTGTACGGCGGTGTGGAGCAGCCGCTGTTCGCTGAACTCGAGCGAGCGGGCGTCGAAGTCGTTGAGACCGATCTCAAGCCATTGCGCGACTCCAATCCACTCTGGTCGGCGGCGTGGCGCATCTGCTGTCAATGGTTCAGCAATGGTCACAGCGGCGGATGGCTGCCCAACCCCGTCGGTGAGGGCAAGGTCACGCTGAGAACCTACCTCACCATGCTCAATTTCAAGGCCAACCATCGCAAGACCCTGGTGGTCGCCGGCGAAGGCGGCCCGGAAGCTCTGGTCACCTCGGCCAATCCGCACGATGCCAGCAGCCGGCACGACAATATCGCCATCGCCTTCGATGGTCCGGCGGTGGGCGACCTGCTCGAGACCGAACGTGCCGTCCTGCGCTTCTCGACCGGGCGCGAACCCGGCTGGCCGGCACTGTCCTTCAATCAGGCCCGGCCCACCGTGGCCGAGGTGCGCGTTCTCACCGAAGCGGCCATCCGGGACGCCGCGCTGGCCATGATCGATTCGGCAGGAGCCGGCGATTCGCTGGACCTGCTCATGTTCTACCTGTCGCACCGCGAGACGATCGAGTCGCTGATCGATGCCCGGGAACGGGGCGCCGCCGTGCGCGTCGTGCTCGACCCCAACGAGGACGCCTTCGGACGCAAGAAGAACGGTGTCCCGAATCGACAGGTCGCCTGGGAGCTCCACCAGGCCGGCGTTCCCGTGCGCTGGTGCAACACGCGCGGCGAACAGTGCCACGGCAAGATGCTGATCCTGCGTCCGGGCAACGGACCCTATCGGGTGCTTGCCGGCTCGGCCAATTTCACGCGGCGCAATCTCGACAACTACAATCTGGAAACCAACATCGAGCTGGCCATGAATGACGACATCGAGGCCATGCAGAACATTATCGAATTCTTCGAGGAACGCTGGTCGAACCGACCGGACCGCATCTATAGCCTGCCCTACGAGCACTACGCTGATCACTCCCGACTGCGCTACTGGCAATACCGGGTGATGGAAGCGACGGGCCTTTCGACATTCTGAGGTTCCATTCTGAGGTTCAATGAGATGACCACTTTGGACAACTCGACTCGGACGGCCAGACTGGCTTTCATCATCGTCGCCGTCACATACTGGATCACGCTCTGGCTGCCGCCGGTGCCCGGAAGCTGGATTCTCAAGTTCACGCCGATGCTGATCGCGGCGGCCGTACTGGCGAGGTTCCTCCAGCCGAGCGCCGCCTGGCCGATGGCCATCGGTTTCGTCGCCGCGGCCGGTGGGGATCTGTTTCTCGCGCTGGACCGACACGACTACTTCACCTTCGGCCTGGGCTGCTTCCTGGTCACCCAAATCGCGTATTCGATCGCCTTCTTCCGCCACCGCCAGGCATTCATGACCCGATGGGCCTGGTGGATGCCAGTGGTCGCCTTCGGCCTGATCGTGCTGTCCTGGATGTGGCCGGGGTTGGGCACCGATCGCCTCCCCGTTGCCGTCTACGTCGCCGCGCTGGTCATCATGGCCGTGACTGCCGCTACGGTCGGATCGAGACCCGGCCGCCTGTTCGCGGGCGCGGCGCTGTTCGTCGTCT
Source organism: Wenzhouxiangella psychrophila (assembly GCF_042310375.1). Lineage (NCBI taxonomy): Bacteria > Pseudomonadati > Pseudomonadota > Gammaproteobacteria > Chromatiales > Wenzhouxiangellaceae > Wenzhouxiangella > Wenzhouxiangella psychrophila. The sequence goes on along the minus strand of NZ_JBHJMQ010000002.1, from coordinate 297,201 downwards.
CCGACGCATTGATCGGCATCACGCGCTTCGTGGCGGATTTCGAACATTCAGTGCCAGCGATCATCGCGATCTACATGCTGGCCCAGTACCTGATCTTCGCCGGCAGCCTGCGGACACTGCCGGCTCGCGGCACGGCATGAGCCGTTATCCTTTCGCCCCATGAGTGCCGGCCCGGAAGACAATGGCAGCTTGCGACCGCGCATCGGACTGATCGCCGGCCCGCTGGTATTCGTGACCATGCTGGTCCTGCCGGCACCCGAAGGCATGTCCGAAGCGGCATGGCATGTCGCGGCGGTCGCCGCGCTGATGGTCGTGTGGTGGATCAGCGAAGCGCTGCCGATCGCCGCCACCGCCCTGCTGCCGATCGTGCTCTTTCCGCTGCTGGGCGTGAGCGATATCGCCGGGGCGACGACACCATTCGCCAATCCCCTGATTTACCTCTTCCTGGGCGGGTTCATCATCGCCCTGGGCATGGAGCAATCCGGACTGCATCGGCGCATCGCGCTCACCATTATCCGTCGCGTCGGCACCCAGCCGAGAGCGATCATTGCCGGCTTCATGGTGGCGGCGGCCTTTCTGAGCATGTGGGTGTCGAACACGGCCACGGCCATGATGATGCTGCCCATCGCGCTGTCGGTCACCCGGCTGGTCGAAGGCGAGGCGGACCCAGCCCATCGATCCGGCTTCGCCCTGGCCCTGCTGCTCGCGCTGGCCTATGCCTGCAACATCGGCGGACTGGGCACGCTTATCGGCACGCCGCCCAACGCCCTGCTGGCGGCTTACCTGCTCGATAATCACGGCCTCGAGATCGGCTTCGGCCAGTGGATGCTCGTCGGGCTTCCGCTCGTGATCATTGCCCTGCCGCTGGTCTTTGTCCTGCTGACCCGGGTGATCTTTCGGCTTCAAATCGGCGAGCTTCCCGGCGGCCGGGAATTGATCCGCGGCGAGCTGGCGCGCCTGGGCCGCATGGACCGCGCCGAGAAACAGGTCGCGGCGATCTTCGTGCTCACCGCTGCACTCTGGGTCACGCGCCCGCTCCTCCAGACCTGGCTTCCCGGCCTGTCGGACACCGGTATCGCCATTTTCGGCGCACTGCTGCTGTTCGTGGTACCTACCGACTGGCGCGAGTGGCGCTTCGTGCTGTCCTGGCGCGACACGACCCGCCTGCCCTGGGAGGTCCTGATCCTGTTCGGCGGCGGCCTGAGCCTGGCTGCCGGAATCAGCGACTCGGGGCTGGCCGAATGGATCGGCGCGGCCTTCCGGCAGCTCGACGGGCTACCCGTCCTGTTCCTCATCGTCCTGGCCGTCAGCGCCGTGATCTTCCTCACCGAGGTGACCAGCAATACTGCCACGGCCGCGGCCTTCCTGCCCATCCTCGGGTCGGTGGCGGTCGGTATGGGGCTTGATCCGATCGTGCTGGCCGCCCCCGCCGCGGTGGCCGCCAGCTGTGCCTTCATGCTGCCCGTGGCCACCCCGCCCAACGCCATTGTCTACGGCAGCGGCCTGGTGACCATCCCGCAGATGGCACGCGCCGGCTTCCTCATCAACCTGCTCATGATCGGTCTGGTGACGGGCCTGATGTCCGTCCTGCTCGGATGGATTTTCGCCGCCGACATGATCCCGGGTTGAACCCGCGCCAAGAACCGCTGTCCGTTCAACCTGAAACCTGAAACTCTCCGGGGACACCGAATGACAAAACGACATCACCTCCTGACCATCGCCGCCCTGCTAGGCTTGTTCGGCGCGCACGCACACGCCCAGGATCAGCAGGCCGCTTCGGCCGAAGCCAAGCTTGGCGACTGGGGCATCGCCACGGCCAACATCAGCGAATCGGTCGATCCCGGCGACGACTTCTTCACATGGGTCAATGCCGGCTGGCTGGAATCGACGGAAATTCCCAAGGGGTTCTCGCGCTGGGGCTCCTTCACCGAGCTGCGCATCCTGTCGGAAGAACGCGTTGACGAAATCATCGGCGACCTGGCCGAAAAAGATCCGCAGCCGGGTAGCCCGTCGCAGCAGGTCGGTGATCTCTACGCCAGCTACATGAACACCGACCGCATCGAGGAACGCGGCCTGGAGCCCATTCGAGAAACCCTGGACGAATTGCTGGCGATCGACTCGCACGAAGCCGCCGCCCGCTGGATGGGACGCCAGGGCACCGGTTCACTCGTGGCCGCCTACGTCACGCTCGACCAGGGCAACCCGGAACGCTACGTGACGTATCTGCGCCAGAGCGGACTCGGCCTGCCCGACCGCGACTATTACACGCGCGAAAACGAGCCCTTCCCGGGCCACCGTCAGGCCTACCGCGACTACGTCGCCGCGACCTTCGAGCGCGCCGGCGTCGACCGCGCAGACGAGCGCGCCGACGCAGTCCTGGCGCTCGAGCAAAAGCTGGCCGAGAATCACTGGACCCGCGTTGAGTCGCGCGACCGCCAGGCTAACTACAACCTGATGACACCGGCCGAACTGGCCGAAAATGCCGAGGATTTTCCCTGGCAGGCCTTTCTGGCCGAACGTGGCCTGGACGGGATCGAGGAAATGGTCGTCGCCACCAACACCGCCATCGACGCCAACAGCAAAGTCTTTGCCCAAACCCCGGTTGAGGACTGGGCATCCTGGCACGCCTTCCACTGGATCAACAATCATGCCCCGTTGCTTTCCGAGCCTTACCAGCAGGCGCACTTCGAGTTGTTCGAGAAGCGTCTCGATGGCGTCGAGGAACAGCGCGAGCGGGAAAAGCGCGGTATCAACTTCGTCAGTTCCCGTCTGGGTGAACTGGTCGGCCAGGTCTATGTCGAGCGCCATTTCCCGCCCGACTACCGTGAGCAGATGATGGAACTGGTCGAGTACCTGCGCCGCGCCTTCGCCGCGCGCCTCGACACCCTGCCCTGGATGGACGCAGAAACCCGGAAGCAGGCGCATCGCAAACTCGAAGCCTTCCTGCCCAAGATCGGCTATCCCGAAAAGTGGCGCGACTACTCCGACGTGACCATTGCTGCCGACGACCTCATCGGCAACAGCCGGCGCCTGGCCGAATGGTCGTGGTCCGACCAGCTGGCCAAGCTCGACGAGCCGGTCAGAGAATGGGAATGGGGCATGACGCCGCAGACAGTCAACGCTTACTACAATCCCACGCGCAACGAAATCGTCTTTCCGGCCGCCATCCTGCAGCCGCCGTTCTTCGATCCTCACGCCGACCCGGCCGTCAACTTCGGCGCGATCGGTGGCGTGATCGGACACGAGATGGGCCACGGCTTCGACGACCAGGGCTCACGCTCTGACGCCGATGGCGTACTTCGCAACTGGTGGACGGATGCTTCGCGCGAACAGTTCGAGCAGCGGACCGGCCGGCTGGTCGATCAGTACAACGAGTTCGAGCCTATCGAGGGCATGAACATCAATGGCGAGCTGGCGCTGGGTGAGAACATCGGCGACCTGGGCGGCCTGTCGATCGCCCACCACGCCTACCGGATGTATCTCGAGGATCATTCCGACGGCGAAGCGCCGGTGCTCGACGGTTTCACCGGCGACCAGCGCTTCTTCATGGCCTGGGCACAGGTCTGGCGCAACCTCTGGGCCAGCGAGGAATCGCTGCGGGCCCAGCTCGTGCGCGGTCCCCACAGCCCGGCCAAGTATCGCGTCAATGGCGTGGTGCGCAACATGGATGACTGGTACGAGGCCTTCGACGTCGATACCGACGACGAACTCTACCTGGCGCCCAAAGACCGCGTCAGCATCTGGTAAGCGGACCGGTAAAGGCGGCGGGCGCCCTGCCCGTCGCCGTTTTGAAAATTTAAGGGCAGGATCGAAGGCAGCATCATTCAGGCTCCCTCCAGGCTCTCGACTACCTCCAGAATCAACCCCCACGCCTTTTCCACGTGAGAGCGCTCGACGCGCGTCTGACCCGGCACGATACGAAGCGCGTAGCGGCCACCCAGACGCGTATGGGTCAGATACAAATCGCCGCCGTCCTGGATTTCAGCCAGTAAGGCCTGGTTGGCTTTCTCGATCGCAGCCTCGTCGTGCTCTCCCGTCGGCAGCCAGCGAAAGCACACACAGTTGAGCGGCGCCGGCGCCATGCGCTCGAAGTTTTCATCCGCGTCGATCGTTTCGACCAGCAACTGCCCGTACTCGATATGCCGCCGCAGCATCGTCTGCAGCCCTTCGAGGCCGAACGAGCGCATCACGAACCAGAGCTTGAGCGCGCGAAACCGTCGACCCAGCTGGATGCCCCAATCGCGATAGTTGCGCACCTGCTCGTCGGCGCGAGTCTTGAGGTACTCGGGCTGGATCTCGAAGGTGCGCACCAGGGCCTCGACGTCGCGCACATAGTAGGCCGTGCAGTCGAAATTGGTGGCCATCCACTTGTGCGGATTGACGACGAACGAATCGACGTGCTCAGCCGAGCCCAGCATCCAACGGAACTCGGGTAGCAGCAGCGCCGTGCCGGCGTAGGCCGCATCGACATGCAGCCAGATACCGTATTCGTGGCAGATCTCGCCGATGGCGTCGATCGGATCGATAGCCGTCGAGCTCGTGGTGCCGAGCGCGGCGATCACGCACAGCGGCGTGACACCTTGTGCGCGGTCAGCCTCGATGGCCTCGACCAACGCTTCGGGCCGCATGGCGAAGGACTCATCGACGGTCACCTTCCTCAGCGAAGCCGAGCCGAAGCCGGCGATCTTGACGTCCTTTTCAATCGACGAGTGTGCTTCGGTGGAGCAGTAGACGGCAAAACGACGTTCGCCCTGCCCGGCGAATCCCTGCTCGTTGATCTCGAAGCCAGTCTCTCGCTCGCGCGCGCTCAGTAGCGCACAGAGCGTGGCGGTCGAGGCCGTGTCCTGGATTACGCCTTCGAATGTCGCCGGCAGGCCGAGCCAGTCGCGCAACCAGCTCATCACCCGCCCTTCCAGTTCGGCCGCTGCCGGGGACGTTTCCCAGCTCATGCATTGCGCGCCCAGGGTGGCGGTCAGCATCTCCGCCAGAACGGACGGATAGGAACTGTTGGCCGGGAAATAACCCATGAACATCGGGTGCTGCCAGTGGGTCATGCCTGGCACGATCAGTTCGCGGAAATCCGCCAGGATCCAAGCCATTTCCTCGCCCGAGTCCGGACCGATGTCCGGGAGACGTTCGGCGATTTCCCCCGGCTCGACGCGGGCCCTGACCGGGCGCTGCTCAAGCTCGTCGAGATAGTCGGCCATCCAGTCGACCAGCTCGTGGGCGTGGCGGCGAAATTCACTGCTGTTCATCGAAAAAAGACCCGTAGTTCAGGAAGCAACGGCCTTGCGCCACCAGGGCCGGCGGGCCAGGCGCGGTTGACCGGTCTGCAGGTAGTTAACGACATCATGGTCGACGGCCACCGCCCAGATCAGCTCGGCCGAGCGGGGGCTCCCGCAGAAGAGGATCCGGTCGCCCATCATCAACGGCTCGTCATCATCGGGCAGCAGGAGAGGGTTGCCGTCACGAAGGATCATCAGGACCACAGCTTCGAGGTGGCGATGGCGATCACGCGGATCGAGCGTCAGCATGCCGACGGTGAATGGCTTGCCCGACTCGACGGCGGCGGCCAGCGGCGGCGTTCGTTTTTCGCTCACGCGGCTTCCCCAGTACTGCAGGCGGCCGTCACCGGCGCGCTCATTCAGACATTCCAGCACGTGGCGACTCCACGTCTCGTCACGCGCAAGACAATGGCCGATGAATTCCGGAAACAGCGATGACTCCAGGACGGGCCGCGCAGCGGCGGCGATCATACCGCTAACCGGACTGGCCAGGTGGGTACCGGCTTCCTCGAATAGTTCGCGGTTGTGCAAGTGATTCTCCCGAGCGATCACGAGCAGGTCCGGATTGAGCATGCGCGCGGTCATGATGGTCGACAGATTCTCGGCGTCACTGTCGTGCGTGGCGATCAGGCCCGTGGCGTCGTCGATGCCGGCGCTTTGGAGCACTTCGCCCTCGGCGCTCCTGCCGGCCACGCTGTCTTCGGGCCAGCCATCCGCCGGCGGCTCGGTGGCGATGATGCGTACCTTCAGGCCGACCTCACGCAGCTCGTCGGCCAGCAGGCGGCCGTAATCATCCTGACCGCATACCAGCCAGGTGCCCTCGAGATCGCCGGTCGGTTCCCAGCGATGCGGCGCACCCGACTCAGTCAGCCGATCGTAGAGCCGGTAGGCCTGGGGGCGTGTAATCGCCAGCATCACGCGCCGGGCGAACTCCACGGCCGGGCGAATGACGAAGCCGGTTTCGAACGAGGCCAGGTTGCGGGCGGCGGCGGCGCTATCGGCGCGGGCGATCACGCCTAGCTGCTGATTGAGCAGCCGCCCGGTCAGCGCGATCTTGATGTTGGTCCAGTCGCAGCTGGTCATCGCCAGCAGGCCCGAGCACCAGCGATGCTGAAGGCCCGCCGCCACGAGGTTGTCGGGAATCGAGGCGTCGAGACGGAAGCCGGGTACCTCGACATGATAATCGCGCAGTTCGAGTTCCCGGATGGCCTCTTCCGCCGACTCCACCACCACAACGCGGCGGCCGCTTCGGATCAGGTCGTCGACCAGCTTGCGGCCGGCACCGCCATAGCCGCAGACGATATAGAACGGTTCACTGATCGAGGCAACGGCCCGTTTGAGCCGCCCCCGTCGCAGCGCGGCATGAAAGTTCTCGTCGCGCGCCAGCGCGACCAGGCTGCCGATGGCGAACAGCCAGGCGAACACCGTCATGTAGATGCACACGATCGTCCACAGGCGCTGGGCTTCGCTGAACTCCGCCGGGACCTCGCCGAAACCGATGGTGCTGCCGGTGTAGCTGACGACATAGAAGGCATGCAGGAAGTCCATCGTCCACGCATCGCCGTTTTCGTCGTATCCGGGAACCAGGGTGAAACCGACCGTGGCCACGGCGTAGGCGCTGATCAGGATGATCAGCGGAATCCGCATGCGCTCGAGCAGCAGGGAGAGCGGCATGTTCAACTCAGCGTCGGAAGCGGCTGGTCTCGATCAGCACGACGACGGTGGAGACGATGTTGGCCAGCAAGGCCCCGCCGGAGAGCGATACGACGCTGGCCATCACGACCGGCGTCAGCCCGACCCCGGTGACATGCACGGAAACGACCCAGACCATGGCCGCCGCGATCAGTTGAAGATCGGCCACCAGGCTCGAGGCAAGCAGAATGGCGCCGATCTGGGTGCGCTCGCCCAGCTTCATCACTGTCGCGATCAGGCTCACCACGATGGCGGCGAACAGCTCGTAAGCATTGTGATGATCGGGGTTGTCGATCTCACCGACGAAAAACCCGAAGTTGAGCGTCAGCGCCAGCAAGATGAAGAAGCCGAATACGACCTTCTCTGGATTCATGTGCTACTCCCGGGCAGACTGGGTAGCACGTTAGCCGACCGGCCCGAAAGCGTCAATTGCCATTCACTCGCGGCCGCTGCGCCAGATCGATACCAGGAGCCATATACCGCCGACGGCCGCGCCGATAAAACCGAGTAGCCCGAACAGCGGCAAACCATCGCCCTGCCCGCCCTGCACGTTGAGCACGATGGCCGAACCGATGATCAGTGCCGCCGTGACGACGCCCAGAGTCAGGCGGCTGGCCGCCTGGTCGAGCCGAACCGACACATCCCGAAGTTCCTTAATGTCGACGTGCACCTCGATCCGACCGCGCCGCGCGCTGCGCAGGAGTCTGCTGAAGTCATCGGGCAGCGAGGCCAGCAATCGTAAAGATTGAAACAGGGTTTTCTGGACACGCCGGCTGATATTGATCGGGGAGTAGTGCCGACTGAGCACCTCCTCGATCACGGGGGCGGCCTCTCCGGCCATGTCGAAATCCGGATCAAGCGACCGCCCCATGCCCTCGAGCGTGAGAAAAGCCTTGAACATCAGCACCAGGTCGGCAGGCAATACCACGTGGTGCTGACGCAAGACGGCCGTGATCTCGCCGATCATCGCGGAGATGTCGAGCTGTTCGAGCGGAACGCCGTGGTAGTGATCGATGAATTCGGCGACGTCCTCGCGCAGGCGCGACTCGTTGAGATCACCTTCCTCGCTCCAGTCAACCAAGATCCGGGCGGCCGACTCGGCATCGCGCGAGACCAGACCGTGAAGCAGTTCGGCGACTTCCTGCCGCCGCTGCTCGGACAGGCGCCCGACCATACCGAAGTCGAGCAAGCCGATGCGGCTGTCGGACAAATACATGACGTTGCCCGGGTGCGGATCGGCGTGGAAGAAACCGTGCTCGAGAATCATGAGCAGAATGGCGCGCGTGCCGCGTGAAGCGATCAGGTGGGTATCGAGTCCGGCCTCCCGAACAGCCTCCAGGTCACTGCCCGGAATGCCTTCCAGGCAGTTCTGCACATTGAGCCGTTCACCGCTGAATTCCCAGTGAATGTCCGGAACAACGATTCCCGAATCCTCTTCCAGGTTGGCTGCGATGCGCTCGACATTGCGGCATTCGGCGGCAAAATCCAGCTCGCGGCGCAACGACTGCGCAAACTGGCGCACCAGCAGCCGGGGCTTGTAGTGGCTCAGTTCCGTGGCTTCCGATTCGATCACTTCTGCCAAGCGCTTGAGCAGCCGCAGGTCCGCCTCCACGGTTGGACGAATTCCGGGCCTGCGGACTTTCAGGACAACACCTGTTCCGTCTTCCAGCCAGGCCCTGTGCACCTGGGCCAGCGACGCCGCGGCAAGCGGCTCGTGCTCGACCCGCTCGAAAACGTCGTCCGGCGGCGCACCGAGATCCTCGGTCAACTGCTTCTCGATTTCTTCCCAGGCCACCGGCGGTGCGTGATCCTGCAACTTGCCGAACTCGCTCAACCACTCGGGACCGAACAGGTCGACGCGCGTGGCCAAGACCTGCCCCAGCTTGACGAAGGTCGGGCCGAGCTCTTCGAGAACGCGGCGGACTCTCGCCGGCGGCTTCAATTGAGCCAGTTCCTCGGCTTCCTTCCAGTGCAACACCTTGCCAGCGCGCTCGAGCGCGCCGGCCATACCGACGCGCTGCACAACATCCCCGAAACCGTAACGAATCAGGACCGATGCGATGTCCTGCATGCGGCCGATATCGCGCGCTGCGCTCAATGCCTGCCAGAGCATGTTGTCCACCCGCTTGAATTCGATCCCCAGAATAGCGCAACAAAACAACGCTCGCCGCGCTGTCTCCATGTGCGCTCTCGAGTAGAATCGGAAGCATGACCCTGTTCGTTCGTCTCTCGCTGATCACCCTCTCGGCAATGGTGTTGTCCGGATGCGCGACGACGCCACCCAAGCGACAAGACAACCTCTGCGAGATCTTCGAGCAGGAACCGGGCTGGTATGACCATGCCTACAAAAGTGAACGCCGCTGGGGCGTGCCAATCCCCGTGCAGATGGCCATCGTCCAGCGCGAGTCCTCGTTCCGGGCGCGGGTCAGACCGCCGCGCACGAAGCTGCTGGGCTTCATTCCCTGGCGACGACCCTCGTCGGCATCCGGTTATGCCCAGGCCCAGGATCCGGCCTGGCAGGACTATCTCGAGATGACCGGCCGCTCGGCCTGGTTCACCAGCCGCGCCGACATGGAAGATGCCCTGGACTTCATCGGCTGGTACAACTACACCAGCCACCGGCGGCTCGGCATCCCGCGCAACGACGCCTACAAGCTGTACCTCGCCTATCACGAGGGCCGTACCGGCTACGAGCGCCGCAGCTGGCGCGACAAGCCCAAGGTGCAGCAGACCGCCCGCGAGGTCGCCGATCGCGCCGACCGGTACGCGCGTCAGCTGCCGTCATGCGAGGACGAATTCCGCTGTGCCGCCTGGTGGAAGGTCTGGCCCTTCTGCCGCTGAGTGAACTGGCGAAGGTAAATCCAGCCGCCGACAGCGCCCGGGAGCCCGATCAGGAACACGCCCGACCAAGTGCGCGCGGCTGCGATCGCCGTGACCGGCAGCATGGCGTCCATCACCAGCAAAGCGACCACCGGTGCCAGGAAGCCCGCCAATACGTGCAACCCCGTTGTCGAGAAAGGCCAACGGCGCGAGATGCCATCGGCGACCAGCAGGGCCACCAGCAGCCCGGCCGCAACGATGATGGCCCACAGCGGCGCAAAACCGAACAGGTCGGCAAGCGTGGTTTCCAGACGCTCGGAGAGAGAGACCGAAACGCCCAGTTCAGCGATGCGGGCGAGATTGATCTGTGTCTGGACGATACTGCCCAGCGCGGCGGTTACCAACACCGCCGCCAGCCAGGCAAGAAACCACCTGAGAGCCTTCATCAATCATGCCTTGTTCAGTCTATGACACTGACAGATTACCAGCCGCGCGGCGTCAGTCTGCTATCTTGCGTTCCATGAACCTCTCGAAGCTTGCCCTGATCCTTTCGCTGGCCGCGCTGATGCTTCTTTCCGCGGACCTTCGCGCACAGGCGACGTTCAAGGTCGAGTCCTTCGCCGGCGGGCTCGAACACCCCTGGTCGCTGGTCTTTCTGCCCGATGGCCGCGCACTGGTCACCGAGCGCCCGGGGAGGCTGCGCATCACCGATGCCGACGGCCGACTGCTCGAGGAACCCGTTGAAGGGCTTCCCGAAGTCTACGCGGACAGCCAGGGCGGCCTGATGGGCCTGGCCCTGCATCCCGACTACGACGACAACGGCTGGATCTACCTGACGCTGGCCCACGGAGCGCCCTCGGCCAACGCCACGCGCGTCGTTCGCGGCCGGCTCGCCGACGGGCGATGGACGGACGGGCAAACGCTGTTCACGGCCGTGCCAATGAAGGACACACCGGTCCATTACGGCGGCCGGATAGCCTTCCTGCCGGACCGCAGTCTGCTGGTCAGCATCGGCGACGGATTCGACTACCGCGAGCACGCCCAGCGGCTCGACAGCCATCTGGGCAAGATCATCCGCATCAATGACGACGGCAGCGTGCCGGCCGACAACCCATTGGTGGACCGAGAAGATGCGCTGCCGGAAATCTTTTCGTGGGGTCACCGCAACCCGCAAGGCCTGGTCGTCGATCCCACAAATGCACGAATCTGGTCGCACGAACACGGACCACGCGGCGGCGATGAGCTCAATATCATCCGCGCCGGCGAAAACTACGGTTGGCCGATCGCCACCCACGGCGTGGACTACTCCGGCGCTCGCGTAACGCCCTACACCACCCGCCCGGGAATGACCGATCCACTCCTCGACTGGACGCCGTCCATCGCCCCGGCGGGAATGAGCCGCTACGAGGGCGAAATGTTTCCCGAATGGCGCGGCGATCTCCTCGTCGCCAGCCTGGTCGAGAAGACGATCCGCCGCATCGTGCTCGAAAACGATGAAGTCGTCTCCGACGAACCACTGGGACTGAAGCTCGGCCAACGCTTGCGCGACGTGGTGGTGGGGCCGGACGGCGCGCTTTACCTGCTTACGGATGAAAGCGCCGGCGCGATTCTGCGCGTAACGAGAGACACGGAACCGAGTAAGGGCCAAGGGACTTAGCCTCCATGTTGCAAGCATGGCCGTTCCAGGGCTCTGTTACATTGGTCTTGTCCAAGAGCGCTTCCAGGAGACTACTGCATGTCGGCCCGAACCGCCCATCGTCTGGTATGGCTCGCCGCCATGCTGCCTTCACTGCTGTTCATCGCCAACCTGAAGGCCGGGCAATTCGCTTCGACGACCGCCCTGCTCAACACTGCCGGACGGCTGGCGGGCGTGGCGGGCCTTTCGATGCTGTTGCTGGCCGCGATACTCAGCGCACGAGTGCCCGGCTTTGACCGCCCCTTCGGCGGTCTGACCCGGCTGTGGCGGACGCACCATCTGCTCGGCGCCTGGTCTCTGATCCTTTTGCTCCTGCACCCGCTCCTGCTTGCGCTCGCGGCAGCCGGCACGAGCGTTTCCGCGGCCGCCGCGACCCTGTTCCCGCCGGCTTCCGATCTTGCCAGCTGGAGCGGCTGGGCCGCGCTCATCCTGATGATGATCTTTCTGGCACCGAGCTTCTCGTTTTTTGGTCACCCGAACTACGAGCGATGGAAGAAGGTTCATAGCCTGGCCGGGCCGGCGGTGGCGCTCGCCCTGATCCACAATTTCTGGCTTTCACGCGGCCTGCCTCAGTGGCTCGATATCACGATCTGGTCGATCTTCGCGCTACTCGCCGTCAGCGCTGTTGCCTGGCGGTTCGTTTTTTCACGCCGGGTGGGCGGCCTCAAGTACACCATCGATGAAGTGACGCCGGTGGCCAACAACGTGGTCGAGCTTGTTCTTGAACCCGTTCACCGAAACCTGAGGCACGAAGCCGGCAACTTCGTCTACCTGACGCTTCACGACCGGGCGCTGGCGGCCGGCTGCAAGGAGGAGCACCCCTACACCATCTCCTCGGCACCCGGCGAGGATCGGCTCCGCATCACCATCAAGGCGCTCGGCGACGCCAGCCGGGCGGCCGCAGACGTACAGCCCGGCACACCCGCCCGCGTGGAAGGGCCTTACGGGCGTTTCTTCAAATCGCCCGACCGCGTCGCTAATCCGGAACTGTGGGTTGCCGGCGGTATCGGCGTGACGCCGTTTCTGGCGCGAATGCGCCATTTCCACCGGCTCGGTGAATCGGCTGACGTATGCATGATTTTCTGCGTGCAGGACGAGGCGCGGGAGATCTACGGCGAAGAATTGCGGGATTTGGCCAGTCGTATCATCGGCTTCAACCTGCAGTTTCATCGCTTCTACCGCGAGGGACCGCTGTCCACCGACTACCTCGAAGCGGTCTGCCCGGACTGGACCGGACGGGAGATTTACGTCTGCGGTCCGTCCCCGCTCAATCGGCTCGTTCGGCAACATGCATCAAACGCCGATGTGCCATCATCGAGAATCAACAGCGAGGAGTTCGAACTGCTATGAAACAGTTTGTTTATACCGTGTTCATCGGCTTCTGGGCCTCGGCCCTGACGATCGTCGCGCTCGATGCACTGACACCCGACGCCAGGGCCGGCGACGGCAAGCATGATTCGGCCACTTACAGCCTGGCCGAAGTGGCCGAGCACGACACGCTCGACGATTGCTGGATGGCCATAGAAGGCACGGTCTACGACTTCACCGACTACATCGACCAGCACCCCACGCCCCCGTCGGTACTCGAATCCTGGTGCGGCAAGGAAGCGACCCATGGCATGCGCACCAAGGGCTATGGCAGCGATCATTCCGAGCGGGCCTGGCAGATGGCCGAGCAATATCGCATCGGCAAACTGGCCGAGGAAGAGAACTGAAGGATCAGAAGCGGTAGCTGGCCGTCGCCAGCACCGCCGTGACCGAATAGTTCGGCGCCGGCTGGCCGAGCAGCAACAGGTTGGCCACGCTGTCGACATCCACCTGGTCGAATGCGTAATCGCGCGAACGGTAGCGTTCGTGTTCAACGCGCAGCTCGAAGCGCCAGCCCGCGGGCATGCGGTAGCGCGCCCAGGCGGCCCATGCGCGGCGCCGGCTCAGGGTTTCCGGCAGCGGTTCAACCGTCAACCCTTCGGCCGCCCACACATCGATATCGCCGCGGGCGCGTACGTGCACGAAGTCGGCGCCGAGGTCCACGCTGCCGTTCAGCCCCAGTGAGCCGATGGCGCGCCTGGCAAAAGTCGCATCCTGCCAGGCCAGTGACAGGCTGGCGGTCTCGATGCGATCGTCGTGGCTGGCCCGCCAGTTCCTCGACGGATCGAATGCCAGGTCGGGCGCGAAGCCCGGCCAGTCGCGCCCGGACTGCTCTGCCTCGTAGCGGTCGCTGGAAAGCAGGCCGCTGAGGGAGACCCGGCGAGCCAGCTGCCAGCCGAAATCGGCATTGAACGTACGCACCTCGGCCCGGTCAAGCCCGAACCGGGCATCGTCGTAGTCGTCAAGGTTGTAACGCGCACCCAGACCCAGGCTCAGCCGCGCCGTCGGCTGAGCGTCCATTCGCAGCCTCACACCCGTCCGATCGCGATCGGCCACGTTGTACTTACGCAGCTCGGGATGGTTCTCGAAGTCGTCCGCGTCCACGCTGCCCGGCAGGCGACCGGCACGGAACGGCGCCCTGCCCCGATACTCGTCGAAGCGGCGCACGACATGCTCGACATCGATGCGCAAACGGGTCGCTTGCCCCCACCGACCGCGCCAACCCATATCGCCACCCCACTCGTTGAGCCGGACGACCTCGGCGAAGTCATCGCGGTCCTCACGCCTGAATTCGAGCCCGCCCACCAGGCGCTGATGACCGGCCAGTCGCCAGCGGCCGTCGACATCCAGGGTCTGGCGTTGCAGGCTGTAGGGCAGATTGATTCGCGACTCGGCGGGCGGGCGCTGGTTCTGCGAATCGCCGCTTACGATGCGCCACACCAGCGACGGCGTGCGATTATCCCGGTCGTCAAAGCGGTAGTTGAAAACCAGGTTCCCCCGCTCGAACAAACGCGTTGTCAGGCGGAGATTGACCAGGGTCGTGAGCATCTCCGCGTCGAGGCGCGCAACCGGCAGGGGCTGGTCGATTTCGAGCGCGGCATTGATGGTATAGGGCAGCAAAAGGTCATTCTGACGCATCCGGCCGTAGGCAAGATCAGCCCCCAGGCGGGTCTGCTTACCCAGGATCCAGGAACCAAAAGCCCTCAGCTGTTGCGCCGTGTTGTCGGGATGATCGGCCAGGCTTCCCGAACCTTCGGGGTGACCCGTCCCGGGCGCCCACTGGGGGTGACGCGTAAAGGCGTTGTCGAACTCGATCGCGTTGCGGTCGTTGCGGTAGAAGGACCCGGACCACGCCAGCCCGAGCTGGTGGCCGTCCGGATCGCTGTAGGTCAGGCGGCTTTCGATGCGCTGCGTCGTGTCGTCGACGACGGCCGGCAGCAGCATGCCCCGCGGGTTGCCCCCGGTGTAGCCGAAGATCGCGCCGATCAGCCGATTGCCGTCGCGGCGTTCTTCGCTGGCGTCCACCTCGATCCGCCAGCGATCGCGAAAGCGCTGCCTGAACCCCAGGTCGAGTCGCTCTCGATGCGAGCGGATGTCGACTGGATTCAGTTCCACTCCGGCTGCCGACAGATCGGCCGTGCTCTCCAGGCCCGGCCAATCGGCCGGAAGGACATGGCGGCCGGTCGGATCGAGCGTAAACGGTGTTCGTCCGCCGGACAGGCGCCAGGCCGGAAACTCGCGCCAGCTCAACGAAAGACCCTGCCGGCCCCCGCGGTCGGCGCGGAAGTACAGGCGCCTCGAATCCAGGCCCAGCCGGGCCCCTTCCAACCGCATGACCCATTCGTTCGGATCGTCGGGGCGGCGCTCAATCGAGAACGAAAGAAGCGGCGTGAACCCATTCCCATCGAGGCCGGAAAAGCGACCCAGGCGATCGGCGTCCTCGTCCAGCCAGGCCAGGCCCAGGTCGATATCACCGAATAGGCGGGGTACATCGCCGAAAGCCGGCATCGCGCCGGCCGAGACTGCCAGGGCAATTGCGAGCATGAACCGGGGCAAGCGGCTTTTCATGGCGACTATCGTGTGAACCCCGGCGAGGACGGATGATTGGAGCCGTGCACGGCGGTATGACAGTTCATGCACGACTGCCCGAGCAGGTTGGGATCGGCGCCGTTCGGCGGCAGGCCGGTGCCGCTTCGAGCCGTACTCGGATGGAACTGCGCCAAGTGGCACTGCTGGCAAAGCTGCGGCGGGCGCTGGCGCAGCAGGGCGTCATGAATGCCCCCGTGAGGAAGATGGCAACTGCTGCAATCCTCTCTCACCGGCGCGTGCTCCCACAGGAACGGCCCGCGCAACTCGGCGTGGCAGTCGTAGCAGGTTTCATTGAGCGTCGTTCGATTGAGGCTCGCTACCGAGACGCTGCCGTGGGCAGCATGGCAGTCGCTACAAGCCAGCAGACCGGTGTCGGAGCTGAAGGAGCCGCTGCCGACGGGGTGGCGATGCGAGCGCAAGAATTCGACGCGTTCGCGCTCATGACAATCGAAGCAGGTTTCAGCCTGGCGAGCGGCATCGAGCGCGGGGTCCCCATCGGACGAGTGCACCGCGTGACAGTCGGTACAGGCGAGTTCTTCGAATTCGTGCGCACTTCCGGTCCAGTGCGGCCCGACCTGGTCGCTGTGGCAGCTCATGCAGGCGGCATTGGCCTGCTCCGTGACATCCGCTTGCCCGAAAGGCCTATCCGGAAGCGGGCGCGTTCCGTCCTCCTGGACTGCAAGGTGGTCCCGGCTGGGCCCGTGACAGGCCGCGCAAGCCTTTCCGTCGTTTCCGAACAGCCCTGCATGGCTCGAATGGAGGATATCCGCGGCAGGCAGGGGTGCATTCTCACCATGGCACATCAGGCAGGTGCGGGCGTCGTTCTCGCTCGATGACTCGCCGGGATCAGCCTGCCCCGCCGTGGCCAGCAGCAGAGACACCCAAGCCAGAGCCACCAGGGCCGCAACGCTGCCGTGCCTGATCACACGGTTGCTTCGGTAGTCCACCATGCCGCGCTCCCTCGGTAATCAAGCGGCGAAACGAATCCTTCAATAATGACAGATTATCGTCACAGGCCAAAGGCCGTCTTGATCGGGGTCAAGCTTCGACGTTCAGTCAATAGACGCCCGCGCCACCGGCATGGTCATGCAGCGGCAACCACCCCCGCCGCGCGAGAGTTCCGCGCCGCCAATGGTCACGACCACGCGCTCGTCGGCATCGATGCTGCGCCTGCCCTCGATCAGTTCAGGGGCGTCGATGACGCTGAACCCGGCCCGATCGAGCGCTTCGAGGGTATAGCGATTGTGTCGGTAACCCAGGATCTGCCCCGGGCCGAAGGCGAAGAAGTTGGCACCGCTGGCCCACTGCTCGCGCTCCTGGTGGAACTCCTGGTCGCCGCCGCAGTTGATCGGCGCCAGTTCCACGCCGAGGGCCGACAGCGCGCTGAGCACGTCGCGGTACTCGGTGATCTTCGAGTCAGGGCCGCCATTGAATGCGCAGTGAAACGCGCGCGAGCGATCGCGGCCGGTGATCAGGGGCGGAAAAACCACGCACTTATCGTGGTCGACCATGGTGAAGATCATGTCCAGGTGAATCGTCGCCCGCGTCTTGGGAATCTCCACGACAATGAAATTGCTGATCGGCCCCTGCGAGGCGATCGATCGCATCAGCTGGTCGATACCAGCCAGCGAGGTTCGCTCGCTGTACCCGATGACGGCGAGGTCTTCGCGGATCACCAGCAGGTCACCGCCCTCGATCGTGACCTCGGAATTGCGATTGTCGGTGCCGTCGAAATAGAAACCGGAAGAATGAATTTCCGGGTGATATCGGAAGACCGCCTTGAGGAGCATCGCCTCGGCCATGCGTGCCCGGAAAGCCATGGAGCCGATGATGATGCGGTCGTTGACGCACATCGTCGCATCGCGTGTAAAAAAGGTGTTGGGCAACGGCGGAATCGCGTAGCGCGACGGGCTGAGAAACTTCTCCAGGCTGATCGGCTTCTTGGGCGTGCCCTCGATCAGCTGCCGAGCCAGATCGTCGGCCGACAGGTCCAGCAACTCATCGCGCACCTCCGGCGAGTCGAACAGATCGCACAACGCCTGCACCAGCGCCTCGCAGACCCGCCCGTCTTCCAATACCTCGGCCAGCAGGTCCTTGAGCTCGATGGTGCGGCAAACCCGTTCGAGCACGCCCTTTAGCTGACGATGCTCGCCCGTAGCCAGCTCGAGATTGAGGATATCGTCGTAGAGCACCTCGGCCGCCGTCTGCGGCGTCATGTTTTCGATTTCCTGACCCGGCGAGTGCACGACCACGGTCTTGAGCGGACCGATCTCGGAGTTGACGTTGATATCGATGGACATACTGGCCTCAATCTGTGTATCTGGCCCGGACGAATCCGCCCGGGACAAGGGGCTGGCTATCGCGGCGGATTATACCTGCCAGGGCTCTTGCTCGCGGCCCTGCGGGCCGGCCAGGCGCTGGGCGTGCTGGAAAACGGAGACGATGCAAGCGCGACGCTCCGCAGAGACGTTAAACTCGGCGTTCATTTGCCACGAAGACGCATTGATCATGAAGACACTACAGTTCAGCAATGGCGATACCGTTCCCGCGATCGGCCTGGGTACCTGGAAAGCCGAACCGGGCGAGGTAGGCCAGGCCGTGGAGAAGGCACTGGAAGCGGGTTATCGCCATATCGACTGCGCTGCGATCTATCGCAACGAAGCCGAAGTCGGCGAGGCATTGCAACGCGTCTTCTCCCGCGGCGAGATTCGGCGGGAAGATGTTCATATCACCTCCAAGCTCTGGAACAACGCTCACCTGAAGGATGACGTCGCCCCGGCTCTGGAAAAGACTCTTTCGGATCTCAAACTCGACTACCTGGATCTGTACCTGATCCACTGGCCGGTGGCCTTTCGATCGGGCCTGGAGGGCTTTCCGGAAAGCGAATCCGATTTCCTGACGCCCGATGAAGCGCCCGTCAGTGGCACATGGGCCGCCATGCTTCGGGTGCGCGAGCAGGGTCTCGCCAGGCACGTCGGCGTTTCCAATTTCAGTGCGCACAAGCTCGAGCAACTGGCGGCCGAGGGGCTGGAGAGACCCGAAATGATCCAGGTCGAATTACACCCCTACCTGCAGCAAGAGCAACTCCTATCCTACTGCAGCGAGCACGCGATCCAGGTCACGGCCTATTCGCCGCTCGGCAGCAGCGACCGGCCCGATAGCATGAAGAGCGAAGACGAGCCCTCCCTTCTCGACAACGACGTGATCGGCGCGATTGCAGAAGAACATGATGTATCCCCCGCCCAGGTTCTGATCGCCTGGGCCCTGGCCCGCGGTACCGCCGTCATCCCCAAGTCGACCAACCCGGATCACATCCGAAAGAATCTCGAAGCCGGGGATCTCGAGCTGAACGACATCGACCTCGAGAGAATCGGGAGCCTCGACGCCCACTATCGCTACATCGGTGGCAACGTGTTTCGTACGGAAAGCGGCCTGTACGCCAACATTTTCGACGACTGAGTCGTCCGCGGATCGCCTCCGTCTGCGCGGACCGGCAACGGCAAGTCCGTCGGTCGGACCCGGGCGTTGAAAGGTGGTGACGGCACTGTCACTATTCGCACAGGCCGACCAATGGAACCGGAACATGACAGATCGTGAATCAGCGCCCTTCCCCACGCTCAGCCGCAACCAGATCGCGTGGATCATCGGTAGCCTGCTCTTCGCCGGCTGGCTGGTCTGGCTACTGGGTCCGGTGCTGACACCTTTCTTCATCAGCATCCTCATCGCCTACATCGTCAATCCGATGGTCGGCTGGCTCGAAGACATGAGAATGCGGCGCGACGTCGCGGTCTCGCTGGTCTTCCTGCTGGCGTTCTTGCTGATCGTGGTGGTCCTGCTGATCGTCATTCCTGTACTGGTGCGCGAAGTGGCGGACTTTCTCGGCCGGCTCCCCGGTTACCTGGACGCCTTCCAGAAAAACGTCCTGCCGTGGATCGAAGCCCAGCTCGGGGTGGAAATCAATCTCCAGTCCTTCGATGTCGAGCGCGCCCGCAACCTGATTCAGGAATACTTTTCCAACATCGCCGGTGCCGCGGGCAACGTGGTCAGCGTCATGACCCAGTCGGGCGGCCGCTTTCTGGTGTGGGTGACCTCCATGGTGCTCGTCCCGCTGGTCACCTTCTACCTGTTACGGGACTGGCGACTACTGATGGACACGCTTCGCGACATTCTGCCGCGCAATATCGAGCCGACCGTCGTCAAGCTGACCGAAGACTGCGACGAGGCGCTGGGCGGATTCCTGCGCGGCCAGCTGATGGTGATGATCAGCCTGGGCCTGATCTACGCAATCGGCCTGTGGATCGTCGGACTGAACAACGCCATTGCCATCGGCATGATCGCCGGACTGGTGAGTTTCGTGCCCTACCTGGGCGCGATCATCGGGGTGCTGTTGGCCGGCGTGACCGCCGTCATCCAGGATTTCAGCTTCCTGTTCCTGCTGTCGGTCGGCATCGTCTTCGTCGTCGGCCAGCTCATCGAAAGCTTCGTACTCACGCCCAAGCTCGTCGGCGACCGCATCGGACTGCACCCGGTACTCGTCATCTTCGCGGTGATGGCCGGTGGCCAGCTGTTCGGGTTCGCCGGCGTCCTGCTCGCCCTGCCGGTGGCCGCAGCGGGTACCGTGATCGTTCGATTCGCCTACAACAACTACAAGCGCAGCGAGGTTTACCGCGCCAGCCACAACGCAGATTCGGACAACGCCCCGTAACGAAAGGAATGGATGGTGCCCGGAGCCGGACTCGAACCGGCACGGTGTTTCCACCGAGGGATTTTAAGTCCCTATTTTCTGGCTATAACCTGCCTACATGGAACCCGACCAATTTTGACAAACCCCTATACATAGGGCTTTACAGCGCCTAGAATAGTCCCATGGGTTTAGATGGAACCCGACAGAGTTTGCCTACACAGTGCCTACACGGCAAATCAAGGGACTTTCAGCATGGCGACAAAAACGGCCCCGATCAGGATCAACTCGACGGCGATCAAGAAGATCACCCCGCCCGATTCCGGGTACCGGCTTTATTGGGATTCCGATCTTCGAGGCTTCGGCCTTCGCGTCACGGCTGCCGGCGCAATGTCATACATTGCCGAGGCGCGAGTAAACGGAAAGACGCGCCGCGTCACCGTCGGGAGGCACGGCACCTATACGCCAGACCAGGCCCGCAAGATGGCTAAGACCGAATTGGGGGACATGGCCAAAGGCGTCGATCCGTCAGCGGAGAAACAGCACCAGAAGGCACTGAGCGTCACACTTCGAGAGGTAGCAGAGGACTACAAGGAAAACCGCCGCACTGCGAAGGGGTTGCCGCTGAAAGAGTCCACCAAAGCCGACATAGAGAAACACCTGTCGGGCATTTTCTCGGACTGGCAGAAGCGGCCCATTGTCAAAATCGACCGGGAGCTGGTACAGCGCCGCTACTCGGAACACTGCAAGCGATCAGTAGCGCAAGCGAACCAAGCCATGCGCGTCCTGCGCGCCCTCATCAATTATGCCGCGGCCAAGTACCGCGACCCCGAAGGCAACCCCATCATCCTCGACAACCCGGTAAAGGTGCTGCGGGATGCCTCAATTCTGCGAGGCGTGAAGGCCCGGACGAATGCCGTCCCGCTTGAGAAGATCGGCGGCTGGTGGTCTGCCGTCCAGGCGATGCGGAATGACCCGGCCCTCACGACCGTGAGCAAATCCGCCGCCGACCTGATCGCCCTACTCGCCCTCACTGGCCTGAGAGTTGGCGAGGCCCGATCCCTGAAATGGGAGCAAATCGACTTGGACGGCGAAAGCCTGGAACTGACCGACACCAAGAACCGGGAGAGCGTCACCCTGCCCCTATCCGACCCCGCCGCCGCCATCATCCGGGAGCGCGCCAGCGATTCCGATCATGTTTTCCCGGCCCGGTCGGGCAAGGGGCATATCAACGATGTGCGCGGCCAACTTGAGCGGCTGGCAGAGGCAACGGGAATCACGGTCACGGCCCACGATATACGCCGCACGTTTCGCGCTGTCGCTGCCGCCTGTAACGTCGAATTGTGGCGCACCAAAGCACTGATGAACCATAAGCAGAACCACGACGTGACACTGGCGAACTATACCGACCTTTCGGATGTGCGCTACCTCAAACCCGAAGCCGACCGTATCGCGGAATACTTCGAGGATCAGCGCCGCGTGTTCGAGGCCGATAACGTGGTGAGCATGAGGGGCAAGCGAGCATGATTGACTATTCTCAGCTTTGGGAAACGATGCAGTCCATTGTCCCCGAACGCGAACTTCTAATCGTTTGGCCGATGGATGCAGTTACGCCGTCAATTACTGAAATTGGCGTAATAGTTCCGCCCGACCTTAGACAGGATAGCGGGGTTCCTGTACTCGAAGAACCCCAACTCGAGAAGGGGTTACTAGACACCGGAGCGGAACTTGATATTGGTCAATTGATAAAGTTACCCGATAGCCAGTCAGAACGATTGTCACAACTTTGCATGGATGATGATGAGGAATCTCACTATGTAAAAACGGTTCTGGCTAAAGCTATCATTGGCCAGTATTCAATAAGCAAGGGACTTCATCGCTCCAGGGCTGGCAGGGATGATGCGCTCGACATTGCCAAAGACATTTCTTTGCTTCGCCAAAAAATACAGTGGTTTGATTATAACCACACAGTGACCCCGCGCCTTCATCGCGCAGCAAAGAACGGTCACGATCCCAGCGCGGCATATCATGAACTCGACAATCTCAGCGAGTTCTATAAACAGATTGCGGATGATTTAGACCCCAAAGGCAAGCGCCAGAAGTCCAATCACCTAGAGCGATTCGTAGCGAAAGCCCTTTGCGATGGAGTCCGGTCTGGGGTACTGGCTTTACCACCATTGCAGAATAACAATTCAGAGCTTGCGGAGCTGTTCCGGTTTTGCTTGGACGCGCTAAACCTACAACAGCCTTCAAACATTCAATACTACCTCTCTGAACACCTGTCTTCTGCCTAGAAGCCGGGCTGAACAAAAAGGGTTTGTGACGAAAAGGCTTTTTGTTTAGAGCCCAGCTATGGCTCTGTATGGTTCTGTCCTAGGCAAACACGCTAGGACAGGAAATGACCAACACAACCTTTCTCGACACTATCGAAGCCGCCCGTTATCTCGGGCTGCAAAATACCACCCTCGAAGCATGGCGAAGCCGTGGCGAAGGCCCGCAGTTTGTAAAGCTGGGGCGAGCCGTCCGGTATCGCCTGACTGATCTTGATGCCTGGATAGAAAGCCGCGTCCGCCAAAACACCATCGGCGGGGAGGCGGCTTGAATGAGGAATTTGGAATTGGCCCCCGCCTGTGGGCATACAGGCGGGAAGGCCAGAGAGCGCTTGGGAAAACGCAATGCTGATTATACGCCCGACGTGGTGTTCGCGCAATTGTTAGGGGTGCGAATAAGTGAGCTTCGACGGCTTGTGAATATGGGCGTGCTGCCCGTGCCGTGCCGATCAACTGAGGCGTGCGACTTCTGGTTTCAGGATACGGTTTGCCGCGTCCTCTGCGACATCGACGCCGGAAAGATTTGGATCGGCAAACGTGGGTAGCGTTAAGGCCATCCAATATGCTGAGCTATCCGATGCCCCGGCACAGATTCCCCCTGGTGATTACCAGGCGGCATATACGCACCATGAGACAGCGTACTTCGCCAAGTCTCCGAAGGTGTACGTCTGGTTCCGAATCATCGGGGGCGGACATGACGGGACGAAGGTATATCGAGCCTACCGGGTGAAGGCGTTGAATGGAAAGCCGCGCAAGAATGGTGCGTTCAAGGTGCGGCACAGTCAGGAGCTATACCGACAGTTCGTGACTGTGACCGGGCACAAGGAGCGGCCCGACCGTATCGCGTTGTCGCGTCTTCGGAGTTGTGTGTTGCGCGTATCGGTGCGCACTGTGACCATAGATTACAGGCAGCGGCGATTGCCTGATGCCTTGCGGTACTCGGTGGTCGATGCAATCAAATCAGTTGAGGCGGGCCAATGCCAATAACCGCCCCAGCAGTACCAGTACCTATACCTATACCTGTACCCGCCAGTCATCCCAGAAAAAAAAGCGGGTTCAATGGGTTACGCTCGGGTCATGGCAGAGTTTTAGGGGTTGGGCGCTTGTCAATGCGGAATGCCCATCAATCAGTCTACCTAAATGTCCGCGCCGACGGCTGCTCTTTTGCGGGTGGCCGTCGGTTCAAGTCAACTAAACCAATGCGCCAAATGCGCAGAAAGGAGAAATTGATATGAGCAATGTACCGACAGACCGTGAGCAATATACGCGTTCGACGTTTGAAGAGATGATGGAACTCATCAAGGAGGATGCCAAGCGACTCTATGACGTGGCCGAGGTTGCACAGGCCGAGTCTAAGAACGGCGGCAAGTTTAACGAAGATCACGCGGAAAAGATGCGCGTGTGCCTTGAGAATCTGCACAAGGTAGTAACGGCAGGTGTAGTGCTGGCCGAGGAAGTCGCAGGTAAAGGCGAGGGGTAAAGGCAATGGCAGAGCTAGGGGAATGGAAGCCCACCGAGCTTGCGGGATGGCACGTTGGCGACCTCGCCGACGTGCAATCCCTTGGGCGTGTGCAAGTCGAAGAGCTAAGGCCGCCGTCCGAGATCGTGGTGCGCACATCGACAGGTCGGACATGCCGCGTCGGGTATCGAGCGCTGCTCCGCGTTCGTGGTCTGCGTAGAGCGCGGTGATTGGTCCCAATATCCAAACGCGCGGTTCCGCTGGGGGTCGCGGGGGGTGGTTGTTCTTACTCACTCACAAGAGGCACCTATGACGGCAGCTAAGGCAGCAATCCAGTTCGTGGAGACGCTCAAGGTTCCAGAGGGACCGAAGGCGGGCCAGACGTTGAAGCTGGCGACGTTCCAAAAGAAGTTCATTCGAGGTGCGCTCAAAAAGTCCACTTCGGTTGGCGTGCTGTCTGTCGGACGCGGCAACGGCAAGTCGGCTTTGTCTGCCGGCCTGGCCTTGGGGGCATTGCTCGGCAAGTGGGATCGGCAGCCGCGTCGTGAGGTACTGATTGCAGCCCGGACTAGGGACCAGGCGCGTATTGCGTTCGACTTCGTTGTCGGTTTTACCGAAGGGCTAGACGAAGACTTGCGCGAACAGATCACCATTCGCCGGAATCCACGGCTCGAAGTCGAGTTCGAGGGTGATGGTGGGGGCCATCTTCTGCGGGTCATTGCAGCGGACGCCAAAAATGCGCTCGGCTCGGCTCCGACCTTTGTGCTGATGGATGAACGCGGGCACTGGCAGCCGGAAAAAGGGGATGACCTGGAAGCCACCTTGCTTTCGGGTTTGGGCAAACGAGACGGCAAGGCGTTGATTATTTCGACCAGCGCTTCGGAGGATTCGCATTCATTCTCGCATTGGCTCGACAATCCGCCGCCCGGAACGTATGTGCAGGAACACAGACCCGCACCTGGTCTGCCTGCTGATGACATGGATTCACTGCTAGAGGCAAACCCAGGGGCAAAGGCCGGGATTGGTTCGAGCGTGTCGTGGTTAAAGGCGCAAGCAAACCGGGCCATTGCTCGGGGCGGGTCTGCCTTGTCGAGCTTCCGGCTCTACAACCGAAACGAGCGCGTCAGTGGTGAAAGCCGAAACGTGCTTATCACCGTCGATGAATGGCTGGACTGTGAAGTCTCAGAGCTACCGCCACGGGAAGGCGGGTGTGTGGTCGGTGTTGACCTGGGGGGCAGCGCTTCCATGTCGGCAGCGGCTTTGTACTGGCCGAATACTGGAAGGATAGAAACCTTCGGAGCATTCCCGACCAGTCCGTCACTGTCTGACCGTGGGGCGCGTGATGGCGTCTCCGACCGTTATGTCGAGATGCAAGACCGTGGCGAGCTAATCACGCTCGGGGATCGTGTCGTGCCTGCCGCTGGATTCCTGACCGCCATCATGGATCGACTGGATACCGCGCCGGTCACTTGCTTTACTGCCGACCGCTACCGACAGGCCGAGTTCGAAGAGGCGATGGCAGCGGCCAGCCTACGGGTGCCCGTGGTATGGCGGGGGCAGGGCTTCAAGGATGGTGCCGAAGACGTTGAACGCTTCCGCCGTGGCGTCTTCGATGGGGAAGTGCAGTCGGCACCTTCGCTGCTGTTGCGCTCGGCATTCTCTGACGCGGTAACGCTACAAGACCCGGCGGGCAATCAGAAGTTGGCGAAGGGTCGAAGTACAGGCCGAATCGACGCGGCTGCTGCTGCAATTCTCGCTGTGGCAGAAGGGGCAAGGCGCAAGGCACGCCCCAACGTCAAGGCACGCGAACCGCAATGGGTTTAAGGGGACCGTCTAGGGCAGTCGGCAAGGATCGACGCTGGCCTGCCCTGAGACTTCAAGCATTGCGCCGTGATGGCTTTCAGTGCGTGCAGTGCGGCATACGTGTCGGCCTGGAAGTTGACCATATCAAGCCGGTACGTGATGCCCCTGATCGTGCTTTCGACCTGGACAATCTTCAAGTGCTTTGCGGGTCGTGTCATTCCAAAAAAACACGCCGGGAAATGGGCTTTCCTGAGCTTGATGGCGAGCGTTTGAAGTGGCGGAATTTTCTGAAATAACTTGACAAATACTGTATAATTATACAGTACTAGGAAAATGCCCTAAATCCATTCAAAACAAAGGTGTTGGCGTATGTTGCAGAGCGCGCAAATCAGCAAGCGTCAGTCAGAGATTCGACAGCAATTGTCGGAACTCGCTGGCAAGGAAGGTCCGACCGAAGAGGAAACGCGGTCGATGGATGAGCTTGATCGTGAGTACCGGAGTAACGAGTCCCGTTTTCGTGCGGCCCTGGTCGCAGAAGATGAGGAACGCCGGGAAGCGGACAACAAGCTAGAAACCCGCGAGGGCAAGGAGTGGGATAACCTGATTGCGAACTTTGAAGTTCGACAGGCTGCACTCCACCTTGACGAAGGGCAGGCGCTTAGTGGCGCGACTGCTGAGGTTGTCGAAGAGCTGCGCTCGAAAGAAGGTTATCGAGGCATTCCGATTCCGTTTGCCGCGCTCGAAACGCGAGCCGGTGAAACCGTAGCGTCTGGCGTACCGGACCCGGTATCGACCCGCCCCATTATCGACCGGCTGTTCCCGAACAGTGTTGCCGGGCAGATGGGCGCTCGCATGATTAACATCGGCTCGGGTCAAGTCGAGTATCCCGTTACCACGTCGAGCGTATCGGCGGGTTGGGCTTCGTCCGAGACGGGCAACGTCGCCAGTGCGACCAAGTATGAAACGACCGACCGCCCGTTGAAGCCCGAACACAATCTCGGCGTGCAAATGAAGCTGACGCGCCGGACGCTGAAACAGTCGGGCGGTATCGAGGATGCCGTGCGCCGTGACATGCGCGGGGCGATTGGCTCCAAGCTGGACCAGGCGGTTTTCCTGGGGGCCGGTACCAGTGGGCAGCCGCTCGGCGTGATTAACGGTGCCGGTACGTATGGCATTACCAGCACGGCGGTTAATGCCACTGCTAGCTGGTCGGCATTCCGAACGGCCATTGTCGAGTTTCTCAAGGCCAATGCCGCATCCGGCCCGTCTGCCGTGAATACGCTTATCCGGCCTGAGATTTGGGATTCCCTGGACGGCTCGGTTTTCGATGC
Source organism: Wenzhouxiangella psychrophila (assembly GCF_042310375.1). NCBI lineage: Bacteria > Pseudomonadati > Pseudomonadota > Gammaproteobacteria > Chromatiales > Wenzhouxiangellaceae > Wenzhouxiangella > Wenzhouxiangella psychrophila. The sequence continues at coordinate 270,147 of NZ_JBHJMQ010000002.1, read as the reverse complement.
CGGTTCGGGTATCACCGAATATGACCGGCTGCTTGATAACGTCGGCTCGGTGGTCATGTCGAGCAATGCCCTGGATGACCCGGATTCCAGTAGCAACACGGATGTGCTGTTGACGACCAGTGCCGGGGGTGTGTCTCCGATCTTCGTTGCCACCTGGGGCGCGATTGACCTGATCCGAGATCCGTACAGCGATGCGGCAAGCGGTGGGCTTCGTCTCACGGGCCTGATGACGGCGGACGTAACGATTAGCCGCGCGGCACAGCTTCACGTCCTGACCGGCGTACAGTAATGCTGCATGGCGTTGCAGAAGGGGGCCTGACGGTTCGGCAGGAACCTGACGGCTCCCACGTCCTCACTGGGCGCTTTCCCTACGGTTCGACGGCCACCATTTCAGACGGTGGCCGTCGTGGCCGTCCTAGGAAAGAGCAATTCGCGCCGGGTGCCTTTTCTCATCGGGTCGATGCACCTGACGAGGATATACACCTGTTGGTCGGTCACGACTACGGCAAGCCGCTTGCCTCGAAGCTGCAAGGCTCGCTGTCCCTTACGGACGGTGATGACGCCCTGACGTTCGAGGCGCGTATCTCGCCAGAGGTAGCGGACACGTCACACGGCAGGGATGCACTTGCGCTGCTGACGGCTGGGCTTGCGGTTGGTTTGTCTCCGGGCTTTCGCATTCCGCCCGAACGTGCCGTGGCGAATGCCGAGTCGGTAGAAGAGGAAGACCCGTCAGAGGGTGATGCGTTGATTCGCACCATTCATGCCGCGCTGCTGTATGAGCTTTCAATCGTGACGCGCCCGGCTTACTCCGAAAGCCAGGTCGAGTCCCGAAACTGGAACCTGACGCCGCGTGCGAAGTTCGGTAAACAGACGTGGTTTAGTCACCGATGATTATCAAACAGGACGAAGGCACGCCGACCAGTTACCCGACCATCTCGGGTCTGTCTACGGCTGCTCAGGCACTTAATCAGGATGCGCTGTGGAAGCGTATCGAGGATTGGATTGCTTACCGCTACGGCGAACGTCAAGTCATTTGGACTGTTATCGGGCCGGGCAACTTCATTCCGCCGTTAACGCCATACACCATCGACACGTCGGAAAAGTGGGACGGCGAACAGTACGAATCGGTGACGCTTGATGATGCGCCGCTCGGCTATGACCTGGACGATTACACCTATCGCATTACGGCGACGGTCGGCACGACGGACGATCCGCCCGAAGCGGTTGTCGAGGCGTTTACCCGATTGGCTGAGTACCTGGCCGATGATGCGCAACTGTATAAGACGGTGAACAATCAATCGGTGAAGTTCGGCAGCGGCCTAGAGTACACAGCCGACCGCCCGACCTTGTGGCAGGCAAGGGCGCTGCAATACTCGGGTGCGGCGGACATGCTCAGGGACTACCGGCGGCCATGAGTCTTGATGACCTGGCCGAAAAGGCCGATGCGCTGTTCGAGGTATGGGGGCAGCAAATGACCTATCGGGTTACGCCGCTGACTGGCGACGAATGGAACCCGACGCCCGGCCCGCCGGTTGATTACACGGTGAACGGTGCGCCGCCGATGGAATACGCGCAAGAGTATGTCGACGGCACGCTGGTTCAAGTGCATGACCTTCGGGTGTCCATTGCGGCCCATGACCTGCCTGTCGAGCCGCATACCGGCACCGATGATGAGGGCACGACGCTCATTGTCGACGGGACGGAATATCAGATTATCTCGGTTCATCCGGCCTACTACGGTTCGAGCGTCGGTCACTACGAATTGCAGGTGCGTATATGAATTTGATTAGCAGGCTGTTCGGACGCGGCTCACTTACAACGGCTGTAAGTGACGATAAAACCGAAAAGCGCGAACAATCCTTCACAGACCTGGCGATGGGTGTTCGTTACGACGCCATCAAGGGGACCAGGGGCATTGCCGAACTTACGGCAACGGCTCAGGGCTGTATCAGTTTGTGGGAGTCGGGCCTGTCGCTGGCCGAAACCGATGAACCGCTGCTGACGCCCGAACACTTGGCGCTTACGGCTAGAGGGTTAGGGCTTCGAGGTGAGGCGCTGTTCGTCATTCGTGGGGATCGGCTGGTGCCCGTCTCCGAGTTTGATGTGACAACGCGCGGCGGCATTCCGACTGCTTACCGGGTCACGATTCCCGACACGGGCGGCGGTCGCAGTGACACGGTACTCGCTGCCGAGGTGCTGCACTTCAAGATCGGGGCCGATGTTCATTCGCCCTGGCGAGGCACTGCCCCATTGAAACGGGCAAGTCTGACGGCGGGTTTGCTTCACGCTGTCGAGGATGCACTTGCCGAGACTTTCGAGTCCGCGCCCCTGGGGTCACTGATCGCCCCGATGCCGGAAAATCCCGACGTGGATAACACATCGCTTGCCCGAAGTTTCCGAGGCCAGCGGGGGCGCGTGCTGTTGCGCGAATCGGTGAACGTCACGGCAGCCGGTGGTCCGTCCCCTGTGACCGACTGGAAGCCGTCGGACCTGTCGCCCGACCTGTCCCGCGCCATGACGGCTGAGACGCTCTCAGCGGCCCGTGACGCCATCTCACAGGCATTCGGGGTGCTGCCCGCGCTTAACGATCCGGCGGCGGCTGGTCCGGTTGTGCGTGAGGCTCAGAGACACCTTGCACAGTGGATGCTCCAGCCCATCGCGGCGGGCATTGCTCAGGAATGCACGGCGAAGCTGGGGGATAGGGTCAGCATCGACGTAATGAAGCCGTTACAGGCTTATGACGCCGGGGGACGTGCCCGCGCCCTGACTGGCGTTGTCGAGGCGATGGCGGCGGCTAAGGCGGCGGGCCTGTCGGAAACCGAGACACAGACGGCGCTTGATTTCTCAGGCGTCCAAGGCTCCTAGATGACCGCGCGGTGCGCGGCCATGTGATCCGCGTGTGCAGCCATGCGCGGACGGGGTGTGCTGACGATTGCCCCGACCTCGAAATAACGTCAGTGGCGGCGGCATTTGGTTTGGGTGCGCGGCCGCCATTTTTCCGTTCGAGGCTCCGCGCGGTTAGTCGTCCTTTAGCACTCGGTCAGGTGTTGACCCGTGGACCATTTCTCTGCATTGGTGGAAAAGGCGAATCCAGTATTCGCGACCCGCTTTTGAACTGCCATGTTCGTCGTTCTTGATGGCTTGTGCTAGATCAAATGCCACCCTGTCTGTACTGTCAGCCATTACTCGCACTCTTTCAGTCATTACGCTTGCTCCCTAAATGAGTTGGAAAGAATGCCCACCTTAGCCGGTTCACTGAGCCAATGGCTACACCTGGGCTTGTGGGCGTGGCGCTGTCTCGGTCGGCTAGTGCCAGGACTGTCCCGACAGCGCGGCCCCCATGATGCCGCCCTGCCCGATCCCGAGCAATCAGAGAGCCGAGCGGGGGCTTGTAGGAAAATTGCCATGTAGGCGGTTTCGGCGGCTGATTGCCTACACATTGCCTACACGCCAACCGTGAGCCGCCCAACGAAAACCGGCTAAACCGCTGAAAGCCCTGTTTTTGTTGGTGCCCGGAGCCGGACTCGAACCGGCACGGTGTTTCCACCGAGGGATTTTAAGTCCCTTGCGTCTACCAATTTCGCCATCCGGGCACTGGCACGGAATGTTAGCAGAGCTGTACACCGAAGGCGTGTCAACAGACTGGCCGATTACCAATCGCCGCCCAACTGCCTTAACATGAGCCCCAGTTGTGGAGGGAAGCCGCCGCTATCACAAACGCTTACGCCATCCTTACGGTCGCGAGCATCCTTGCCGTTCTCATCGCTTTGGGCGTGGCCGAAACGCTTGTCCACCGGGGCGTCTTGCGCAAGCTGCCGATCCGCGTGCACGTCAACGGCACGCGCGGCAAGACCAGTGTCGTGCGCTTGATCACGGCGGGCCTGCGAGCCGGCGGCAAGCGGGTCTGTTCCAAGACCACCGGATCATTCGCGGCGGTGACCGGGCCCGACGGCGAAGACTTTCCACTGCACCGGCCCAACCAGCCCAATATCATCGAGCAAATGCGGGTCATGCGCCGCCTGGTCGGATTCGAGCCCGAGGTGATCGTGATGGAGTGCATGGCGTTGCAACCTCACTTCCAGGCATTGACCGAACGGCAGATGGTGCGATCGACCCACGGCGTGATCACCAACGCCCGGGCCGACCACCTCGACGTCATGGGCCCGAAGGCCTCGGACGTGGCGCTGGCCCTGGCCGGAACCGTCCCCCATGACGCCCAGCTGTTCACCGCCGAACGCGAGTATCTCGATACGTTCAGGATTGCAGCCGAGGATCGCGGCAGCGAACTGCACGCCACCACCGCCGACGATGTCTCGGACGTCACGCAGGAGGAGATGGCGGCGTTTCGCTATGCGGAGCACTCGGAAAACGTGGCGCTGGCCCTGAACGTGTGCCGGGCACTGGGCGTCGACCGCAGCGATGCCCTGCGCGGCATGCAGCAACTGCCCCCCGAAGTCGGCGCCACACGTGTGCAAAGCGTGGACTTCTTTGGTCGCGACATCATTTTCGTCAATGCCTTTGCCGCCAACGACCCCGACTCGACCGAGATGATCTGGGAAAAGGTCGTCGATCACTACGGCAAGGACCGCTACAAGCTGGCCGTGGTCAACTGTCGCTTCGACCGGCCGCAGCGTTCCCAGCAACTTGCCGAAGTTGCCGGGCGCTGGACAACTGCCGACCACTACGTGTTGATGGGTTCCGGAACCCTGCTGTTCGCCAGGGCCGCCGTACGCGCCGGGATACCGCCGAACCGCATGACGGTGGCCGAAGGTCTCGATCCGCAGGAACTGTTCGAGACCGTGCTGGAACACACCGACAGTAATGCATTGATCGTCGGCATGTGCAACGTCCACGGCGGCGGCGCGGAACTGGCCAGGCAATTCAACAACCGGGCATCACGGAGTCAACCCCTATGATCCTGCTCAACCTGCTGGCGGTGTCGATCGGCATCGGCCTTCTCGTCACCTTGCTGCTTGTCGAGGTGTTCGGCCTGGCCGCCGGCGGTCTGGTCGTGCCGGGTTACGTCGCGCTGAAACTGCTGCAGCCCTGGAGCGTGGCCATGACCCTGCTGGCTGCCTACCTGACTTTCATCGTCGTGCGCACCCTGTCGAGCTTCATGGTCGTTTACGGGCGCCGCAAGACCGCCTTGATGATCCTGTTCGGCTACCTGTCCGGCTCCCTGATCGACTTGAGCATGGGCGGTGTCCTGAGTTTTCCGTCCACCGATGCCGGCGGCAGCGCCACCCAGTTCACCTATTTCGAATTGAGCGTTATCGGCTACATCATTCCCGGCCTGATTGCCATCTGGTTCGAACGCCAGGGCGTGATCAAGACCCTCGTCGGCCTGATCGTTTCGGCCGTACTGGTGCGCCTGATCCTGGTACTGATCATGCCGGAAATCCTGATGACCTACGAGGCCGAACAGGCGCTCAACCGCGCCGACCTGACCACCGTTCTGCAGGAGTTGTTCGAATGAGTTCGTCGCGAGTGCAAAAGTTTCTACCGGGGATACCCAAGGGCCAGAAACTTTACTGGAGACCGTCCGAGATTCCCACCAGCGCGCTCCTCTTGCTGGCCCTGGCCGCGATCGCCGCCCTGATCGTGGTCGAGACCTTCACGCGCAAGGAAGCCTCGGACTACTACGACGAAATGCTCGATGCCTCCCGCCTGGTCCAGCAAAGTATCGAGACGCTGCGCCCCGTTCGGGGCCGCATCGAGCCGATCAACCCGGATGTCGATCCCCTGCGCTCGGGCCTGATCGGCGTCGCATCGTCCGCCATTACCACGAACAGCGGTGACCTGGAATCCAAGCAGGCGACCATCAACCCGAACTGGGCCGCGGTCGCGATCCGGCTGCTGGCCGAAGCGGGTGTCGAACCCGGTGATCACGTGGCGGTCGCCGTATCGGGCTCCTTTCCTGCGCTGAACCTGGCGGTTTACGCCGCCCTGGAATCAATGGACGTGGAGCCGGTGGCCATCATTTCCGGCTCGGCCTCGCAGTGGGGCGCCAACGTGCCGGAGTTCGCCTGGATGGACATCGCCCGGGAGTTGCGAGACGCAGAGCTGATCGACATGCAGGCGCAAGCGGCCACGCTGGGCGGCATCGAGGACCGCGGTATCGGCCTGGACGAAGGCGGCCAGGACCTGATCCGTCAGGCGGCGGAGCGGGCCAATATCGACCTGATTGTGCCCGACAGCTACGAAGACGCCGTCACGCAACGCATCCGCATCTACAACGAAGGCGCCGACGGCGAACCCATCGCCGCGCTGGTCAACGTCGGCGGCGGCACGGCCACGACCGGGCCCAACAGCATCGACCACTATTTCGGCAGCGGCCTGATCAGGACCGCGTCCTCGGGAGCGTTCCGCATTCCCTCGGTGATGGGCCACTTCCTGCAACAGGGCACGCCGGTCATCAACTTCTCCGGCATCCGCAACCTTGCCACCCAGCACGACCTGCCCTACCCGCCGCATCGCATGGAAAGCGTCGGTTCAGGCGGCGTCTACAGGGCCGAGTCCTACCAGCGCTGGCTGGCCGCCCTGATGATCATCCTGCTCCTCGGACTGACCGCCCTGATCATGCGTTCGGCCAACATCGCCCTGGCAACCGGCCGCTCCGGCCGGAGCAAGGATGCAATGAAACCGAAGGTATAGATCGCCGATCGACATGAAAAAGCCAGCGTCAAGCCGGCTTTTTCAGAGAGAATCAATTGGAGGCCAGGCCCGGAATCGAACCGAGGTACGCGGCTTTGCAGGCCGCTGCATCACCACTCTGCCACCTGGCCGGATGCGCGTCAGATTGTAACCCAAGTCCATCCCTGACGAAAAAGGCCCGGGTCCTGCCCGGGCCTTCTTTGGAGCTGGAGCGGGAAACCGGACTCGAACCGGCGACCCCAACCTTGGCAAGGTTGTGCTCTACCAACTGAGCTATTCCCGCGAAAGACCGGCATTTTAGCCGGCCAGGATTTCCTGTCAACCCCTGGCGTGAAGATTTCCGACGGACCCGGCGAACCACGAATTTCGGCTTTTCGGCTTGCGTCTGGCTGAGAAGCTGTCAAAATAACGCGGTTTTAATACTTCGCACAGGGACTATGGCCAAAGACGAACATATCGAAATGGAAGGCAAGATTCTCGAAACCTTGCCCAACACGATGTTCCGCGTCGAACTCGACAACGGACACATCATCACCGCCCACATCTCCGGGCGCATGCGAAAGCACTACATTCGCATCCTCACCGGCGATCGCGTCAAGGTGGAAATGACGCCTTACGACCTGAGCAAGGGCCGGATCACCTACCGCATGAAGTAATAAATCACGCGGCCGGCCGCCTACTCGGCGACCGGTGCTGCAGCCGTCGAGCTTCGGCAATCCAGCGCCAGACCACTGCCGTCCTCGCGGACAGTAACCTCGACTTCCCCGCCTTCGGACAGGTCGCCGAACAGCAGTTCGTCGGCCAGCGGCCGCTTGATGTGCTCCTGGATAATGCGCTTCATCGGCCGCGCGCCCATTTTCTCGTCGAAGCCGTGTTCGGCCAGCCACTCGCGTGCGGCCGTGCTGACCTCGATGCTCACACCCTTGTCGGCAAGCTGGTTTTCCATCTCCATCAGGAACTTGTCGACAACCCGCATGACCACCTCGATCGGCAGCGAGCGGAACTGGATTATGGCGTCCAGGCGGTTGCGGAACTCCGGCGTGAACTGCTTGCGAATAGCCTCCATGCCATCGGTCGTGTTGTCCGAAGGCATGAAACCGATGCCGCGGCGGCTCATCATCTCGGCGCCGGCGTTGGTCGTCATCACCAGGATCACGTTGCGGAAGTCGGCCGTGCGCCCGTTGGCGTCGGTCAGTTTGCCGTGGTCCATGATCTGTAGCAGCAGGTTGTAGACATCCGGGTGCGCTTTCTCGATTTCGTCGAGTAGCAGCACGGCATGCGGCGTCTGCGTAACCGCCTCGGTCAGCAAGCCGCCCCGATCGAAGCCCACATAGCCCGGGGGTGCGCCGACCAGGCGCGAGACGGTGTGCGCTTCCATGTACTCCGACATGTCGAAGCGAATCAGTTCGATGCCCATGGTCATGGCCAGCTGGCGCGTGACCTCGGTCTTGCCCACGCCCGTCGGCCCGGCAAACAGGAAGCTGCCGATGGGCCGGTCCACGTCGGCCAGTCCCGAGCGCGACATCTTGATCGCCGAGGCCAGGGTCGAGATCGCCTCGTCCTGCCCGAAGACCACCATGTTGAGGTCGCGTTCGAGCGTCTCGAGCGCATCGCGATCCGAGCGCGAGACCTGGCGCGGCGGAATACGCGCCATCTTGGCGATGACTTCCTCGATTTCGGTCACGCCGATCTGTTCGGCGCGCTCGTCCTCTGGCTTGAGCCGCTCGCGCGCTCCGGCCTCGTCGATGACGTCGATAGCCTTGTCCGGCAGGTGACGGTCGTTGATATGGCGCGAGGACAGCTGGGCCGCCGCCTCGAGCGCTTCGGGGGTGTAGGTCACCCCGTGATGCTCTTCGAAGCGGTACTTGAGTCCGTTGAGAATCTCGATGGTCTCACCCACCGACGGCTCGACGATATCGATCTTCTGGAAGCGACGGGCCAGCGCGCGGTCTTTCTCGAACACGCCGCGGTATTCCTCGAAGGTGGTCGAGCCGATGCAGCGCAACTCACCATTGGCGAGAACGGGCTTGATCAGGTTGGAGGCGTCCATGACGCCGCCCGAAGCGGCGCCGGCGCCGATGATGGTGTGGATCTCGTCGATGAACAAGACCGCCTTCTCGTGCGCCTTGAGTTCGGCGAGTACGGCCTTGAGCCGCTTTTCGAAGTCGCCGCGGTACTTGGTGCCGGCCAGCAGGGCGCCCAGGTCCAGCGCCCAGATTTCGGCATCGTGCAGCACTTCCGGCACTTCCTCTCGCACGATCCTCAGCGCCAGTCCCTCGGCCAGTGCGGTCTTGCCCACGCCGGACTCGCCGACGTAGAGCGGATTGTTCTTGCGCCGGCGGCACAGGATCTGGATGGTGCGCTCGACTTCCAGCGCCCGGCCGATCAGCGGGTCGATCTTGTCCGCTTTCGCGCGCTCATTCAGGTTGGTGGCATAGTTGGCCAGCGCCGACTTCTCGTCTTCCGGGCTGCCCTCTGCCGCCTGCGCCGCTTCCGCACCGGCCTGGGGGCCGGTCTCGTCGGTCTTGGCGATGCCGTGCGACAGGTAGTTAACCACATCCAGCCGTGCCATGTCCTGCTTGCCCAGAAGATAGACGGCGTGTGAGTCCTTTTCGCTGAAAATCGCCACCAGCACGTTGGCGCCGAGCACTTCCTTCTTCTCGGCCGACTGCACGTGGTAGAGCGCTCGCTGGAGCACCCGCTGGAAGCCGATGGTGGGCTGCGTGTCGCGCTGATCGCCCTCGGAGAGCACCGGCACGGACTCGTTCAGCGCATGATCGAGCTCGTGTCCGAGCAGCTGGATATCGACGCCACAGGCCAGCAGCACCTCCCGCGCTGACTCGTTGTCGAGCAGCGCGAGCAGCAAGTGCTCCACGGTGAGGAATTCGTGTCGCTTGCTGCGGGCCGTGTGATAGGCCTGCGAAATGGAAAGTTCAAGTTCCTTGCTGAACATCTGGGCAACCTTGCGCGTGCGGCAATTCGTGTGACTTCAAAATGGTCAGACCCTGAGCTCGGCCGATGATTCCACGACCGGTCTCAGTCATCGGTCTCCTCCAAGGTGCACTGTAGCGGGTGCTCGTGCTCACGAGCGTAGTCATTGACCATCACCACCTTGGTTTCGGCGATTTCGTACGTGTAAATACCGGCCACGCCGCGCCCGCGGGTGTGCACGTGCAGCATGATGCTCGTGGCTTTGTCCCGCGAGAGACTGAAAAAGCGCTGCAGGACCTCGACCACGAACTCCATCGGGGTGAAATCATCGTTGAGGATGACGACCTTGTAGAGCGGCGGTTTGCGCACCTTCGGCCGCGCTTCCTGCAGGGCGAGGCCCTCACCGCTGTTGGGGTCTGAATGGTGTTCCTTTTCGCTCATCGGCTGTGGCAGTACGTGGCATTTGCTGGTCTCATCATACTGCGGCAGCCGTGAGGGCTTTTCAAGCGCCCGGCCCCGAGTTGACCTGCCCGCGGCAGGCACCGCATGAGCACTACATTAAGTAATTGTAATATCTTTGCAATTGCTTACGGGAAGTGGCACGCTCGACACATTAATTACGGTGGAGCTTAGGGTATCGCGGGATGCAATTCGCATTGCAAGCGCAATCTACCGGGGCTCGAGCACGCTGATATCCGGTCGGCCCGGCACCACCAAGAGAACGCTGGAAGCCAGCTTCGCGGCGGCAGCGGCCGAACGTGAGGAACGCACGCTGTATGTATGCTTCGACGAAATCGAAGCACCCAATGTGCGCAACCTGACTTCCGTGGGCATCGACCTTCAGCCGCACATCGACGCCGGCCGGATTCGCTTTTACGACCTGTCGGCCTGGTCGGCCCTGATCAGTGAGCATTTTCTTCATATCCAGCGCCTGATCGAGGCGTTCGAACCGCACTGTCTCATCATCGACCCGGTTTCAGCCCTGATGAGGCCGCCGGTTCCGAGGGCCCCCGGTCCGGAATCGAACGGTTGCTCGCTCTCGCGCGCGGCAGGGGTATCACGACAGTCCTCACTTCTGGAAATCGACCTGCTCGCCCACCCGGAGCAATCGGTCAGCCTGTCGGTTTTCGCCACGCCCGCGCTGCTGAGAACGGGCGAGGACGGACAGATTTCGGTGCTCTACGGCGATCTTTCCAACGAACGCAAGCTGCTCGATTTTCTGGGCGATATCGAGAGCTCGTAACCGCACGACTGCCGCAGCAGCCGTGCGGGATTCAGAGTTTCCTCAGGTCTCAGGCGCTTTTGGCGTCGTCGAACTGGTCTTCTTCGGTCGATCCCGACAGTGCGCCGATCGATGACTGGCCGCCGCTGATCGCCTGTGCCAACTCGTCGAAATAGCCGGTACCGACTTCGCGCTGATGACGGGTGGCGGTATAGCCCTGCGATTCGGCGTCGAATTCCGCCTGCTGCAGCTCTACGTAAGCCGACATCTGGCGTTCCTTGTAGCCGCGTGCGAGCTGGAACATGCTGTGATTGAGCGCGTGGAAGCCGGCCAGGGTGATGAACTGGAACTTGTATCCCATCGCGCCCAGCTCCTTCTGGAACTTCGCAATCTCGGCGTCGGACAGGTTCTTCCTCCAGTTGAAGCTCGGCGAGCAGTTGTAGGCCAGCAGCTTGTCGGGGTACTCGGCGTGGATGGCCTCGGCGAACTGCTTCGCCTCGCCCAGGTCCGGCTTCGAGGTCTCGCACCAGACCAGATCCGAATAAGGCGCATAGGCCAGGCCGCGGGCGATGGCCTGATCGAGACCCGCCCGGGTATGGTAGAAGCCTTCGGACGTGCGCTCGCCGGTGATGAAGCCCTGATCGGCCTCGTCAATATCGGAAGTTAGCAGGCTGGCGCCCATGGCGTCGGTCCGGGCGATGATGATCGTCGGAACGTTGGCGATGTCGGCGGCCAGCCGTGCGGCCACGAGTTTCTGCACCGCTTCACTGGTCGGCACGAGCACCTTGCCGCCCATGTGGCCGCACTTCTTGGCCGAGGCGAGCTGGTCCTCGAAATGCACGCCGGCGGCACCGGCGTCGATCATGTCTTTCATCAGTTCATGGGCATTGAGCACGCCGCCGAAGCCGGCTTCGGCATCGGCCACGATGGGCGCGAACCAGTCGATGTCGCCCTTGCCTTCGGCAGACTGGATCTGGTCGGCGCGCTGGAAGGTGTTGTTGATGCGTCGAACCACCGACGGCACGGAGTTGGCCGGATACAGGGACTGGTCGGGATACATCTGGCCGGCGATATTGGCGTCGGCGGCCACCTGCCAGCCCGACAGGTAGATGGCTTTCAGGCCGGCCCGGACCTGCTGCATGGCCTGGTTGCCTGTCAGCGCGCCGAGCGCGTTGACGAAGTCTTCTTCCTGCATCAGCTTCCAGAGCTTTTCCGAACCCATGCGGGCCAGGGTGTGCTCGATGGTGACGCTGCCGCGAAGGCGCACGACCTCGTTGGCGTCGTACGGCCGCTCCACGCCCTTCCAGCGCGGGTTCTCCAGCCAGTCGCGTTCCATCTCGATGATCGGGGTGACGTCCTTGTTCATGCTCTTGCTCCGGTAAGGGCGGTCTTTCAGTTCAGTCCAGCCGGTCATAGCCCGGCAGGGTCAGAAATTCGACGAAGTCGTCATCGGCGGTGACTTCGTAAATCAATTCGGCCGCGCGCAGGAAATGCCCGTCGGAAAATGCCTCGTCGCCGACGTCGGCACGGATCTTCTCCAGCTCCTCGCCCTGCCAGCGGCGAATCAGGTCGAGGTCGATGTCGCGGCCGTCCTCGAGCACGCCGCGGGCGTGCCGGGCCCATTGCCACAGCTGGGCGCGGGCGATTTCGGCGGTGGCGGCATCCTCCATCAGGTGATTGATCGGCACGCAGCCCTGCCCGCCCAGCCAGGCGCCCATGTAGCGAATGGCCACGTTGATATTGCCCCTGACGCCGGCCTCGGTGATCGTCCCGTCGCAGGGGGCGACCAGGTCGGCCGCACTGACTTCGACATCGTCGCGCAGGCGGTGGAGCTGGTTGGGCTTGTCGCCGAGCTGCTCGTCAAAGATTTCCTTTGCCAGTGGAATCAGGCCCGGGTGCGCCACCCAGGTGCCGTCGTGGCCGTCGCCGGCCTCGCGCTGCTTGTCCTCGCGCACTTTCTGGATGGCCGCCTCGTTGGCCGCCTCGTCCCCCTTGATGGGAATCTGTGCGGCCATGCCGCCCATGGCGAATGCGCCGCGACGATGGCAGGTCTTGATCAGAAGCTGTGAATAGGCCCTGAGAAACGGCACGGTCATAACGACCTGCACGCGATCGGGAAGCACCTTGTCGGCATGCGCCCGGAAACGCTTGATATAACTGAAAATATAATCCCAGCGTCCGCAATTGAGCCCGACGATTCGGCTCTTGAGCGCGTGCAGGATTTCATCCATCTCGAAGACCGCGGTGATGGTCTCGATAAGGACGGTGACCTTGATGGTGCCGGGCTCGAGTTCCAGCGCGCCCTCGATATCGGTCAGCACCCGTTCCCACAATTCGGCCTCTTGCCGGTTCTCCAGCTTGGGCAGGTACAGGTAGGGGCCGCTGCCCTGGTCGATGAGCGCACGAGCATTGTTATAGAGATAGACCGCCGCATCGAATATGCCGCCCGGGACAGCTCGACCGTCGACTTGCACGTGCTTTTCGTCGAGATGCCAGCCGCGGGGACGCACGATCAGCACCGCCGGATCCGGTTCGAGTCGATAGTGCTTGCCGTTTTCGGCGATGAATTCGATATTGCGGCGCACGGCATCGAACAGGTTGACCTGCCCATCGACCATGTTGCCCCAGGTCGGCGTCGAGGAATCCTCGAAGTCGGCCATGAACACCTTGGCGCCGGAATTGAGCGCGTTGATGATCATCTTGCGGTCGACCGGGCCGGTGATTTCTATACGCCGGTCTCGAAGGTCCTCGGGAATCGGCGCCACTTTCCAGTCGGACTCGCGGATAGCGGCGGTCTCGTCGGGAAAATCGGGCACCGCGCCCTCGTCGAGACGGGCCTGGAGCGCCTGACGGGCCTCGAGCAAGGCATCGACCCGACCGCGATAGCGGCTGCCCAGACGAACCAGCAGCCGGCGCAGCCCGTTGGAGAAAAGCGGTTTCGCCGCCGCGGGCAATTCCCGGCTCAGCGTTAGTTGCCGGGATTCGGCCTGGTCGAGATCGTGATGCTGGGACTGCTTGTTCATCGGCACCCATTCCGTGGCGTATGGATGAGTCAAGACTAGGCACTCAGCTACTATTTGTCGAATTAAATCTTCTGATGTTATATATTGCTTTATGTAATACTTAACACTCCACACCGAACACTTTGCACGTTCCATGGCCTACAAAGGCAATCTTCTCAAGCACCTGCGCGCATTCATCCAGACGGCGAGAACAGGCAGTGTCTCCGCGGCCGCCGAGCGCTTGTTCCTGAGCCAGCCGTCCGTCAGCCAGCAGATTCGGGCACTCGAAGAAGAACTGGGTCGCTCCCTGTTCGAACGGCACGGCCCTCGGCTGCAACTCACGCCCGCCGGCAAGGCCCTGCTGGAAATGGCGCGCCCGCTGGTCGACCGCCTCGACGCCCTGCCCGACGAGTTCCAGCGCCGCTACGGCTCGCTCGACACCGGCGAGATCCGTGTCGCGGCAGGTGAGTCGACCATCCTGCACCTGCTGCCCTCGCTGATGATGCGTTTCCGACGCAAGCACCCCGGTATTTTCGTACACCTGCACAACGTCACTGGCGCCGACGGCCTGGGCATGATTCGCAACGACGATGTCGATTTCGCCGTCGGCTCAATGCTGGATGTACCCGACGACATCGACTACCGGCCGATCTGGCACTTCAACCCGGCGCTGATCATGAGCCGCGACCACCCGCTGGCGCGACGCCGGGATATCGACCTGACCGATATCAGCCCGCACGGCCTGATCCTGCCGCCGCGCCGGCTCAGCACCTACCAGCTGGTCGACCTGGTCTTCCAGAAGCACGGCCTGCCCTTCCGGGTAAACCTGGAAGTCGGCGGCTGGGAGGTGATCAAGCGCTACGTCGCGCTCGGCATGGGGATATCGATTGTCACCAGCATCTGCCTGACCGAAACCGACCGCAAGCAGCTGGCGGTGCGCGACATGAGCCGCTATTTTCCGAGCCGATCCTACGGGGTGGTGCTGCGCCGGGGCGCCTACCTCTCACCCCAGGCCGAGCGCTTTATCGATCTGATGAGCCCGGATTTGTTCGGGGAGTGATTTTTGCGCGCGGGATGGTGTTGGAGTTGCCGCGGGCAGTGCCAGGCGAGGATTGGAGTTGCCACGGGCAGTGCCGGGCGAAATGGGCCCCTGAATGATGTACGGCCCGGCGGGCACGTCCCGCCTGGAGTCGTTTGGTTGCCAAAATAATTTGCATCGCTAAGGCTTCACGACCACTGCAACCAGCAAGGTAAACGGTTCTCTAAAGCCGAAAATAACGGAGAGGCTGCCGCATCATGCAGGAACCCATTTCGCCCGACACCACCCGCTCTGACAGGTTGGGTGGCTATTCACGCTGAGCGGCGGCCTCCTCCAACCTTACAGGTGGTGAGTGGTGGGTGCTCACCACCCCGCCCGCACAATCAAGTAGCCTGACAGCAACCCTCGCAAACCACCAACCTCAACCCCATATCGACGAACATGAGTGATCTGATCATGGTGGCCATGTCCGGCGGGGTGGATTCGTCCACCGTGGCTTGGCTGTTGAAGCAACAGGGCCAGAATATCGCCGGCATGTTCATGAAGAACTGGGAAGAAGAAGACACCGTCAGCGGCTGCACGGCCGAGGACGATGCCGCCGATGCGCGGCAAGTGGCCGAAATCCTGGGTATAGACCTCCACGGCCGCAACTTCGCCGCCGAATACTGGGACGACGTGTTTGAGCACTTCCTGGCCGAACTCAAGGCCGGGCGCACCCCCAACCCGGACATCCTGTGCAACCGCGAGATCAAGTTCCGGACCTTCGTCGAACATGCCCACGACCTGGGCGCGAAAGCCATCGCGACCGGCCACTACGCGCGCCGCCGCGACAATGCCGACGGCACGGTCTCCCTGCTCAAGGGCGTCGACCACAACAAGGACCAGAGCTATTTTCTCTACGCCCTCGACCAGGAGCAGTTGTCGCACGCAATGTTTCCGCTGGGCGAACTGACCAAGCCCGAAGTGCGCGAACTGGCCGAGCGCGCAGACCTGCCGGTGGCCGCCAAGAAGGACTCGACCGGCATCTGTTTCATCGGCGAGCGCAACTTCGATGCGTTCATCGCCAACTACCTGGACGCCGAACCGGGCGAGATCCGCACCTGCGACGGCACGCCGATCGGCACCCACCAGGGCTTGATTCACTACACGCTGGGCCAGCGCAAGGGGCTGAACATCGGCGGGCTCAAGGACTTTCCCGAAGCGCCCTGGTACGTCACCTACAAGGATATCGAGAACAACGTGCTCTATGCCGAGCAGCAAACCGACCATCCGACTCTGATGTCGACCGAGCTGGAGGCCTCGCAACTCAACTGGATCGGTCGCCGACCGGGTGAAGATGCGCACTTGCAGGCTAAGGTACGTTACCGTCAACCGGATCAGGCCTGCACAGTCAAGGCCGTGGACGAGGATCGACTGGTGCTCGCCTTCAAGCGCCCGCAGCGGGCGGTTACCCCCGGACAGGCCGTGGTTCTTTATGATGGCGAGGAATGCCTGGGTGGCGGCACCATCACCGCGAATAATGCGCCGCTGCCCGAACAGATCCGCAAACCCAAGCACACGGAACCCGTCAACGCATGAGAGACGCCACCATTGCCTTCGCCGGCATGCTGCAGGCCAGTGAGCTGGTCCGGCAGATCGCCACTTCCGGCACCTGCTCCGGCCAGGCCGCCCAGGCCAGCGTAGCCAGCATATTCAACCGCAACCCCGAGGCCACCGAAGACGCCTACGGCGGCCTCGGCGGCGTGCGGATGGGATTACGCGTGATGACCGAGCTGTTCAGCGCCCGCAGCAATCACGAAAGCCTGCAGTCACTCAACTATGCACTGGGGCTGGCCAAGCTGGGCAAACAGGTGCGGCGCGACAACAAGCGGCTCGACGCCATCGGCGAAGAACTCGCGCTGGTCGAGAAGGCCTGGCACGATGCGGACGAAATGCTTGACGACAGCGTGACCTCGCAACTGGCCGACATCTACCAGCGTCACATCTCGACCCTGGGCTTCAGGCTGTCGATCAATGGCCAGCCTGAATACCTCAAGCAGCCCGAAAAGGTCGCCTTTGTACGCACCCTGCTCTTTGCCGGGCTGCGATCGGCGATTCTCTGGCACCAGGTCGGCGGCCGCCAGTGGCGGCTCGTCTTCCAGCGCGGAAAGATGCTGGAGCAGGCCCGCTCACTGCTGACGGCCTGAGCGGCGCTTCCACCGGCTGCCGCGAAATCACCCGGCAAGCGCGTGCTAAAATCAAGGACTGGCTCCGGGGGCGTCTCGGATGTTGTCAACGTCGCCCGGTTCACCCGATTATCACTGGAGGAGAGTCCCATGCGTGACGAGTTCGGCTGTCTCGATCACTTCAAGGCCAACGGCAAGGAATACGGCTTTTACAGCCTGCCCAGGCTGGCCGAACAACACCAACAGGTCAAGAAGCTGCCCTACTCGCTTCGCATCCTGCTGGAAAACCTGATGCGCTTCGAAGACGGCGACAACATCACGACCGACGATGTCGCCGCGCTGGCCGAGTGGGATCCGGACTCCGAACCGAACAGGGAAATTTCCTTCACGCCCGCCCGCGTCGTCCTGCAGGACTTCACCGGCGTGCCAGCCATTGTTGACCTGGCCGCCATGCGCGAGGCCATGAAAGCACTCGGCGGCAAGGCCGACCGCATCAACCCGCTCTCACCCGCCGAACTGGTCATTGACCACTCCATTCAGGTCGACAGCTACGGGCAGGCCGATTCGCTCGATCTCAACAACCAGATCGAGTTCAAGCGCAACAAGGAACGCTATGCTTTCCTGCGCTGGGGCCAGGGCGCCTTCGACAATTTCAAGGTCGTGCCACCCAACACCGGCATCGTCCACCAGGTCAACCTGGAACATCTCTCGCGCGTCGTTTTCGACGGTGAAGTCGACGGCCAGCCCATGGCCTGGCCCGACACCCTGGTGGGCACCGATTCACACACCACCATGATCAATGGTCTCGGCATCCTCGGCTGGGGTGTCGGCGGCATCGAGGCCGAGGCCGCTATGCTGGGACAGCCGATCTCGATGCTGATTCCGCAGGTCATCGGCTTCAAGCTGACCGGCAAACTGCCGGAAGGCACCACGGCCACCGACCTGGTCCTGACGATCACCGAAATGCTGCGCGAGAAAGGCGTGGTCGGCAAGTTCGTCGAGTTCTTCGGCCATGGCTTGTCGCATCTGCCGCTGGCCGACCGGGCGACCATCGGCAACATGTCGCCGGAGTTCGGCTCCACCTGCGCCATCTTCCCGATCGACGAGGAGACCATTCGCTACCTCGAACTCTCCGGCCGCAGCAAGGAACGCCTGGAACTGGTGGAAACCTATGCACGGGCCCAGGACTTC
The DNA here is from genome assembly GCF_042310375.1 of Wenzhouxiangella psychrophila. Classification (NCBI taxonomy): domain Bacteria; kingdom Pseudomonadati; phylum Pseudomonadota; class Gammaproteobacteria; order Chromatiales; family Wenzhouxiangellaceae; genus Wenzhouxiangella; species Wenzhouxiangella psychrophila. Next base: position 251,943 of record NZ_JBHJMQ010000002.1, on the reverse strand, counting down.
TGGCGCGATGACGAAGATCCCGACCCGGTATACAGCGACGTGCTCGAACTCAACCTGGGAGACGTCGTCCCCAGCCTGGCCGGCCCCAAGCGGCCGCAGGATCGCGTGTTGCTGAGTGAGGCCAAGGACACCTTCGTGCACCAGCTTTCGGACATGACCAAGTCTCGTGACAACGAGCGCGACTGTGAAATGGATCGCTTCGCTGGCGAAGGCGGTGGTACGGCCGTGGGCGCAGCCGAGATTCCCGGTGCGGCCGAAGTCGAGTACAAGGACCAGACCTTCATCCTCAAGGACGGCGCAGTCGTCATTGCCGCCATCACCTCCTGCACCAACACGTCCAACCCGGCGGTCATGCTCGGCGCCGGCATAATGGCACGCAACGCCCGGGAGAAGGGCCTCAACGTCAAGCCCTGGGTCAAGACCTCGCTCGCTCCCGGCTCCAAGGTCGTCACCGACTACCTTGAAAAGTCCGGGCTGGACGACGACCTCGAGGCCCTGGGCTTCTACACGGTCGGCTACGGCTGCACCACCTGCATCGGCAACTCGGGCCCGTTGCCCGAGCCGGTCGAGGAGGCCATCAAGGAGCACGAAATGGTGGTCTGCTCGGTGCTGTCCGGCAACCGAAATTTCGAGGGTCGTATCCATCCCGAGGTCAAGATGAACTACCTGGCCTCGCCACCGTTGGTGGTGGCCTATGCCCTTGCCGGCCGCATGGATATCGACCTCGTCAACGAACCGCTGGGCGAGGATCCCGACGGCAATCCAGTCTACCTCAAGGACATCTGGCCGGATGCACACGAGATCCAGGATTTCATCCAGTCGAATGTCACCACCGAAATGTTCTCAAAGGAATACAGCCACGTCTTCGAAGGCGACGAACTGTGGAAAAGCATGGACACGCCAACCGGCGAGATGTTCGACTGGGACGAGGACTCCACTTACGTGCGCAACCCGCCCTTCTTCGAGGGCATGGATATGGAGCCCGAGCCGATCGGTGATATCACCGGCGCACGGGTGCTGGCCAAGCTGGGTGATTCGGTCACCACTGACCACATTTCGCCGGCCGGCGCCATCAAGCCCGACTCCCCGGCCGGCCGCTACCTGCAGGAAAAGGGCATCCACCCGGCCGACTTCAACTCCTACGGCTCGCGCCGTGGCAACCACGAGGTCATGATGCGCGGTACCTTCGCCAACGTGCGCATCAAGAACCAGGTCGCACCGGATACCGAAGGCGGATTCACCACCTACTTCCCGGACGACGAAGTCATGCCGATCTACGATGCGGCCATGAAGTACCAGGAAGACGGTACACCGCTGGTGGTACTCGCCGGCAAGGAGTACGGCTCGGGATCATCGCGCGACTGGGCGGCCAAGGGCACGCGACTTCTGGGCGTGAAGGCCGTGATCGCCGCCAGTTTCGAGCGCATCCACCGCTCCAACCTGATCGGAATGGGCGTGCTGCCGCTGACCTTCGCCGAAGGCGAGGATGCCGACAGCCTCGGCCTGGACGGCACGGAAACCTTCGACATCACCGGACTCGAGGACGGGACCGAGAAGGAAGTCGAGGTCAAGGCGACCCATCCGGAAGGCAAGGAAACGACCTTCAAGGCCAAGGTGCGCCTGGATACGCCGAAGGAAATCGAGTACTACAAGAACGGCGGCATCCTGCATTACGTGCTACGGAACATGGCGAAGGCGGCCTGACCTGCCTTCAAGTCAACTTTGAAGCAAAGGCCCGCCACTGGCGGGCCTTTTTCGTTGTGGGATCACGGATCGCAGGGCGCTATCGGGCAGGCGCCCCACTTTCCACTCACTCCTCTTCCAGATCAAGGTAAACCGGCAACTCGTGATTCCGCCGGTGGGCGAAGATGAGCTGGGTTTCGATGTGGTCGACCTCGGGGCGCTCGGTAAACGCCGACAAGGCCAGCTCACGCAAGTGGGCCGAATCCCGTACGGCCACGTGAACCAGGTAGTCGTTGGCGCCGGCCACGTGGAAGATGGTGACCACCTCGGTCACGGAGTCCAGATGCTTTTCGAACGCCTCCACGTCCGAGCGCGCATGCCGCGACAGGCGCACGGCCACCATCGCCTGTAGACCGATGCCCAGCGGGTCCGGATCGACGTCGGCATGGTAGCCGGTGAGAACCCGCGCCATTCGCAGGCGGCGCACCCGCTCCAGACAACTCGACTGCGCCAGCCCCGTTTTGGCGGCCAGCTCCTTGTTGGATATCCGAGCATTCTTCCGCAGAAGGCGCACGATGCGCACATCTTTCGAATCTAGTTCAATATCTGGCTTCATAACCGATATTATTTCTGCTTAGAACAATAAGGCCGAATATATTCCTAGAATGGCGCCCTTTTGACAACCCGGGAGTCAGAATAATGAGCAGTTATGACCACACCACTGGTGTCCACGCCGGTCGCGAGGACCTGCGCGATCTGGGCGTCCACGCCCTGCCCGTCGACCTTTCAACCACCTATCCGCTCCGGGACCTTGCAAGCGGCACGGCAAGCCTGGACGCCCTGGTCGCCGGCCAGGCCGAAGCCGAGAACCCGGTCTACGCGCGACTGCTCAATCCCACCGTAGCGCGCTTCGAGAAGGCCCTGGCGCGACTCGAGCACGCCGAAGCCGCCGTGGGCTTCGCGTCCGGCATGGCGGCGCTGACGGCCATCGTGCTCGCCACACAGGAGCATGGTCGCGAAATCGTCGCCGTACGCCCGATTTACGGCACCAGCGATCACTTGCTCGACAGCGGGCTGCTGGGTAACCGCATTACATGGACCACGGCCGAGCGCGTCGCAGAAAGCATTTCCGACGAGACCGCATTCGTGCTGATCGAAACCCCGGCCAACCCGACCCTCGAACTGATCGACATTGCCAATGTGGTTCGCCAGGCCGGCGATGTTCCGGTGGTCGTGGACTCGACCTTCGCCACGCCGGTGCTACAGCAGCCGCTCGAGCTGGGCGCGGCGATGGTGCTGCATAGCGCGACCAAGTTTCTCGGCGGCCACGGCGACGTCATCGCCGGGGCCGTGGCCTGCAGTGAGGCCCTCGCGGCAAGACTGCGCCAGGTGCGCGTGGCCACCGGCGCGCTGATGCACCCCTGGGCGGCCTACCTGCTGCACCGCAGCCTGCCGACGCTCAAGCTGCGCATTGAACGCGCGCAGCAAACCGCCATGGATCTGGCCGGGCGGCTCGCCAATCATCCGCAAATCAAGCACGTGTACTACCCCGGCTGGAACGACACCAACCAGCGCGAATTGCTCGAGCGGCAGATGAGCGGCGGCGGCTGCATCCTGGGATTCGAGGTTGATGGCGGCTACCCGGTCGCCGCCGCGGCCATGAAGCATGTATCACTGATGACCCCGGCCGTGAGCCTGGGGTCGGTGGATACACTTATTCAGCATCCGGCCGGCCTGACCCACCGCGTCGTTTCCGAAACCGGACGTGAGTCCGGCGGCATCGGTGAGGGACTGCTGAGGCTGTCGGTCGGCCTGGAGGAAGCGGATGACTTGTGGAACGACCTCTCGGGTGCCCTCACGGCAGCCCGGCAGGCGCCCACTGATCCATCATCTTGCGCTGAGCCGATTCAAGACGCGTTCCCATCAGCGCGGAAAATCGCCTGAGCAGGGCGTAGCCGAACTTCGGCTCGGCCTCCGCTCGCTTGAGAATGGCCAGGCCGTCGAAATCGAGCACCCGGGTCGCCCCCGCGGCCCGGCAATTGAAATGCCAGCGGTAGGGCTCGATCAGCCAGGACCAGCCAAAGATCTTGGCCGGGCCCAGCCGCGTCACCTCCAGCGATGGCCCGGTCAGCGCCGGCACTTCCACGACCAGCTCCCCCTCCAGGACCAGGAAGAACCGATCGGCCGTATCGCCGTGCCTTGCCAGAAGCTGACCGTCCTCGAACCGGCTTTCGGTGGCATGTTCGGCCAGCCACTCACGATATTCCGCATCCAGCTCACCGAAGAACTCCACATTTTCCAGTTTTTTCGCAATCTCGCTTGTATTCATAGGGGACTCCGTTGGGCCGGCAACAGTATCTTTCATAACAGTGGGGGCTCGCTTGCGCCGCGTCAATTCTATCGCGCTCCTTTACGTGCTAGTCTGGTAACATACGATACCGTATGGTCATTCACTGACCGCCTGAAAACCGTCAAGGAGCCGCTGAATGCCGACCTACACCGGACCCGTCGAAGACTTCCAGTTCCTGATCAAGGAATTTCTCGATCTGGAGGTCTGCAGCGACCTCCCCTCGCTGGGAGAGCTCGACAGCGACATCATCGACGCCATATTGGGCGAGGGCGCGCGTTTTTGCCAATCGGCACTGCAGCCGCTCAATGCCCCCGGCGATGCAGCGGGCTGTCGTTTGGACGGCGATGAGGTCACGACACCCGACGGCTTTCGCGATGCGTACCGAACCTACTGCGAAAACGGCTGGCCGGGCCTGACTGCCTCGCCGGAGTTCGGCGGACAGGGTATGCCGCACATTCTCGGTATCGCCATGTCGGAGATGATCACCGCCGCCAATACCTCCTGGGGGATGTATGCCGCCCTCTCCCACGGTGCCTGGGAGCTGATCAACGCCCACGGCAACGACGCGCAGAAACGGACCTGGCTGCCGAAGATGATCTCCGGTGACTGGACCGGCACCATGAACCTGACCGAACCGCACTGCGGCACCGACCTGGGGATGGTGCGCACCCGTGCCGAACGAAAGGACGACGGCAGTTACCGCATTTTCGGCACCAAGATCTGGATCTCGGCCGGCGAACACGATTTGGCGGAGAATATCGTTCACATGGTCCTGGCGCGAACACCCGACGCGCCGGAAGGCACGCGGGGTCTGAGCCTGTTCATCGTGCCCAAGTTCCTGGTCAACGAGGACGGTGAACTCGGCGAGCGCAACACGGTGACCTGCGCCGGCCTCGATCACAAGATGGGCATCCGTGCCTCAGCCACCTGCGAGATGGTCTACGACAATGCCGTCGGCTATCTCTTTGGCGAGGAGCAGCAGGGGCTCCCGCTGATGTTTTCAATGATGAACGGCGCCCGCCTGGGCACCGGCATCCAGGGTCTCGGCCTGGCTTCGGTCGCTTACCAGAACGCGGTCGAATTCGCGCGTGAACGGCTACAGGGCCGCAGCCTCGACGGCGCGAAGTACCCCGAAAAGCCCGCCGACCCGATCATCGTGCACCCCGATGTGCGCCGCATGTTGATGACTTCGAAGGCCTTCGTCGAAGGCGCCCGTGGACTGGCCGTCTACACTGCGCTGCAGCTCGACATCGAACACAACCACCCCGATGCCGGTCAACGCGAACGCGCCAGCCACTGGGTCGCCCTGATGACGCCCATCATCAAGGCCTATTTCACTGACATGGGCTTCGAGGTCACCAGCCTGGCCATGCAGGTCCACGGCGGCGCCGGCTACATCGTCGACACCGGCGTCGAACAATTCATGCGGGATGCGCGCATCGCCCGAATCTACGAGGGCACCAACGGCATCCAGGCGCTCGACCTGGTCGGAAGAAAGCTCACGGCAGCCAATGGCGAGGTGGTCAAGTCTTTCTTCACCGAAGTCGAAGCGCTGATTGGCGCCTGCAAGGACGACGACGGCATGTCGGAGTTCATCGAACCGCTGAGCGAGGCGACGGAACAGCTCAAGAAGACAACTGCCGGGGTTTACAGCAAAATGGCCGCCGACCCGCTGGAGGCCGGCGCGGCTTCCGTGGATTACCTGCATCTTTTTGCGCTCACGGCCATGGCCTGGTCCTGGGCGGCCCAGGTTCATGCCGCTCGCAAGGCACAGGCCGCGGGGCGGATAAGCGACGCCCTGGTCGAAAACAAGACACACACCGCCCGCTTTTTCATGCGGCGCATGCTGCCCGAGACGGTCGGGCTGGTGGGCAAGATCTCGGCGGGCGCCGATACCCTCATGGCACTGGAGCAGGACGCCTTCTGAGACCTGCATTGAAGACGGCGATCTGACACAATACAGCGCTTGATCAAACCTCGAATCGAGCGCTGCATGTACAAGCATTTCCTGATATTCGCAAGCTCCTGCCTGGGCCTGGCCGCCACCATGGCCAATGCAGAAGAAATCCCGACGCGGGCCTTTTTCGACAAGGCCGAGATTCGTTCGATGCAACTCTCGCCGGATGGTAGTCATGCCGCGCTGACCTATGAAGAGGGCAGCGAAGTCCGGCTGGCCGTGATGAACATCGACGAGCGCGAGATCGTCACCTTCTTCGAGTTCGGTGAGAACAAGCACGTGCTGTCCTACTGGTGGGCGAGCAATGAACGGATCGTCATGGCCGTCGGTGAAGTGACCGGCAACCTGGACAACAAGGGGCGCCCGTCCTACTGGTACGGCGCCAATCGAGACGGATCGCATCGCACCCAGATCTACGATGCGCAGAACTCGCGCTACACCGTGCTCGACCCCCTGCCCGAGGACGATCGACACATGCTGATCGCGCGCTATCACCAGGGCGACCGGGGCGTACCCAAGGCCAACCTGCTCGATATCTTCGACGGCGAGTTGAGCTACGTGGGCGATCAACCCGTCGACGACGACATGGTCGCACTGGTCGCCGACAATTCCGGTGAAGTGCGTGCAGCAGCGGCCGTGAAGATGGGCGAGACCCTCGACGATCGCGAGATCCGTATCTACGTCAAGCACGGCGGCGAGTGGCAATCACTCGACGTGGACTCCGAGCGACCGTCGCCGGCGATCGACTTCCTGGGATTCTCCAAGGACAACACCAAGGCCTACCTGTCCTCGAATCACGACATGGCGGAGAACGATCGCCAGGGCGTCTTTCGTTATCACTTCAACAGCGGCGAGCTCGAGCTGCTTCATCGGGACCCGGATGTTGACGTTTCTGGCCTCCTGTACAGTACGACAGGCGAAGTCCTCGGCGCTTACAGCAGCTTTGGGCCCATGCGTTACACCCTGTTCGAAGAAGCGATCGAAGAGCACCCGGAACAGGTCGGCACACTCAAAAGCCTGGCCGTCACCTTTCCGGAAAGCGATGTGCGCATCGTCTCGACCTCTGAAGACGGAAAACGCGCGGTTGTCTACGTGACAAGCGATACCAACCCGGGCGACTTCTATCTGTTCGATACCGAATCGAAGCAGCTGCAATTTCTCAATGCCGCCCTGCCCGAGCTCCCCAAGGAAGAGCTGGTGGACATGAAGCCCGTTCGAATCGAGGCCAGGGACGGCCTGGAACTGCACGCCTTCCTGACGCTGCCGGATGATCAGAACGAAAACCTGCCGCTGGTGCTCAACGTTCACGGCGGTCCCTTCGGTCCCTACGATTCCTGGGGCTTCAACCGCGAAGCGCAGTTCCTCGCGCACCACGGTTATGCCACGCTGCAGGTCAACTTCCGCGGCTCAGGCGGCCGCGGCGAGGATTTCATGCGCGCCGGCTGGAAGGAATGGGGCGGCAAGATGCAGGACGACCTCACAGACGCTACGAACTGGGCGATCGAACAAGGCATTGCCGACGAGGACCGGATCTGCATCTACGGCGGCAGCTATGGCGGCTACGCCTCGCTCATGGGCGTCGCCAAGGAGCCTGACCTGTACCAGTGCGCAATCGGCTATGTCGGCGTCTACGACCTGCCCTGGTTCCGCAGCGGCGACGGTAGCGATTTCTCGAGCCAGCAAGCCGCCGGGCGCGAGGGCCGAAAATCCTTTGAACGCTTCATGTCGACGGCCGTGGGCGACGATGAAGAAGAACTGCGCGCCAACTCGCCGGTGCACAACGTCGACAAGATCAAAGCGGACCTGCTTCTCGTTCACGGCGGCAGCGACGTCCGCGTGGTGATCGGCCACTTCGAGCGCTTGCGCGAAGCGCTCGACGATATCGGCAAGGACTATGAGTGGATGGTCAAGGAAGAGGAAGGCCACGGTTTCTACGACGTGGATAATCGCGTGGATTTCTACAGCAAGATGCTCGACTTCCTGGACAGAAACATCGGCCCGGAAGCTTCGGCCGATACGGCATCGGCTGATTAGGTGCCATTTGCAGTGGAACCAGTAATCGCCGGAGGGTAAAGAGGAACCACGGAAGGCACGGAAAGCACGGAAAAACATCTTGTTCATTCAGTGCATTCCGTGAATTCCGTGGTTTCATTATTTGGTTTTAGGCTCATGGCGTTAAACTTGAGTCCTCGAGGGAGAACAAGCCAATGACGAAGACGCTGCGGATGCCGCACACGCTGGTGCTGATGTTCATCATGATGATCGTCGCGCTGGTGCTGACCTGGGTGCTGCCCGCCGGCAGCTTCGAAACCGTCACCAACGACAGCGGCCGCGAAGTCGTCCAGCCGGGCACGTTCAGCCTGATCGAAGACGCCGATACGCTTGCACCCTGGCACCTGTTTACGGCCGTCCCGCGGGCCATGGCCGATGTTCAGGGCATCATTTTCTTCGTGCTGCTCATCGGCGGCGCCCTGGCGGTCATCCGCAAGACCGGCGCCATCGAAGCTTTTCTCGGCACGGTCATTCAGCGCTTCGGCAGCAATGCCTTCTGGCTCATCTCGCTGGGCGTGTTCCTGTTCGCCGCCGCCTCGGCCACGCTCGGCATGGCCGAAGAGTACATTCCGCTGGCGGCCATCCTGATTTCATTGTGCGTGGCCATGCGCATGGACACGGTCGCCGCCATCGGCATCATGGTGGTCGGCTATTGCGTCGGCTACGGGGCAGCGATCCTCAATCCCTTCACCCTGTTCATCGCCCAGGACATCGCCGAGCTGCAGCCGGGCTCGGGCATCCAGTATCGAGCGATCATTTTCTGGCCCTTCCTGGCGATCGGAATTCATCACGTCTGGTCCTACGCGCGCAAGGTTCAGCGCGACCCGGAAGCCAGCCTGGTCCACGGAATCGAATCGGCCCAGCCGCCGGCGCAAAGCGAACTGCCTGAATTGACCGGCAAGCGACGGGCGATCCTCGCCGTCACCGCCCTTGCCCTGAGCGTTCTGGTCTACGGCATCGTGGCACACGGCTGGTACCTGGTGGAGCTGGGTGCGATGTTCATCGCCCTGGCCGTCGCAGTGGCCCTGATCGACCGTATGTCCTTCGACGACCTGGCCAAGACCTTCTCACTCGGCGCTTCCGAGCTGGCCGGAACGGCGATCCTGATCGGTTTCGCCAAATCAATCGCCCTGATTCTCGAAGACGGCCAGGTCCTGCACACCATCGTCAACGCCATGGCCTCGCCCCTGATCGGCCTGCCGGCGGAAGTGTCGGCCGTCGGCATGCTGGGCATCCAGAGCGTGATGAACATCTTCGTGTCATCGGGCAGCGGCCAGGCCTACCTGACCATGCCCCTGATGGCGCCGATCGGCGACCTGGTGGGCATCACGCGCCAGGTCTCGGTGCTCGCCTACCAGTTCGGCGACGGGTTCATGAACATGATCGTGCCGACCAACCCCGTCCTGATGGGCATCCTCGGCCTGGCGGGCATCCCCTACGACCGCTGGTTCCGCTTCATCTTTCCGCTGATCATCAAGCTGCTGGCAGCAGCGGCCGTGGCAATGGTGATTGCCGTACAGATTGGGTACAACTAATCCACATATAGCGAACTGACCGACTCGCCTTCGGCCATGCGCCTGATGGTCTCGGCCAGCATCTGGGCAACCGACAACTGGCGGATGCGGCCGGTGTCTCGCGCAGCCTGGCTCAGCGGGATGGTATCGGTGACGACGATTTCGTCGATGCGCGAGTTGTTGATGTTTTCAATCGCCTTGCCCGACAGCACCGGGTGCACGCAGTAGGCGACGACTTTCTGCGCGCCCTTGTCCTTGAGCGCCCCGGCGGCCGAGCACAGCGTGCCGGCGGTGTCGATCATGTCGTCGACCAGCACGCAGATCTTGCCTTCGACATCCCCGATGAGATTCATGACCGTCGCCTCATTGGCACGCGGACGGCGTTTGTCGATGATGGCCAGCTCGCAGTCGAGGCGCTTGGCGATGGCGCGGGCGCGGACCACGCCGCCGACGTCGGGCGAGACGACGATGATCTCCTCGGAGGTGTAGTGCTTCCAGATGTCGGCCAGGGTCAGTGGCGAGGCGTAGACATTGTCGACCGGCACGTCGAAGAAACCCTGGATCTGGTCGGCGTGCAGGTCGACCGTCACGACCCGGTCGGTGCCGGCCACCGAGATCATTCGGGCAGCCACCTTGGATGTGATCGGCACGCGCGAAGATCGGGGGCGACGATCCTGTCGGGCATAGCCGAAGTAGGGAATGATCGAGGTTACGCGGTAGGCCGAAGCGCGCTTGAGCGCGTCGATCATCACCAGCAACTCCATGAAGTTCTCGGCCGTCGGCTGGCAAGTCGGCTGGATCACGTAAATATCGCGACCGCGCACGTTTTCCATGATTTCGACCATGACTTCGCCGTCGCTGAAGCTACCGACGTTGGCACGGCCCATGGGTACACCCAGATTTTCGGCGATGGCCTGGGCGAGTTCCGGGTTTGCATTCCCGGCAAATACCATCAGCGAGGGATGACTCAAGAAAACACCCTATTTGTGGCTAAAAATGGCAGGGACGGCAGGACTCGAACCTGCGAATGCGGGGATCAAAACCCCGTGCCTTAACCAACTTGGCGACGTCCCTGCAGGTGAAACTCTGTGCCGGTGCACCGGTCGGCACCACCGGTCGCGATGGCGGGCATTATAACGATTTTTTACCGCGCTTCGACCCCGAAGCGTTATTCGGATGCACCGAACCGCCAATTCCGGATGACCAGGCGGACCGTGTACTCATCCGACCGGGCTTCCATGCGGGTTGGAAGCAAGCGGCCCTCGACCTGGTTGAAATGCTGGTACTCCAGCATCCACACGGGGCCGGTTACCCCCGCCAGGGTGCCGTCGTCGGCAAACCGGATATCGCCGCCACCCGGCGGGACCAGCCCGCGAATCCACCACGAAAGCGCGTATACCGGGATAGGCCAGCCCACCGCCCGCTCGACCAGCGGATCAGGGTTGGAACCACTCAGGCGGCCCACTTCGCTGCCCTGGAGCACTGCGTCATCAGGCGAAAATCTCAACCGCCACTGGCGTCCACCGGCGGAAGTACGCAGATGGATGCGATGCTCGTCACCCTCGGCCTCCCAGCTGAAACCGAGAGAACCACCCCGCTGGCCGTCGCTCAGGCTTACCCGGCCCGAAATCTGCCACTGCGGGTGTTCATCAAACCACGACTGCCGCTCCTCGAGCCAGGCGCCCGCCGGGCGCTGTTCGCGCGTGGCGCAGGCCGCCAGCACCAGGCAGGCAGCCAGTACGATGGCGATTCGCCCGACAGAACCGAATCGTTCGCTCATGGCAGCCGGTCGAGGCGATCCAGGGTGGCGCGAAGGTAGTCGTCTTCGGGATAGTCAGCCAGCGCCCGTTCTGTCAGGTCGGCCGCTTCTTCATCCTGCCCGAGGTGATCGAGCACCTCGATCAGGTGCGCCATGATTTCCGGATTCTCGTCGCCTTCGAGTGCCCGGCGAAGATAGCCGACGGCTTCTTCGCTGCGGCCGAGCCGGTAAAGCACCCAGCCCATGGAATCGAGCGTCGCCGCGTCTTCGGGATCCAGCTCGAGCGCGCGCTTGATCAGGCGATAGGCTTCCTGATGGCGGTCGGTGAGATCGGTCAGCGTGTAGCCAAGGGCGTTGAGGGCCATGGCATTGTCGCCGTCCATCTGGATGACCCGGCGCAGGTCCTGTTCGGCGAGATCGACATTCCCGGCCGAAGCCGCGGCCAGGGCCCGTGCGTAGAGAAGCTCCGTGCTGCCACGGGATTCCGCCAGCGGCTTGCCGAGCAGCTCGACCGCGTCGGTCGCTCGGCCGTTACTGCGCAGCATTTCGGCCTCGATCAGCCAGGTATCGAGCACCATCTCGTCATCACCCTGTTCCCGCAACTCGGTCAGAATCTCGCGACCGGCCTCGACACGACCCATTCGGCCCAATATGGCGGCCCGGCGCAGCATCGAATCTTCCTGACGGGCAGGGTCATCGACCCGCTCGTACCACTCAAGCGCCGCCTCGTCGCGCCCGACCAGCTCGGCAAACTGCGCGAGAAGGTAATCGTGCCCGCTGCGCTGCGCCTCTTCGGGCAGATCCCGCATTCGCTGCCATACGGAATCGGCCTCGGATTCCTGCTCGAGCCGCACCAGGTAGATGCCCAGGGTGTAGAGCGTCTCGCTGTCGGCCGGCAGGGTGCGCAGCAGATCCAGCGCCTCTTCGTTGCGCTCGAGCTGTCGCAGCACTTCGGCCTGCGACAGCGCCAGCGAGACGTCTTCGGGACTACGCTTTCTGGCCTTCTCGTACAGTTCGAGTGCCAGCTCGAGGTCGCCTGTATCGGCGGCCAGCTGGGCGGCCCATACCAGGTGCTCGGCTTCATTGCTGGATTCAGCCGCCGCGCGCGAGCGCTCCAGCGCACGCGCCTGCTCGCCCTGGCGCCATAGCAGGATACTTTCAGCGTGCGCGACCTCGCCAGAGGGCGCCAAGTCCCCGTACTCGTCGACGAGCTGCTCGAATGCGTCGCCTGCCGTGGCGTCATTACTCGTGGCAGCCAGCAGCATGGCCGCCCGACGCCACCACCGGGTCGATTCGGCCGAATCTTCCCGATCGAGCCAGTTCGCCATCGCTTCGACGGCTTCTTTCGGCTGCCCCATATTGATGCGGGCTATAATGCGCACGTGGTGGGCCGAGTCGGCATCTTCATCCAGCTCCAGCCAGCGCTCCGCGGCAGTCGCCGCCGTGGGCCAGTTTTCCAGCTGTCCGGCCAGACGCGTCACCATCTGCGCGATCTCGGGGTCGCGGGAAATCCGGGCCGCGGCGAGATATTCTTCCAGCGCCGACTCGTATTCGCCAACATCGACAAGGCGCTCTGCCGTGGTGATGTGAATCATCGCTTCCGAGTCGGCTTGAACATCCTGTGCCTGTGCCGATTCGTCACCACCCTGGCCGCTGGTTGCGCAAGCGCCGAGCCAAAGGCAAAGGCCGCCCGCGAGCAGGCTTCGCTTGATCTGCCGGGCTGCGGGTAGGAAAATTGTACGTTTGTCCATGAACTGGTCCTGCATGTCGCTATTCACCTTGGGAATCAGCCACCAGACCGCGCCGATCAGCATTCGCGAGCGGCTGGCATTTTCGGCTGAAGCACTGCCGGAGGCGCTTGCCTCGCTCGCGGCGGTTCCGGGCGTGGAAGGCTGCGGCATTCTGAGCACCTGCAACCGTACCGAACTCTACGTGTCGTCGGAACAGGCTATCACGCGCAGCTTGATGGATTGGTTGCACGAATGGCATGGTCTGGCACCGGGCCAGTTTCGCGAGCACCTCTATCACCTCGAACATTCCGCCTGCAGCTATCATCTCATTAAAGTGATCTCCGGCATGGACTCGATGATCATCGGCGAACCGCAAGTCGCCGGCCAGGCCAAGCAGGCCTGGCAGCTCGCCCAGGCCGCCGATACCCTCGACAGCCGCCTCGACCGCATGTTCCAGCACGCTTTCGCCGCCGCCAAGCGCGTTCGAAGCGAAACCGGCATCGGGCGCGACCCCGTCACCCTGCCCTTCGCAGCGCTGCGACTGGCTCGGCAGATTTTCGGCGAAATCGATGCGCTGCGGGTGCTCCTTATCGGTGCCGGGGACATGATCGAGGACTGCGCCACGCATTTTCACGCCAGCGGCGTGAACAGCCTGACCATCGCCAACCGCAGCGAAGATCGCGCCGGCCGACTGGCCGAACGCTTTGGCGCCCGGGCGGCCACGCTCGATGCCCTGCCCGAGCTGCTGGGTGAAAGCGACCTGGTCATCGCCTGCACCGCCAGCCCCAGGACCATCATCGATCGCCAGATGTTCCGCGATGCCCTTCGCAAGCGGCGCCGTCAACCGATGTTCGCGCTCGACCTGTCGGTCCCACGCAACATCAGCGCCGACAGTACCAGTCTCGACGACCTGTACCTCTACACCATCGACGACTTGCGTGCGATCGTCGAATCCGCCCAGCAGCAACGCCAGGAGTCGCTGCAGAGGGCCAACAGTATCGTCGAGTCGGAAGTGGCCACTTTCGAACGCTGGCTTCGACTCCAGGCCACTTCGGGCACGCTCAAGCAGCTGCGACAGCGCGCCCAGGCCGAGCGAGACCAACTGCTTGAACGCGCCCGCCAGGAGCTCAGCAAGGGCGGCGACCCAGAGGATGTGATGCGCCGGCTGTCGCACCGCCTGGTCAATCGCCTGCTGCACGGCCCCAGCATCAAGGTGCGACAGGCGGCCGAGACCGGCGACGAAGAACTGCTGGCCGCGGCGCGTTTCTACTTCAACGACGACGACTCATGAACCAGGGAATGCGCCAGCGCCTGGACGAGGCCCGGGAACGCTTCGAGGAACTCGAGCACCTGCTTGCCAGCCCGGATGTCATCGGCGACCGTCATCAGTTCGAGCAACTCTCGCGCGAATACGCCGAGCTTGAGCCGGTCATCCAGGTGTGGCAGCAATTTCGCGGCAACGAACGGGCGATGGAAGAGGCGAAGGAGCTGCTCGAGGCCAGTGATGGCGAAATGCGTCAAATGGCCCGCGACGAACTCGGATCGCTGGAGTCGAATAGCGAAGCGCTCGAGCAGCAGTTGCAGAAACTGCTGCTGCCGCGCGACCCCAACGACGAACGCAACATCTTTCTCGAGATCCGTGCCGGCACCGGCGGACAGGAAGCGGGTATCTTCGCCGGCGACCTGCTGCGGATGTACGCGCGCTACGCCGAGCGCCGCGGATGGAAAGTAGAGATCATGTCGGCTCAGGAAAGCGAAGCTGGCGGCTACCGGGAAGTCATCGCGCAAGTGATCGGCAAGGGAGCCTGGTCCAGGCTCAAGTTCGAATCGGGCGTACACCGCGTCCAGCGCGTGCCGGAAACCGAATCACAGGGCCGCATTCACACCTCGGCCTGCACCGTGGCCATCCTGCCCGAAATCGACGACGTCGAAGCAATCGACGTCAATCCCAACGACCTGCGCGTCGACACCTTCCGCTCCTCGGGTGCCGGCGGACAGCACGTCAACACCACCGATTCGGCCATCCGCATCACGCACCTGCCGAGCGGCATCGTGGTCGAATGCCAGGACGAACGTTCGCAGCACAAGAACCGCGCCCGCGCCATGAGCCTGCTCAGCGCCCGCCTGATGGAAGCGCAGGTCCAGCAACAAAAGGACGAGCGCGCCGCCGAGCGCAAGCTCCAGGTGGGTTCGGGCGACCGCTCAGAGCGGATTCGCACCTACAACTTCCCGCAGGGCCGGGTCACCGACCACCGCATCGGACTGACCTTGTATGATCTCGACAAGGTCATCGACGGCGAGCTCGATGCTGTCATCGAACCGCTGGTCGAGGCCCACCAGGCCGAACTGCTGGCCGAGCTCACGGCGCAGGCTCACTGAATGACATGTACCAGACCGAACTGACGATCGAAACGGCGGGACGAGACACCCTCGACATCACGGAGCGCATTGCCCATGAAGTGTCGGCCAGTGGTATCGAATCCGGACTGTGCCACGTCTTCCTCAAGCACACCTCAGCCTCGCTGCTGATCAACGAAAACGCCGATCCGGATGTCCAGCGCGACCTCGAGACCTTCTTTGCCGACCTGGTACCCGACGGCGACGCGCGATTCATTCACCGCGCGGAGGGCGACGACGACATGGCCGCACACGTGCGCCTCGCGCTGACCCATACCGATCTCACCATTCCCGTGACCGCCGGCCGGCTGGCGCTGGGCACCTGGCAGGGGGTCTTCCTGTGGGAACACCGCTACCGGCCCCACCGCCGCCACATCGTGGTCACGATCCGGTAGGTATTATTCGTAGGAGACCGAAGGCCAATAGATTCATTACCCGTTCCTTATATTAGTGATATATAATGTTCGGGCCAACCGCCGGAAAAGGAGTGCACGATCATGGAGCTGGACCCCCTTCTGCTGTCGCGATTCCAGTTTGCCTTCGTGGTGTCGTTCCACGCCATCTTTCCAGTCTTCACGATCGGCCTGGCATCCTACATCGCGGTTCTCGAAGGCCTGTTCTACCGCACCGGCCGGCCCGTCTATCTCAGGCTGTCCCAGTTCTGGACCAAGGTTTTTGCGCTGGTCTTCGGGATGGGGGTGGTGTCCGGCATCGTCATGTCCTTCCAGTTCGGCACCAACTGGAGCACGTTCTCCTACCAGGCCGCGAACTTCTTCGGCCCCGTACTCAGCTACGAGGTCGTGACCGCCTTTTTCCTTGAAGCCACTTTCCTGGGCGTGCTGCTTTTCGGCCGCAACAAGGTACCGCCAGGCGCGCATCTGTTCGCGGCCTGCATGGTCGCAGCCGGGACCTTCATCTCGAGCTTCTGGATCCTGGCGGCCAACAGCTGGATGCACACCCCGGCCGGCGTGGAAATGGTCGACGGCATGTTGAGGGTCACTTCCTGGAGCGAGGCCATCTTCAACTCCTCGCTGCCCTATCGCTTCGCCCACATGGGCCTGGCTTCGTTCATCACCGGTGGCTTCGTCGTCGCCGGGGTCAGCGCGTGGTACCTGCTCAGGGGCCGCCACCGTAACAGCAGCCTGACCGCCCTGAAGATGAGCCTGCTGATGCTGGCCCTGGCCACGCCGCTGCAGCTTTTCGTCGGCGACCTGCACGGCCTCAATACCCTGGAGGAACAGCCCATCAAGGTGGCGGCCATGGAAGGCCACTGGGAAACCAAGCAGGGTGCGCCGCTGATTCTGTTCGCCATACCCGACTCGCGGGCCGAGAAGAACCATTTCGAGATCGGCATTCCCTACCTGGGCAGCCTGATCCTCACCCACAGCCTCGACGGCGAGGTGGCCGGCCTCAAATCCGTTCCCCCCGAGGATCGGCCGCCGGTCGGCATCGTGTTCTGGAGTTTCCGCGTGATGGTCGCCATCGGTGTCCTCTTTATCGTTGTCTCGATCCTCGGCGCCGTTCAGGTCCTCAGGGGCAGGCTCGAACACTCCCCCAGACTGCTGCGCATCATCAGCTGGATGATTCCGCTGCCGTTCGTGGCCGTCCTGGCCGGCTGGTTCGTCACCGAAATCGGGCGCCAGCCGTGGATCATCCAGGGCATCATGCGGGCCAGCGAAGCCGTCACCCCATCGCTCAGCGGGCCGATGGTGCTTGGTACCCTCATCGGCTACATCGCCGTCTACGCCATCGTCTTCGTCTCCGGTCTCATCTACCTGCGCCGCGTGATCCTCACCGGACCGGCGCCCGAAGCGGACCGAGGCGAGATCGAATCGGCCCACGCCAAGCGGCCCTGGTCGGTGCTCAAGGACTCAGACGCGGAAAATCCCGCGGAAGGAAGGAGCTGACATCATGGAACTGTTGGACCTGACCCTGATCTGGATCGTCATCATCGGCATCGGTGTGTTCATGTACGTCCTCATGGACGGCTTCGACCTGGGTGTCGGCATTCTCTTTCCCTTCGCGCCCAGCGACTCCGCCCGCGACGATTTGATGAACTCGGTCGCACCCGTCTGGGACGGCAACGAAACCTGGCTGATTCTCGGCGGCGCCGGGCTTCTGGCCGCCTTCCCCCTGGTCTACACGGTCTTTTTGCCGGCGCTCTACATCGGCGTGTTCCTGTTGCTCGCCGGGCTGATTTTCCGCGGCGTCGCCTTCGAGTTCCGCTTCAAGTCCCGGAATAACCGGCACTGGTGGGATCGCAGCTTTGCCATCGGTTCGACGGTGGCCGCCTTCGCCCAGGGGGCGGTGGTCGGCGCCTATATTCAGGGCTTCGAGGTTGAAGGCTTTTCCTACGTCGGCGGCCCCTTCGACTGGCTCACGCCCTTCACGGTCATGACGGGCCTGGGCGTGGTCGCCGGTTACGCTCTGCTGGGCGCGACCTGGGCTATTCTCAAGACCGAAGGCGAGACCCGAGACTGGGCCTATCGCATGGCACCCACTCTGCTCGCCGTGGTCATGGGCTTTTTCGTCCTGGTCAGCATCTGGACGCCGCTGGCCAGTGAACACGTGCGCGAGCGCTGGTTCGACCAGGTTTCCGTACTCTGGATCTTCCCCGTCCTGACTGTACTGGCCGCCGCCTGGGTCTGGCGCAAGCTGCAGCAGCGTTCGGATGCGTCGCCCTTTATCGGCTCGATGGCCCTGTTCGCGCTGTTCTACTTTGGCCTGCTGGCCTCGATGTGGCCTTACGCGGTCCCGCCGGAACACACCTTCTGGGATGCCGCCTCGGACCCGGGCGCCCAGCTGTTCCTGCTGCTGGGAGTGCTGTTCCTGCTGCCGATCATCCTTGGCTACACGGCGTGGTCCTACTGGGTGTTCCGCGGCAAGATCCGCCCGGGAGAAGGCTACGCGGACCACTGAGCGCGGCAGCGAGAGCGTCGGTTATCGCGTGCGCAACGAAAGCCAATGGCTGGCGGCGCGGGAGCCGCGCGGATTCCGCGCCGGACTGACCGCCTTCTCGCTGCTCCAGGCCGGCCTGATCGCCGTCCAGGCCTGGCTGCTTGCGACCGTCGTCCATGCCGTCCTGATCGAAAATCGCCCGATCACCGGCCTGGTCACCACCCTGGCGGCCCTGCTGGGCATATTCCTGCTTCGCGCAGGCGCTGAAGCGGCCCGCGGCTGGCTGGCCTCGGGTGCGGCAGCGCGGATCCAGCGCGATTTGCGACCGCGCCTGTTCCGGCACATCGGTGAAGCCGGGCCGGGCTTTGCCGCGCGCGCCGGCGCCGGCGCCCTGTCGACCACCCTGATCGAGCAGGTCGACCTGCTCGAGCGCTGGTACGGGCGCTTCCTGCCCACCGTGATCGGCGCTGCCGTGACGATTCCCGTGCTGCTGGTGGCAGTGATCTGGAAAGACTGGCTGGCCGGCGCCTTTCTCGCCCTGGCCGCTCCGCTGATTCCGCTGTTCATGGTCCTGGTCGGTTGGGGCGCGGAACAGGCCAGCCGCGATCAGCAGCGCGAACTGGTCCGGCTGGGCGGGGTCTTCCTCGACCGCTTGCGCGGCCTCGACACCATCCGGCGTTTCGGCAGTGAAGAACACGAACTCGGTCGTCTGGGCGAGCTGATCGAGGACTTCAGGCAACGCACGCTGGCGGTGCTCAAGATCGCCTTCCTCTCGACCGCCGTACTGGAGTTCTTCGCCGCGGTGGCCATTGCCGCGGTTGCGATCTACGTCGGGCTGGGCCTGCTCGACTACATCCGCTTCGGCCCCGCCCCGGCACTGACCCTGCAGAGCGGTCTGTTCGTGCTCCTGCTCGCGCCCGAGTTCTTTCAGCCGCTCAGGCAGCTATCGCAGGCCTGGCACGATCGCGCCGACGGCCTGGCGGCAGCCGCCGCGATCCATGCCGTTCTGGATGCTCCGCCGGCCCGCCCGGAGCCCGCCGCCCCGGTGACGTACAGGCCGGGTCCGGCCTGCCGCCTGGAAGTCCGCGATCTATCCCTGGCGCGGCCCGGCCGGGGCACGATACTCGCCGGGATCGACTTCACCGCACAAGCCGGCCAGCGCCTGCTCGTGCGGGGCGCCAGCGGCAGCGGCAAATCCACCCTGCTCGACCTTCTCGGGGGCTTCCTGGCGCCCGATGTCGGCAGCATTCGTGTCGACGGCGTCGAGCTTTCGCGCATCGACGCAAGGAGCCTGGCGGACCTGCGTGGCTGGATGGGTCAGCATGGCGGGCTGTTCGAGGGCAGCCTCGCCGACAACATCCGCCTGTCGAAACCCGCGGCCACGGATTCCGAGCTGCACTCGGCCGTCGCCGCCGCCGGCCTCGGCGACTGGATCGATGCCCTGCCGCGCGGCCTGGACACGACCGTGCGGGCCTCCGGCGAAGGACTCTCCGGCGGCCAGGCCAGGCGGGTGCTGCTGGCCCGCGCCCTGCTCCGGCCCCGTCCCCTGCTGCTGCTCGACGAGCCCACCGCCAGCCTGGATGATGAAACCGCCGCCACGCTGTGGCGCACGCTGACCCGGCTGTCGAACGACGGCGGACCGACGATGATCTGCGCCAGTCACGACCCGCTGGCCGAATCCTGGGCCGAACGGATCCTCGAGCTTTCCGGTGGACAGCTCACGGAGGTGCGGCGATGAAGCTGCGTTCGCTCCTCGGCCCGGCCTGGCGGCGTCAATGGCGCTGGCTGGCCCTCGGCATCGCGCTGATGCTGGTCTCGGCGGTCGCCGCGCTGGTCCTGCTGGGACTCTCCGGCTGGCTGATCACCGCCAGCGCCATGGCCGGGCTGGGCATGATCGCCGCGCTCGACATCTTCACCCCCGGCGGCGGCATCCGCCTGGCCGCCGTCACCCGCACAGTGGCGCGCTACGGTGAACGCCTGGCCACGCACCGCGCCACCCTGGGCCTGCTTGCGGCGGTGCGACTGAACCTGATGCGGCGCCTGCTGCGTCTCGACGAACTGCAGCTCAGGCGTCTCGAGCGTGGTGACACTCTCAACCGACTCACACGCGACGTCGAAACGCTCGACCACCTCTTCTCCGGCGTGGCCGGCCCTCTCCTGACCGCGGTCCTGGGCACGCTGGGGGTGTGTCTTGTCCTGCTCTGGCTCACTTCCGGCCAGGCAGCACTGGTCATCGCCACAGCGGGAGTTGCCGGCGCCGTCGTCACCTGGGCAACCGCTCGCGGCGGGCGGCGTCCCGGCCTGGCCCTGGCCCGCCGTGAACCGGCGCTGAGGCGGCATTGCACCGAAAGCCTGGAGGGCCTCAAGTCCCTCATCGCCGAACAACGCATGGCCGAACGCGAGGAGATTCTCGAGCAGCTGTCCACGCACCGCATTGCAAGACAGCGACGGCTGGATCGCCTCGACGTCGCCGGCCGCGCCCTGATCAACGCGACCGGCTACGTCGGTGTCTGGCTCGTGCTGCTGGCGGTGCTGGCCGACCGGACCGGGCAGCAACCGTCCGGCCCGGTGGCGGTCATGGCGGTGATCGTGGCCCTGGGTCTGGTGGAAATCTGGCAGGCGCTGCCGGCGGCCTGGCGGCAGCTGACGCGCTCGCGCATCGCCGCCGATCGAATCGGCGAGCTGGCCGGCCGCGAGGCGACACTCGATGCCGGCGGCGGTGCCGTGCCCGACGCCAGCGATTTCCGGCTCCGGGCGGTGAACTATGCCTGGCCGGGTGCCGCCACCCCCGTCGTCGACGGACTGGATCTCGACATCGCCAACGGCGAGCGCCTGCTGGTGACCGGCGCAAGCGGCAGCGGAAAGACCACCCTGGGCCTGCTATTGATGCGGCAGATCGATCCCGACGGCGGCATCATCCGCTTGGGCGGCCTGGACCTGCGCGATATCGATGCCGATGTGCTCAGACGCCACATCGGCTACCTGCCCCAGCAGCCGGTGGTCTTCGCCGACACCCTGGCGGCGAACCTGCGGGTGGCCGCGCCCGAGGCAAGTGACGCACAGATGAAGGATGCACTGCGCGCGTCGGGCCTGGCCGACTGGCTTCAATCCCTGGAACAGAGCCTGGAGACCTGGCTGGACGAAGGTGGCGCCGGCCTCTCGGGCGGCGAACTGCGCCGAGTCGGCCTGGCGCGCCTGATGCTTGTCGACCCGCCCGCGGTGATCCTCGACGAGCCGACCACCGGCCTGGACAAGGCCACGGCTATCGGCCTGGCCTCGAGCCTCGAACGATGGCTGGAAGGTCGGACGGTAGTGATGATCAGCCACGAGCCCGAATGGCTTCCGCGCTACGACCGGGTGATTCGCCTCTAGTGGGCCATGCGGCTAATTAGGTAACACTCAGAGCCGCTGTGCCGGCGCGACTCGGCGTTGCGCTTCTTGGAAAGGGAACAACCATTCCCTGCGAAACGCGCCTTGATTCGCACCGGCACAGTGGCTCTGAGTGTTACCTAATTAGCCGCATGGCCCACTAGGACAAGCGTGACCGCCAGACCCAGAGCATGGTGGCCAGCAACGGCGCCAGGCCGAACACCAGTTGCGGCCGGTACTGCGGACTGCCCGGCCACGCGAGCACGACGGCGCCGGCGGCTGCAGCGGCGGCAAGCAACCACCACAGCGCGGTGCCGGCATGCCTGGGCAGTGGCAGCAGCATCAGCAGCCAGAAAGGGTTGAGCATGAGCACGGCACGGTTGCCGTCAATGACTTCGTGACCACTGGCGAACCACATCACGAGCACCACGACACCGGCCAGGCCGGTGGCCAGCGCGGCCACACGCCAGGGCAGCAGGGGCCAGAAGCCCGGCTCGAAGCGCAGGGCGAGCGCCACCAGCAGGGCCGCCAGAATCGAAACCAGGCTGTAGGACCACCACTGCAGGGACGGTTCCTCCGGTGCGTCGTGTTGGCGCGAGACGTAGAGCGTATCGCTCTCGACCACCAGAGGCTCGCCATCGATGATGACCGCCGCCATCGAGTCGGCCAGGGCATCGGGGACGAAGGCCTCTTCCCAGGCCGTGCGGGGACGGTCGATCATGGGGCCCAGTAGCGCCATCAGCCCGGAATGCAGCTCCAGGCGGCTTTCGTTGTAGCGCCGGATATGATCGCGGAAATTGAGCCTGGCCGGCGTGGATTCGAGCTGAGCCTTGACCTCGCCGGCGACCACGCGATCGATCAGGTCGCGAAGCCAGGTCGAGCAGTTGGCGAAGAAATAATCGTAGTCGTAGTACTGGGGAATCGGATAGATATTCTCGTGCAGCAGGCGGTGCAGTTCGCTGATCTGCCCGGAATCAAGATCGAGTTTCTGGATGCGAATGGAACGGTCACGCATACGGTAGTAGGCGAACTCGTCTTCCGGCGAAGACGCCGAACCGAAGTACTTCATGATGCCCCGGGCAAAATCGCTGTAGAAACCCGGGCGGTCCATCTCGAAGTAGCCGAAGCTGTAGACGTGGTCGAGACCCAGTTCGGCGTCCCGCAGCCAGATCGCGTTGTGGCCAAAGCGTTCCCAGACTTCCTGGCCGGGCCCATAGGTCACCAGCCAGGCTTCCTGGGCAACGGCGGGCAGCGCCTGGAAGCCGATCACCAGCATGACAAGCAGCCGCAGCCGGGCCGCGATCAATTCCTTCATCCCTCGGATAATCCGTATCGTGCAAAGCGACATTGTGCCCCATACTGCCGCACAACCTCACCCGATATGGCTCCGGAAATGTCCCGAATCCAGTTTGACAATCGCGACGGCGTCACCCTGACGGGCACCCTGGAATTACCCCCTGGTGGCCACTACCGCGCCACGGCGGTATTCGCCCACTGCTTTACCTGCGGCAGGGATATTCGGGCGGCGCGCGAGATTACGCGCGCACTGGCCGACGCCGATTTCGCCGTGTTGCGCTTCGACTTTACCGGTCTGGGCGAAAGCGAGGGCGACTTCGCCGACACGACTTTCTCCAGCAATCTCGACGACCTCGAGGATGCCGCCGGCTATCTCGCCGAAAAGCTCGACGCCCCGCAACTGCTGGTGGGCCATTCGCTCGGTGGCGCGGCCGTGCTGGCAGTGGCCGAGCGCCTCGACAGCGTGCGCGCAGTGGCCACGCTCGCGGCGCCGTCCAGCCCGACCAACGTGCTCAAGCATTTCGACGAACAGCTCGACGAGATTGCCGAGAACGGCAGCGCCGAGGTGGACCTGGCCGGCCGATCGTTCCGCATTCGCCACGACTTCGTCGAGGATGCCCGCTCGCACGACCTGGATGAACGCCTGGCGCAACTCAAGCGCGCGTTGCTGGTGCTCCATTCCCCCCTTGACCGAACCGTGTCGATCGAGCACGCCCAGCGAATCTTTGGCGCGGCCAAGCACCCCAAGAGCTTTGTCAGCCTCGACCACGCCGATCATCTGCTCAGCCGGGTCGAGGACGCAAAGTATGCCGCGACCATGATCGCGGCCTGGGCCGGTCACTTCCTCGAGATCGATCAACCGGAAGACGAGCAAGGCGTGCTCGTGCACGGCCGAACAGCCGACGGATTCCTGTGTCGTTTGCGGGCCGGTCCCCATGCATTGATCGCGGACGAACCGCCGGCCAACGGCGGCAAGGATCATGGGCCAGACCCCTACCAGTACCTCGCTTCGGCGCTGGGTGCGTGCACGGTCATGACGCTCAACATGTACGCACGCCACAAGGACTGGCCGGTCGAGCGCGTCAGCTGCCGGGTCAGGCACGACAAGATTCACGCCGAAGACTGCGAGAGCTGTGAGACGACAGGCGGGAAGATCGACCGGCTCGAACGCGAAATCTCGATCGAGGGAGATATCGATGCCGATCAGCGCCGGCGCATGCTGGAAATCGCCGACCGTTGCCCGGTCCACCGCACGCTCGAATCAGAAATCCAGGTGACTTCGAAGTTAACGTAATTTCGAAGTCGAGGGAGCGCTGATCAGTCGGTCATGACTTCCATGGCGTGAAGCCGGCGATCGTCGGCGCTGGTCACCACGAAGGTCCAGCCGTCGATCGTGACCGACTCACCGGCCTCGGGAAGGCGACCGAATTCGGCCACCACGAGGCCGCCGATGGTGTCGTACTCGTCGTCGCTGTAATCGGTTTCGAATGATTCGTTGAAATCGTCGATGGCCGTCAAGGCCTGGACGAGGTACTTGCCATCCTCCAGACGCTGGATGTCCTGGACCGCGTCGGCGTCGTGCTCGTCATCGATATCGCCGACGATCTCCTCGAGCACGTCCTCGATGGTGATCAGCCCCGAAACCCCGCCGTACTCGTCGACCACAATCGCCATGTGGTTCTTGCTGACGCGGAACTCCCTCAGCAGGACATTGAGACGCTTCGACTCGGGGATGATGACCGGCGTTCGGACCAGGTCGTCCAGGCTCAGGCCGTCGCCGTTGGCGACCAGTTTGAGCAGGTCCTTGGCCAGCAGAATGCCCTTGACCTGGTCGCGATCCTCGCCCACGACGGGAAAGCGGGAATGACCCGACTCGATGATCATGGGCAGAATCTCGTCGAGCGGCGTGCCGTCGGGAATGACCACCATGTGCGAGCGCGGAATCATGACGTCACGCACCTGGAGCTCGTCGACTTCCAGCGCGCCCTCGAGCATGGCCAGCGTGTCGGCCTCGATCAGGCCCTGCTCGCTGACATCGCGCAGCAGCTCGACCAGGTCTTCCCGGCTCCTGGGCTCACTGCCGAAGGCGCGCCCGAGTTTTTCCAGCCAGCCGCGAGAGCTGGCGCCGCTACTATCGTTCGAACTGTCGGTGGATTCGTCGTTCATCTCAGAGAGGATACCGCCTGAATGCCGTCAAGGGCGGCGAATATCCTATTTCTCATTTGTCATGGGTCAAGTACGGGTTGCCAATACCCAGATCGGCCAGGAGCCGGATTTCCCGCGACTCCATGACCTCGGCCTGTTCGGCTGACATGTGGTCGAATCCGCGCAGATGCAAGATACCGTGTATCAGCAGATGGGCAAAATGCGCGCGAATCGACTTGCCCTGCTCGGCGGCCTCGCGCTCGAGGACCGGCGCGCACAGAACGATATCACCCAGGAGTTTGATACCGGTGCCTTCGGGCAGGTCGGCCGGAAAACTGAGCACGTTGGTGGCATAGTCGCGGCCGCGCCAGCGCTCGTTGAGCGCCCGCCCCTCGGGCTCGTCGACAATGCGCAGGTTCAGCACGGGATCGTCGAGTTCGGCCAGTGCCGCCGCGGCGAAGCGACGGACATCCTCGTCGTTGGGCAGCGAGCCCGACTCACACTCGCGCTGAATGGAGAGCCCGGCGGTTGCCGCCGGTCGGTCACTCGTTTCGCTCATCAGCACTCTCGTAGGCCTCGACGATGCGTCGCACGATGGGATGCCGCACCACATCGCGGGCGTCGAAAAACGTCGAGCTCACGCCCTCGACTTCCTTGAGCAGGGCCACCGCCTGGCGCAGGCCGGAACTGACCTTGGGCGGCAGGTCGATCTGGGTGAGGTCGCCGGTAATGACCGCCTTCGAACCGAAGCCGATGCGCGTGAGGAACATCTTCATCTGCTCGGAGGTTGTGTTCTGCGCCTCGTCGAGAATCACGAACGCGTCGTTGAGCGTGCGCCCGCGCATGTAAGCCAGGGGCGCGACCTCGATGACGTTGCGCTCGGTCAGACGCGCCGCCTTCTCGAAGCCGAGCATCTCGTAGAGCGCGTCGTGCAGCGGCCGCAGGTAAGGGTCGACCTTCTGGGCCAGATCCCCGGGCAGGAAGCCCAGGCGCTCACCGGCCTCCACGGCCGGACGCACCAGCACGATACGTTGCACGCGATCGGACTCCAGCGCGTCCACGGCGCAGGCCACCGCCAGGAAGGTCTTGCCCGTACCGGCCGGACCAACGCCGAAGTTGACGTCGCACTTGCCGATACGCTGGATGTAGCGCTTCTGGTTGGGGCCACGACCGCGGATCATGCCGCGGCGGGTGCGGATGCCGACCTCGATCTCCTCGTTCTCGGGCTCGTCCAGGCCGGACTGCTGCAGCTGCAGGTTGACCGCCGCCGGGCTCAGGACCTCGCCCTCGGACTGGCGATAGAGTTCGCGCAACACGCGCCGGGCGGCGCGAACCGCGTCGGGATCACCCTCGATACTGAAGAGGTTGCCGCGTGCAGCGATCGCCACGCCCAGCCTTTTCTCGATCAGGCTGATGTGTTCGTCGAGGTGGCCGCAGAGATTGGCCAGGCGTTCATTGTCGACCGGCTCGAGCTCGAGCGTCACGGCCGTTTCGGGGGCGGCTGACATTTAATGTACCCCGTCGCTGATCCAGTAACTTTCAGCGAGTCGGAAAGCGCTTAGCTGCAAGGCATGTCTCGCCGGGAATGGTGGTGCCATTTTCAAGAGACATAACGCCGCAGATGAGCGCTTTCCGGCTCGCCCTGCGGGAGCGCGCCTGAGCCGACATTGCGGCGTTGCACCCCTTGTAAAGGGCTGGCCATTCACTGCGGGTCGCGCCTTGCACTGTCGGCTCAGGCACGCTCTGAATGTTGCAGGATCAACGACGGGATACATCAGGCAACTGCTTCCTGCGAATGATCCAACCGGCCGCGCAGCGAGTTGGCGAGGGCTTCGGTGACGACGACGTCGACCATCCGGCCGACCAGTTCGGGCGGACCGGGAAAATTGACCACACGGTTGTTCTCGGTGCGCCCGGCCAGTTCGTTGGCCTGCTTGCGGCTGGCGCCCTCGACCACGACGCGCTGGCGCGTGCCCACCATCGCCTCGGCATAGGCGCGGGCCTGGTGATTGAGCTGGTCCTGCAGGCGCTTGAGCCGGTCCTTTTTTTCCTCGAGCGAAACATTGTCCGGGAAGGATGCCGCCGGTGTCCCCGGCCGGGCCGAGTAAATGAAGCTGAAGCTCTGGTCGAACTCCAGGGCCTTCACCAGATCCAGGGTCTGCTGGAAGTCGCGCTCGGTCTCGCCGGGAAAACCGACGATGAAATCCGAACTCAGCGCGATATCCGGGCGTACTTCGCGCAGCCGGCGCATCTTCTGCTTGTACTCGAGTATGGTGTGGCCGCGCTTCATCAGCGACAGCACGCGATCGGAACCGGACTGCACCGGCAGGTGCAGGTAGTTGGCCAGCTTGGACACGTCCCCGAAGGCCTCGACCAGGCTGTCGGAGAACTCGACCGGATGCGAGGTGGTGAAACGGATGCGCTCGATGCCCTCGATATGGTCGATGTAGCGAATCAGCAGTGCCAGGTCGGCCGTGCCGCCGTCGTGCATCGGACCACGGTAAGCATTGACGTTCTGGCCCAGCAGGTTGATCTCGACCACGCCCTGGGCGGCCAGCTCCGCGACCTCGGCGATCACGTCGTCGAGTGGGCGGCTGACCTCCTCGCCGCGGGTGTAGGGCACCACGCAGAATGAACAGTACTTTGAGCAGCCCTCCATGATCGATACGAAAGCGCTGCCGCCCTTCTTGCCCGGGGCGGGCAGGTGGTCGAACTTCTCGATTTCGGGAAAGGAGATGTCGATCGCCGGCTTACTGCTCTCGCGCACGCTGTCGAGCATGCCCGGCAGGCGGTGAATGGTCTGCGGACCAAAAACCATGTCAACGAACGGCGAGCGCTTGATGATGTTCTCGCCCTCCTGGCTGGCCACGCAGCCGGCCACGCCGATGACCAGATCAGGACGTTTTTCCTTCAGCGGTCGCCAGCGGCCCAGCTGCGAAAAGACCTTCTCCTGCGCCTTCTCGCGAATCGAGCAGGTGTTGATCAGAATCACGTCGGCCTCGTCGGGGCTGTCGGTCAACGCCAGCCCGTGCGAGTGCGCGAGCACGTCGGCCATCTTGTCCGAGTCGTACTCGTTCATCTGGCAGCCGTGGGTCTGGATGTAGAGCTTGCCCGCCATCAGTTGCTCAAGGATTTGAAAGAACTGGTCATTTTACCGCACGAAGGCCGGTGCTGCCGACCATGGCGCGTCCGCGGAAACGCACGCGACGGGTAATCCGGCAGACCAGTTCATAGGGAATGGTACCCGCGAACTCGGCGACCGTCTCGATCGGCAGGCCCCGCCCCCACAGCACGACCTCGTCGCCGACCTGCGCATCGGGACAGGCCGCGAGATCAATGGTGATCATGTCCATCGACACGCGACCACACATCCGGCAGGCCTCGCCTTCGACCAGTACCGGCGCGCCGTCGGCCATGCTGCGCGGATAGCCGTCTCCGTAACCGATGCTCGCCACGCCCACGCGCATGTCGTGATCAGCCGTGAAACGCGCACCGTAGCCGATGCTCTCGCCGGCGGGAACGTGGTTGATGGCCATCAGTTCGGCGCTCAACGTCATGGCCGGCTCCATCCCGAGGTCCGGGCCCGGCCGCCCCGGCAGGGGTGAAATGCCGTAAAGCACCAGGCCGGCGCGCACCCACTCGAAGCGGGCCTCGGGCAGGCTGATCAGACCGGCGGAATTGGCCAGGCAGCGCTCACCTTCCAGGCCGTTCGTTGCCCGCAGAAAGCGCTCGATCTGCAGCGCATTGAGCGGATGGGAAGCCTCCTCGGCACAAGCCAGATGGCTCATCAGGTTGACCTGCTCAACCCCGGAAATCGCTCGCAGGCGACGGTGCATGTCGGCAGCCGCCTCCGCCGGCACGCCGAGCCGGTGCATTCCGGTATCGATCTTGAGCCAGAGCCGGCTCGCCGGCGAGCGGCCAAAGCGCTCGAGCGCCTCAAGCTGGTGCGGATGGTGAACCGTCAGCTCCAGGCCGAGATCGGCTGCCACCGCCAGGTCGCCGTGGTCTCCAACGCCTTCGAGCAGCAGCACCGGCAGGCCGCTACCAAGGCGGCGGATGGCACGGGCTTCCTCGATCGTGGCCACCGCCAGCATGTCGGCCCGCTCGAGGGCGGGCAGGCACAGATCGATGCGATGGCCGTAAGCATCGGCCTTGACCACCGCCATGATCCGGCTGTCGGACGCGTATTCGCGTACCCGACCCAGATTATGGGCGATCGCATCGGGGTCGATATGGGCAATGGTATTGCGGGCCATGCCTTGACTGAATTAGCCGTCCTGGCCGTAGAAATCCGGTGTGAAATCGCGAAAGCGCACGAATTCACCCTGGAAGGCCAGATCGATCTTGCCGGTGGCGCCGTTACGATGCTTGCCGATGATGATCTCGGCCTTGCCCTTGTCCGCCGAATCCTCGTTGTAGACTTCGTCACGGTAGATGAACAGGATCAGGTCGGCATCCTGCTCGATGGCACCGGATTCGCGCAGGTCGGCCATCTTCGGACGCTTGTCCGGGCGCTGTTCGAGGGCGCGGTTGAGCTGCGAAAGCGCGATCACGGGCACCTTCAGTTCTTTTGCAAGCGCCTTAAGACTCCGGGATATCTCACTGATTTCATTGGTTCTATTCTCGGCGCTTCCGGGCACCTTCATCAGCTGAAGATAGTCCACCAGGATCAGCCCGATGTCATGCTCGCGTTTCATGCGGCGCGCACGCGCACGCATGTCGGTGGGCGTGAGGGATGGCGTCTGGTCGATGAAGATGTTCGCACCCTTGAGCAGGGTCATGGCAGAACGGAGATTGACCCAGTCCTGCCCTTCGAGCCGACCGGTACGCAGGCGCTCCTGGTTGATCTGGCCCAGCGACGAGAACAGGCGCATGACCAGCTGCGTATCGGACATTTCCATCGAGAAGACAGCCACGGGCACCTTGTGCCGGATTGCCGCCCGTTCGGCGATGTTCATGGCGAAGGAGGTCTTGCCCATCGAGGGCCGGCCGGCAACGATAATCAGGTCGGTGTCCTGCAGGCCCGACGTGCGCTCATCGAGCGCAGTGAACCCGGTCGGCACGCCGGTCAGGTCACCCTCGTTCTGCTGCAACTCGTGCAGCAGGTCCATGGCATTGGCCATCACGTCGCGCACGCTGACATAGCCCGAGGCACGGTGCGCGCCCTGATCGGCAATGGCATAGATGCGCTGCTCGGCCTCTTCCAGCACTTCCTTGGAATTGCGACCGGCCGTCTGCAGGGCATTGTCGGCAATCTCGGTGCCGATCTGGATGAGCTGGCGCAGGATCGACTTCTCGCGCACGATTTGCGCGTAGCCGGCGGCATTGGCCGGCCCGGGCGTTTCGTTGGCCAGCATGGTCAGGTAGGCGCCGGAATCGACCTTGTCGAGTTTGCCGTGGCGCGAAAACCATTCGGTCACCGTCACGGCATCGCAGGGTTGCCCGTCCTGCGCCAGATCGGAAATGGCGCGGAAGATCAGGCGATGATTCTCGCGGTAGAAATCGACCTCGTCGACCTGGTCGGCCACCCGGTCCCAGACGTCCGGCCCCAGCATCAGGGCTCCGAGCAGTGACTGCTCCGCCTCGTTGGAATGCGGCGGCGCCTTGACGTTACTGAGTGTGGAAAGTCGGGGTTCTGCCACTATGCTCTACCACCGGAACGAATACTGCGCGAACGGCCGATCAGTATAGACCCGATTCGGCACGTATGGCCAATTGCCTGCAGCTTTCAGGAAAGCCACCGAGCGTCCGGCGGCCTGGCGTACGACGGCAGCCTGCTGGCACCGGACCCGCGGGGGAGGAACCGCGCCCGGCCGGGTCGGCCGGGCGCTAGTAGACCACTGGAAATCAGCTTTCGGCAGCGACGACCGTGATCTTCAGTTCGGTCTGCACTTCGGCATGCAGGATCAGGCCGATGGTGAACTCCCCGGGCTCACGGATCGGCCCTTCGGGCATGTCGACCTCGGACTTCTCTACCGGGTAACCCATCTCGGTGAGTTTTCCGGCAATCTCGTGCGGATTGATCGATCCGTACAGGCGCCCTTCCGGGCTGACCGGCACTTCGAAGCGCACTTCCTCGAGCGCGTCGATGGCTTCCTTGCGGGCTTCGGAGGCGGCCTCGCGTTCGTCGGCCTGGCGCTGCAGTTCCTCGCGGCGGGCTTCGAACTTCTCGACGTTGTCCTTGGTTGCCGGCACAGCCAGGCCGCGCGGCAGCAGGAAGTTGCGACCGTAACCGGCTTTCACGGTCACCGTGTCGCCGAGCTCGCCCAGATTGTAGATGTTTTCAAGCAGAATCAGCTTCATGACGTCACCCTAGCGATCAGTGGTTGTCGGTGTACGGCAGCAGGGCCAGGTAGCGTGCCCGCTTGATCGCCGTGCTCAACTGACGCTGGTAGCGCGCCTTGGTGCCGGTGATGCGGCTCGGAACGATCTTGCCGGTTTCGCCGATGAAATCCTTGAGCAGGTCCACGTCCTTGTAATCGACTTCCTCGATTCCTTCGACCGTGAATCGGCAAAACTTGCGTCTTCTCATGAATCGCGCCATGGGTCAGCCCTCCACCTTCTCTTTTTCGTCGTTGTCGTCCGATTCGCCATCCGAACTGTCGTCGGACGAGTCATCGTCATCGGACGAGTCATCGTCAGATGAATCGCTATCGGAAGAATCGTCACCAGCCGTGCTGTCGTCGCTGTCATCCGTGCGCTCGCGACGGGCGCTCTCGCGCTCGTCCTTACTTTCCTTGCGCTTGAGCATCACCGACGGCTCGGTTTCGGCCTTGTCCTTGCGGACGATGAGATGACGCAGGATGGCGTCGTTGAACTTGAAGATGCTTTCGAGCTCCGACAGGGTTTCGTTGTCGCACTCGATATTGATCATCAGGTAGTGCGCCTTGTGCAGCTTGGCGATGGTGTAGGCCAGCTGCAGGCGACCCCAGTCTTCACTGCGGTGGACAGTGCCACCCTTTTCCTCGACCAGGCTTCGGTAGCGTTCGAGCATACCGGGCACCTGTTCGCTCTGGTCCGGATGAACCAGGAGAACGATTTCATAATGTCGCATTGTCGACTCCTCGTGGATTTCCAAGTCCGGGATCCGGTCCCGGCCTGCAAAGCCCCCGGCCGAGCCGATGAACAGCCGCCGTGGAGCAAGGGTTTGCCCAAATCTGGACAAGCCGGGTATTGTATACCGCGTGCAGGGCGCGGGCAACAGCACCGTCGCCGTGCGTTCTTGACGGCACGATCTGATGCCGCCACGTCCAGAGCCAGCGGGAGGCCACTGAGAATGACCGAAAAAGGCGTCATCGACGAACTGCTGACCCTCCAGAGTCTGGGACGGAAAGAAGAACTTGAACAACGGCTCGAGCAATTGGCCGTTCAGGACATCGCGAGGGCGATGTCCCAGATGGCCCGTGAAAACTGCCTGGAGGTCCTCGGTGCGCTCCCCGACGAGCGAGCCGCCGATGCCTTCTCCTACCTGAACCACGGACTCCAGCAGGAGGTCATCAGCGAGCTCGATCCGGACCAGGCCCGACGCATCCTGCGCGAGCTGGTGCCCGACGACCGCACGGCCTTCCTGGAGAGCCTGGCCCCGCAGGACCTCGAAGGCTTTCTCAAGCTGCTCGGCCCGCAGGATCTCAAGCAGTCATTGAAGCTGCTCGGCTACCCGGAAGAATCGGTGGGCCGGCTGATGACGACGCGCTACGTTTCCGTTCGGCCCGAGTGGACCGTAACCCGCGCCCTCGACCACATCCGCCACGAAGCCCATCGCGGGGAAACCGTCAATTTCGTGTTCGTCACCGACGAGCGGGGCAAGCTGCTCGACGCCATCCGGCTGAAGGACTTCATACTCACGAAGCAGGACGCGCACGTCCAGGCGCTGATGGACGAAGACGTGATCCGGATCGAGGCGGACGCCGACCGTGAACAGGCGGTTCAAACCATCCAGCATTACGACATCAGCACCCTGCCGGTGACCGACCGAAGCGGCGTCCTGCTGGGGATTGTCACGGTCGACGACATCATGGACGTTGCCGAGGCCGAAATCACCGAGGACTTCCACAAGTTCGGCGGCAGCAGCCGGCTCAACGTGTCGATACGCGAAGCCAGCCCGGCCTTTTTGTACCGCAAACGCATCGGATGGCTGATGATCCTGATCGTCGTCAACCTGTTCAGCGGCCTGGCCATCGCCCTGTACGAGCCGTCCATCGAGGCGGTCATCGGCCTGGTGTTTTTCTTGCCCATGATCATCGCCGGCAGCGGTAACGCCGGTAGTCAGTCGGCCACGCTCATGGTCCGCGCGCTGGCCACCGGCGACGTGGCGGCCACGGACTGGCTGAAAATGTGGATCAAGGAGCTATCGGTCGCGGTGATGCTGGGTTTGACCATGGCTGCCGCGGTCGCCGCCATCGGCGCCTGGAGAGGCGGGTCCGAGATCGGCCTTCAACTGGCCATCGTGGTCGGCCTGTCCATGTTCGCGGTGGTGATCATGGGCGGGATGATCGGTGTCCTGCTGCCGTTCCTCCTGCAGCGCCTCAAACTCGACCCCGCCACTGCCAGCACGCCATTGATCACGTCGGTAGCCGACGTCGGCGGGATCCTGATCTACTTTTCAATTGCCAGCGCGGTGCTCAGCCTGTGACGCCGCTGCATCCACCTGCCAGGTGTAAAAACGCATGGGCGGGATATTGAGCACTTCCATCTCGACATCGGGCTCGCCCATGACTTCCTTGCCCAGGCGCCCCACGGCCCCGCGGAACTGGTAGGCGACGAATCGCCCGCCCGGCGCCAGGTTGTCGCGGATGGCGGCGATGATCGCCAGCCCGATCTCACGCGGCATGGTCGAAAACGGAATCCCCGAGATCACGACATCCGGCGCCGGAAGCCCGTGCTCGGCCAGGATATCGGCCAGATCAACGGCACTGCCGGTATGCGGAATCAGGCGCGGATCGCCGATCGCCTCGAGGATGGACGAAAACTGCGGATCGAGCTCGATCGTCAGAAGACGCGCGTTTTCCGGCATCGCGGCCAGAATGGCGCGCGTGGTGCCGCCCGTACCGGGACCGAGCTCGACCACGGTACCGGCCGAGGCCACGGCGGAGGTATTGATGATGCGGCGCTCGAGAAAGCGCGAACTCGGAATGATCGATCCGACCTGCTCGGGACTGCGCAAAAACCCCCGAAAGAAATCGATGCTGCGCGCCGAACGCTTTGGTGCCGCCTTGCCGTTGCCTTCCACGAAAGCTCCTTGGTTATCAGCAGATCAACGCCGTATTCTATCGCGAAAATTCCGGGATTCCGGGGTTTACCAAATCGGTATTTGCCGCTATCCTTTCGCGCCTCAGTCGGCAAGCACCGCAAAAACGCATGCGGTACAATGCTCGGCCTCGCTCCCCGGCCAACACCGGGCGGGCTCGAAAATCAGTTTTATGGAGAGGTGGCCGAGTGGCTGAAGGCGCTCCCCTGCTAAGGGAGTATACGGCTTATACCCGTATCGAGGGTTCGAATCCCTCCCTCTCCGCCATTAACGAAAAACCCGCCCCAGTGGCGGGTTTTTTGTTAATCGAGGAGCGGGGATTACGGATTTGAAACCCGGTTCGAACCGAGCGCCGCAAGGCGCGAGCTCACGAGCCGGCCAAAGGCCGGCGAGCCCGAAGGGCAAGCCCGCCGCAGGCGGGCGCAGTAATCCCTCCCTCTCCCTACAACGCAATCGTATCCTCTGCCGCCTGAATCATGTTGCCCTGCATGTAGTCGGCACCGGTCCGCCACATACTGGCTGCGGTCTTTGAATCCTCGATCATCGGCATGATGATGCGAATGCCCTGCTCCCTCGCCGGCTTCGAGATTTCGAGATAACGCTCCTCCAGCCCGGGATCGAGGGTCAGGCGCTTGACGAAGCCCGACGACATCCGCAGGTAATCGGCCTTGAGCTTATCGGTGAGCAACTGCCAGCGGCTCTGTTCATTCACGTGCGAGAGGCAGAACCCTATCTCGTAGCGTCGGCAGATCTTGATCAGCTCTATCGCGCCGCTGAGGTGCGCCATGGCGTCTTCCAGCGGGATTTCCAGAACAAGCCGTCCGGCCACCAGCTTGGACTCGGATTCCAGGTGACGGGCAAGCCAGTCCTGACGGTCTGTCTCGACCAGAAGCGCCTCGGACTGGTTGATGAACAGCCGCACGCGTTTCTCTCGCAGCGGGCCACGCAACAAACGTGAGGCATGCACGATCATCCAGCGATCAAGCACCGGCAACAGCGAAGCCTCCCGGGCCAGTGGCACGAAATCCGCGGCCGGGAGTAAGCTGCCATCGCCGGCCACGAGTCGCGGAAACATCTGGTAGCTCTCCGCTGTCGCCTTCTCGCTTGTAGCAAGCAAGTGCTGGAAAACAACCTTCAGCGAATCGGTCCGCAGGGACTCCATCAACAGGCCCAGCATGTGATCGGCCGAGGAAATGGCCTTGTCCGCCGAAATGCCCGGCCGGGCCTCACCGAACTGGTTGCCGCCGGACATTCCAATGGCTTCGGCACGGTGAACGAGAGCCAACAGCAGCTCATCCACTTGCCGGAAGCGGTGATCGAAGTGTGCGAATGAAAGGCTGACACTCACCGCGACCGCTTCGTTGTCGATATCGTAGACGCGATCGGTGAGGGTATCGAAAAGGTTTTCAGCGGTCTCTTCTACCAGCTCAGCGGAGGCTGCGGGAAGCACAAGCAAAAGGCATTCCCAGTCGAAGCGGACCAGCCGGTAGTCGTTGCCGACCATTTCACCGACGAGTTCTTCGGTCTGGGCGACGACGCCGTCGATGAGTTTACTCAGGCCGGTGAACCCGAGTTGATCGCGCAGCAGCGTACCCCGGTCGAAGCGGACCAGGATGACGCCGCCGCAACCAGCCTCTGCGCCAGCAGTCATGATTTTCGGCATTTGCCGAAGCAGCTTCTTTGAAATCATAACGCCCCGAGACCGCAAGATTGAGAACCTGCACCCACTGGAGCGATGCCGGCTCCAGCACTTAAAAGGGTGACACAAGTTGCGTGAAATGCAAAGTCACGCACATGCCGTCTGCAAGGGACGGTTGTGCAACCAAAGCGCCGCCTGATTCTCGGTCTCGGCCAGCATGGCCTCGGCGTATTCGTTCTAGGAATCTTGCCCTACCGGCCGCTGTCCGAGAAGAGTTCTTCGAGCAGGCGAGCGTGGAAAACTGCCTGGTCGTCGCCGGTGTAAAGCCCCAGCCGGCGTGCCCGGTCGAAGAAACCCGCCGCCGGCAGGCCCGGCGGGACGCGGCTGGTGACCAGCGCGGCACGGATCGGCCGGCCGGCATCGACATCCTCCTTGAGCAGCAGTTCGAGCAGGCGGGCAGTCTTGTGAATTCGCTTGGGGCCGGGAATGGCCAATGCATCGGCCGCCTCCAGGTAGGTTAGCGTACGCCGCTGCACTCGCGCCTGGTCGAGCAGTGCGGCCAGGCGTTGCAGATAGTACGCTCGCTCCTCACCGGTGAAGTTGCCGGTCATGAGCCCTCAGGCAACGTCGGTATCGATGCCGCAGTTGTTCTTTTCGAAGACCCGGTCGGCACGATAGCTGGATCTCACCAGCGGCCCGGAGACCACTTCCAGGAAGCCCTTGTCGAGACCGATATCGCGCAACTCGCGGAACTCCTCGGGGGTGACGAAGCGATCGACCGGCAAGTGGTTGACCGTCGGACGCAGGTATTGCCCGAAAGTGACGATATCGACGCCGATGGCCCGCAGGTCATCCATGGTTTCGATGACTTCCTCTGTGGTCTCGCCCAGGCCCAGCATCAGGCTCGTCTTGGTCAGCACTTTCGGATTGTGCTTCTTGGCGTGTTCGAGCACCTTCAGCGTCTGCTCGTAGCCAGCACGCGGATCACGCACGGGGTGGGTGAGACGCCGCACCGTCTCGACGTTCTGTGCAAAGACTTCCAGGCCCGAATCGACCACGACCTCGACATCATGCAGGCGGCCCTGGAAATCCGGGGTCAGTGCTTCCACGGCAGTCCGGGGGTTGACCTGTTTGATCTCGCGCACGCACTCGGCGTAGTGCCCCGCCCCGCCGTCTGCCAGGTCGTCGCGGTCGACCGAGGTCAGCACCACGTACTTGAGGTCCATGATCCGGACCGACTCGGCGGCATTGGCCGGCTCTTCCGGGTCCAGCCAGCCGCGCGGATTGCCGGTATCGACCGAGCAGAAGCGACAGGCCCGGGTACAGACATCGCCCATCAGCATGATCGTGGCCACGCCGTTCGACCAGCACTCGCCGATGTTAGGGCACTTGGACTCCTGGCACACGGTGGCGAGTCGATGCTCGTTGACGTTGCGGCGCACCTCCTCGTACTTGCCGCCCTGCGGCAGCTTGGCGCGCAACCACGAGGGCTTGCGGCCGATCGGCGCCGGCTCGGTGCCGGCCCGCGCCTTGATACCGTCGCGAATGGCGGTAAAGCCCTGCGGCTTTTGAATCTTCTGGCCACTCTTGACCGCGATCGGAATGCTTTTGGCTTCAGTCACGCTCGGCGGACTCCTGTCGTTCCAGTTCACACTTGCCCGCATTATCCCATTGATGGCGAGGCCTTGCCATGAACGTTGGCTATTCCGGGCGGCCGATCGAACCCTCTTTGGGGTTCAAGCCATCGTGGAACGTCTGCCCGCCGTGATGTTCTCTCCCCCACACCACAGCGTGACCGGGATACCTCCAAAAGGGGACTGTCGGCATCGGCGGGCACATGCGAAGCCGAGGATGGCCAGCCCCAGCTTCGCTTGAGCGAGCGCGAGAGTTCATCGATGCACAGCGTGGTCATATCCGACGCTCCTCCGCTTGCGGCGCAAGCGGCCTCAACTGCACGACCAGGCGCTGGGGGCCGCCCGCGACGGGCGCGTCGAACGGATAACAGGTAATCAGCGTCATGACGGCGCCCGGCCTGTCCAGGTCGATACCGGTCTTGCGGGAGTCCACCACCCGAATCGCCTCCACCCGCCACCATTGCCTTTGTCCCCCGGCATCGATCAGCTCGAAGCGATCTCCGGTTTCGACATCGCGCAGGAAGGAGAAATGCGTGTCGCGGTGAGCCGCAAGCACATGCTGTCCGCCCTGGCCCACGGCCATGCCGGGCCCCCAGGCCATCACCGGCGTATCCAGGCCCTCGAGCACCAGGTGATCGACCGACAGTCGCGGCATGCGCAGCCGCGCGATCGGATGGCTGACCGCGCCGGGCCAGGGCTCGCTCGCTTCCCCGCCTTCAAGCGTCCGCTGCCAGGCGCGTTCGAGTAGCCACTGGCCAAGCCCGGCCTTGGCCTGAATCCAGCCGGCCGAACCCAGTTGCCAGAAGGCCACAAGCATTAGCGAAAGGACCAGAAAGCGCCGCATCAGGACTCCCCCTCGTCGCGATTGATGCGGCGCTGGAACAGCAGCAGTCCGACCAGCAGCAGGGCCAGGGCGCCGCGCAATGCAGCCGGCACGCTGCCGGCGTCGGTGGCCGGCATGGCCTGCAGGCTGCCGGCACGCCCATGGGCCGGGCTGGTGTCCAGCCGGTATCGCCGCAAGGCCGCCTCGCGACTGCGCTCGGGCGTGCGGTCGACGGCGACCAGGCTCGTCTGTGAGCTGAGCAGTGAATAGTCCAGCGCCGTGTCCAGCACCTCCGACTCAACCCATTCTTTCTCCCCGGACGGCACGCTACGGTTCTCCAGCGCTTCGATCCGCGCGCGTCCCCACTGGCCGGCCACACCCGGTGCGGGCCGGAAATCTTCCAGGGGCAACACACGCTCGAAGAACTGGCCATTGCTGGTGCCGCGCACGATCACGTCACCACTCAGGCGATCGGCCCGGGCGATGACGCTCAGCGGCTGGCCTACGTACAGGTCCGGAATGGTTTCCGGATACGCCTCGACCGATTGCGGCCAGTCCACCTCGATGTCATGGATCACCGGACTTTCGAGCTGCAGCACCAGCTGGCTCATGCGCTCGGCGATGCGCCCGGTCTCGGCGATGGCCGTGTAGCTGCCGCGCCCGGCGCTCGCCAGGCGGCGCAGGAAGGTGCCGTTGACGCCATGGCCGATACCGACGGTGAACAGGCGACTCTCCCCCAGCTCGAAGCCGGTTCCCTCGAGCAACGCCTGTTCGTTGCCGACCATACCGTCGGTGATGAAGACCACCTGGCGCAGGTAGCCGCCGGCCGGCGATGCCGCCAGGGCCAGGGCCAGCGGCGGCCCCATGTCGGTACCGCCGCCGGCAGCCAGATCGTCGACCCATTGTGCGGCCTCGACTTGCCGTTGATCGCTGAACGCCCGCGGCTGCGGATAAAGGGAACGGGCCTGGTGATCGAACTCGATCACGTTGAAGCGATCGCCCGGCTTGAGACTGGCCAGGGCGTAGTGCAGGGACTCGCGCGCCTGAACGATGGGTTCGTTCGACATCGAGCCCGAAGTGTCGATGACCAGGATCACCTCGCGAGGCGTATCGTCGGCTTCGAAGCTCTGCGGCGGCACCAGGGTGAGCATGATGTGCTCGTGCCCCCGAAACGACTCGGCAAAGGCGGCGGTCGCCGCCTCGCCGGTATCCTCCGGTGTCCAGACCAGCTCGAAATCGCGGCCCGACCAGTCCGCTCCGTCGGCCAGGGTAACCAGCCATTCGCTACCGAGTTCATCGATATCGATTGCGTGATGGGGCGATGTGATGCCGCCCAGGCGCAATCCGGGGCGCAGGTCGACGGTGAGTTGCACCGGGCGTTGCGGAAGGGCATCGCCGACGGCGGCTTCCAGGCGCTCGCGCACGGCCTGCTCTAGCGTGCCGGCGGGCCGGAACTGCGGCGCGGACGTGGTCGGAAAGGTCAGTCGAAAGCGCCCGTGCTCGAAGTGCACCGGCTGGGTGAAACCGACGCGGATCTCGACCATCTCCCCGGGGGGGATATTGGCGACGCGGGTCGAAAACAGGTTGCCCTGGTCACGCTCGACCAGACCGGCAATCTGTCCCTGGTCGCGGGCGGATTCGTAGGTGGCGCGCGCGGCCTCTTTCTCCCGGATTTCGCCCTCGATCAGGCGCTGGCCGAGACGTATCTGCAGCTGCTCGACCGCGGCCCGATCCGGCAGCGGAAACCGGTAGACACCCTCGGCCCAACCGCCGGTCTGGTTGAAGAACTGCTGGCGCAGTTCGACCGTGGCCAGCATGCCGGTAACCTGTATATCCACCTCGGTGGACAGCGCCACCGCCTCCTCCCGGCTGCCGTCCTCCTGGCGGTCCAGCCACATCCCCGACTCGGCGGCCATAACCGGCCCGAGAAACATCATCATCAAAAGAACCGGAAAACGCGACATGAAACAGACTCCTCGTGTGATCGATGAGCGCCATTTCACCGCGACGGGGTGGCAGGCAGCTTGCCCGGCGATGTCGAATATCTGACCGGATGTGGCAAACTTGTGGCATCCGCCCCGTCCAGGGTGGGCCGCTCCGGAAAACGCCTTGGATCCCTGAAATGAGCCAGCGACTGATCGCCATCGTCGAAGACGAAGACAGCCTTCGCGAGAACTATCGCGAAGCGCTGGAGCGCTACGGTTTTGCCACCCGCGGTTATGCCAGCCGCCGCGAGGCCGAGTCGGGCCTGTCCGGCCCCCTGCCCGACCTGGTGATCATCGATGTCGGGCTCGGTGACGAGCCCGAAGGCGGCTTCGAACTCTGCCGCGACCTGCGCCAGCGCTCGGCGAGCCTGCCGATCATCTTCCTGACCGCACGCGAGAGCGACCTCGACGCCGTTTCGGGCCTGCGCCTCGGCGCCGACGACTATCTCACCAAGGACATTTCCAACCAGCACCTGCTGGCGCGCATTCTCGCCTTGTTCCGACGCATCGAAGCCGCACGCGAACCCGAGCGGCGCGATGCCCCGTTGCGGGTCGGCTCGGTCGAGGTCGAGCCCGACACCATGCAGGTGCGCTGGCGGACGCAGCCGGTAGCGCTGACGGTCACCGAATTCTGGATGATCCATTGCCTGCTCGAGCGGCCCGGCCACGTCAAGAGCCGCGGCCGCCTGATGGAGGCGGCCAGCCTGCTGGTCGACGAGACCACCGTGACCTCGCACATCAAGCGCATCCGGCGAAAGTTCGAGGCGTTGGATCCCGAGTTCGACCGACTGGAAACCGTCCACGGCGCCGGTTACCGCTGGCAGCCGGAAAACACCCGAGCGGCGTGAAACTCGGCACGCGACTGGCCCTGATCTCGGCCCTGATGCTCAGCCTGCCCCTGGCCGGCTGGCAGCTGGTCCGCTCGCTGGAGGAGTCACTGCGCGACAGCTACCAGCAAGCCCTGGTCGACACCGTCCGCTCGGTCGCCCTCGAGATTTCGACCCTGCCGGTCTCGCTGCCGGAAAGCGACACCTTCTATGTCCACGAGGCCAGCCGGGAAATCGTGATCGACGGCCATACCAGCGACTGGACGCCCTGGCTCGAGGAGGCCCAGCTTGTGCCGGGGCAGGCGGAAAGCCCGGATGAGGCCCGCGTCGTCACGGCCGAGCGCCGCGGCAGGCTTCATGTTCTGATCGAGGTGGACGACGACGACCTGGTACTGAGCGGCCCCGGCGATGAACGGGGCGACCGCGTCGAGCTCGAGATCGTCACCCCACAACGCAGTGGCGGCGTGACGATTGCCCCGATGGCCCCGGGATGGCTTTCGGTCCGCGGCAGCGAAGGCTGGCCCCGGGGTCAGGCCGCCCTGCAGCCCCGGGACCGTGGCTGGACCCTGGAATTCGCACTCGAGCAACCCCTCTCGGTTTCCGCGCTGGGGCTGCGGGTGGTCGACATTGATGACAATGGCCAGGGCGATTCACGAGCAGCCTCGATTTTCGTCACTGACGCGCCGCGCCCGCTGATCCGGCCCTCCAACTCGATTGCGCGGCAACTGGCCGCCTTGCTGCCCGACCGCACGCGCGGGTGGGTAACCGGCCCTGACGGCTGGATTCTGGCCCGCGCCGACCGGAGCGAAGCGCCTCCGGCCAGCACGGAGGCGGACGACGCTGGCTGGCTGCTCGCCACCTCGGCCGCGCGCCTGCTCGGTGTCCTGCCCGACAAGTCGCCTCAGCGCGGCGCCGACCGGGATCGCCTCGACCGCGGCGAACTGGCGGCACAACCCGCCGCCAATTGGTACCAACTACCCTCGGGCAACGGTTTCGTGGTCAGCGCCGGAGCCCCGATCCTGCGCGACGGGGCCGTCGCCGGCCACGTGGTGATCGAACGTCCGGCCGATCACTTCATGGCCAGCGCCTATCGCTCGCTTCTGCAACTGTTCGTGTTCGGACTTGCCGGCATGCTGCTCGTCGCCGCCGTACTGGTCGGCTTCGCCGCCTCGCTGTCGGCCCGCATACGGCGGCTCCGGGACGCCGCCGAGAACGCCATCGGCGACGACGGACGGGTTCGCGCCAGCCTGCCGCCACCGCGCGGCAGCGACGAGATCGCGGACCTGGGGTACAGCCTTTCGAACATGGTCGAACGCCAGCGCCAGCACCAGGACTACCTGCAGACCCTGGCGAGCAAGCTCTCTCACGAACTGCGCACCCCGCTGGCCATGATTCGCTCGTCGCTGGACAACCTGGCCGAAGTCGACGATGCCCAATCCCGGGAGCGTTACCGGCAACGCGCCGAAGAAGGCTGCCTTCGGCTGCAGCGAATGTTCCAGGCCATGAGCCAGGCCGCGCGCATCGAGGAAAGCCTGGCTGAAGAACCCCTGGCCGAGCTGAATCTCGGTGAATTGATCGAGCGCTATGTGGCCGGCTGCCGGCAGACCTTCGAGAGCCATGGATTTGCCGCAATCGTCCCCAATCGAACGGCTGCCCGGATTGCCGGCTCGGCCGAGCAGCTGGCCCAGCTGCTCGACAAGCTGGTGGAAAATGCGGTTCAGTTCAGCCCGGCCGGCAGCCGCATCACGCTGCGCGTCATTCCGCAGGGCCGGGAAATTTCCCTCCAGGTGGACAACCCTGGCTCGAGACTGCCCGAAGGGCACTCACAACGCCTGTTCCAATCCATGGTTTCGTCGCGGAGCGGCGGCGACGGTGCGCACCTGGGGCTGGGCCTGCATATCGTGCGCCTGATCGCGCAACGCCACGGCGCCCGCGTCAGGGCGCTCGATCGCCCCGACGGCGTCAGGTTCCAGGTGGATTTTCCAAGGCTCTGAGGCCGGACGCCTCAGCTGCTTCCGTAGCGCCGATAAAGGATATTGACCCGGCGCACGTACTCGCGGGTTTCCGGGAAGGGCGGGATGCCATCGTGGCGACGGACCGCATTCTCACCGGCGTTGTACGCCGCGATGATGCGCTCGAGATCGCCGCCGAACTCCTCCTGAAGCCAGGCCAGGTAGGCCACGCCAGCGGTAATGTTGTCGAGCGGATCGAAGGGGTTGGCCACGCCGAATCGCCGCTGGGTAGCCGGCATCAGCTGCATCAGGCCCTGCGCGCCCGAATGCGACACGGCCTCGGGCTCGAACCAGGACTCGGCGTGCATGATCGCGCGCACCAGCGCATCGTCGACCCCGTAAACCTCGCTGGCCGCTCGAATCTCGGCGTCGAATGCAGTTATCTTCAGCGGCGTTTGCTGCCAGTCCACGCCCTTGCGGCAGGTGCCGTGGCAACCGAGATTCCGGACGCGATAGCGATTGCTGTCGGGCTTGCGATCGGTATAGACGGTGACGCCGTTCTCGTCCGTATAGGTATAGACCTGCGCCTCGACCTCGAACACGGCCAGGCACAAGCCCGTCAGCAGCAATGTAATGGTCAGCCCCTTCATGCGTCGTCCCGATTGTTTGTCTTCTAAAAGCCGCCGGTGACCGAAAGACCGCCGTCGGCGGTGATGACCTGACCCGACAGCCAGCCCGAATCCTCCCCGGCCAGAAAAGCGATCACCCGCCCGATATCCTCGGGTTCGGCCAGTCGCCTCAGCGGCGTTGTCGTTTCAAAATACTTGACCATGCGCTCGTTTTCCAGCAACGCCTGGGCGAAATCGGTCTTAACCAGGCCGGGCGCCACCGCATTAACGCGGATGCCGTCGGGCCCGAGCTCCAGCGACAGGTTGCGCACCAGCTGGTTCTCCGCCGCCTTCGACAGGCCGTAGGCGCCGATGAGCTTGTTGCCGAACTGGCCGGCAATCGACGAGACCAGCACGACCGATCCGCTACCGGATTTCGCCAGGTGCGGCCGGCTCAAATGCGCCAGCCGCATCGATCCGTAAACGTTGTTGTGCATGATCACGTCGAAAGCTTCGAGGTCGACGTTGTCGGACGGGCCGTAGACCGGGTTGCTGGCCGCATTCATGATCACTGCATCGAGCCGGCCATAGTGCGCGACCGCCTTCTCGACCAGGGCGGCAAGCTGCTCTTCGCGACCGATATGGCAGGCCACCGCCAGGGCATCACCGCCGCCATTGCGAATGGATTGCGCGACCGCTTCGCAGCTGTCCTGGTTGCGGCTGGAGATGACCACGGCCCAGCCTCTTTGGGCCAGCAGTTCGGCCGCTGCCCGACCAATGCCCCGGCTCGAGCCGGTGATGATGGCTACCTTGGATGCAGTCATGCT
The DNA here is from genome assembly GCF_042310375.1 of Wenzhouxiangella psychrophila. Classification (NCBI taxonomy): domain Bacteria; kingdom Pseudomonadati; phylum Pseudomonadota; class Gammaproteobacteria; order Chromatiales; family Wenzhouxiangellaceae; genus Wenzhouxiangella; species Wenzhouxiangella psychrophila. The sequence goes on along the minus strand of NZ_JBHJMQ010000002.1, from coordinate 207,251 downwards.
GGAAGTTCCTCGAGTTTCTTGTTCAGGCCAGGGTTCGCAGCCCGTCGGCATCGAGATGCCGCGTGCAGTTGCAGGAATCGATCCGCCAGGCGCCCTCGAACAGCGACAATTCGCTGATCGAGGCATTGTACAGACTCACGGCCAGTTCACGCTGCCAGGCAAGATTACATCCGCCCAGGGCGGCAACGATTGTGGAAATCACCCCGGCCGAGGTCACCACGATCACCGACTGCCCCGAACGCAGGCACGCTTCCCACCGGCCGCGAGCGCGCAACACCCGCTCCCGGAAGGCCGACCAGGAGCCGATTTCCGCATCTTTCAGGGTCTCGTCCTGCCAGGCGGCCATGACCTGCGGAAACCACGCCAGGAGCACGTCGAGATGGGCTACCGGATCGAGCAACTGGTAACGCGGTGGCAGGGCCAGCCCCAGGCGTTCGGCCTGCTGAACCGCCGCGCGAACAAGCCCGTAAGTCGAAAACTCGTTGAGATCCTCGGTCAGCCGCGCCGTTTCTTCCTCACCTGGAGCCAGCGGAGCGAGCGTCTGCCGATGCCGGAGGAGCGTTCCCGACCAAATTGACGGCCTTTCCTTCAACGCTGCCGACAGCCGCTCGGCCACGCGCTCGGCCTGGCGATGTCCCCGCTCTGAAAGCCGGTCGTAGTCTTCGCTGCCGAGACTGGCCTGGCCGTGCCGGACCAGGATCAGCCTGGGTGGATCGCCACCGGAATTAGATCGCGCAGCTGCTTCCGCCATGCTTCGACAGGTACTGCTGGTGATAGTCCTCGGCCGGCCAGAAGGTGGCGGCCGGTTCGATCGAGGTTGCAATCGGCGCCCTGAAGCGATCACCGGCATCAAGCTCGGATTTTACGCGCTCGGCGACCCGACGCTGCTCGTCGTCATGGACGAAAACGACCGAGCGATACTGCGTACCCACATCCGGACCCTGACGATTGACCTGGGTGGGATCGTGGAGCTCGAAAAAGGCGCGCACCAGATCCTCGTAACCGATCCGGTCCGGATCGAAGGCCACCTCGCAGACCTCGGCATGCCCGGTGCTGTCGGAACAGACCTGTTTGTAGCTCGGATTGTCGACGTGACCGCCCATGTAACCGACGGTCGCGTCGATCACGCCCGGCATTTCCCTAAAGCGCATCTCCACGCCCCAGAAGCAGCCGGCACCGAAAGTGGCCTTAGCAGACATTGCGCGATCTCCTGCCCGAAGCAACGGGTCATCATGAATACCGAATGATATCCGACCACACCACCGGCAAAAAATTCGTGAGCGAGTGTGGTCTCCCATCGACAGCTGTGGAATCATGCCCGCCATGCGAAACGAAACCTTTCTCTGGCACGACTTCGAAACCTTCGGCGCCGATCCGCGTCGGGATCGGCCCGCCCAGTTCGCGGCCCGGCGCACGGATTCGGCGCTGAACCCGATCGGCGAACCGGAAGTCTTCTACTGCCGGCCGGCCGACGACATGCTGCCCCAGCCCATGGCCTGCCTGATTACGGGCATCACGCCGCAGACCGCCCGCGAGCGCGGGCTGCCGGAAAACGAATTCGCCGCGCGCATTTTTGAATTGATGCGCCAGCCGGGTACCTGCAGCGTGGGTTACAACAACTTCCGCTTCGACGACGAGGTTACCCGCCACCTGTTCTGGCGCAACTTCATCGATCCCTACGAGCGCGAGTGGGCCAACGGCAACAGCCGCTTCGACCTGATCGACCTGATGCGGCTTGCCCGGGCCGTACGCCCGGAAGGCATCGCCTGGCCCGACTATGAGGACGGACGCCCGAGTTTCCGCCTGGAAGACCTGGCGGCCGCCAACGGCATGGACACCAGCCAGGCCCACGATGCACTCGCGGACGTGAACGCCACCATCGCCATGGCCCGGCTGCTGAAGGAAAACCAGCCCAAATTGTGGGACTGGGCGCTGGGACTGAGAAGCAAGAACCGGGTCACCGACATGCTCACCCGGGGCGAAGCGCTTCTGCACGCCTCTTCGCGATTCCCCGCCCTCCCCGGCTGTGGCGTCGCGCCCATTCTGCCGCTCGGCCAACACCCACAGATCGCCAGCCAATGGCTGGTCTGGAATCTAAACGTCGACCCCGGACCCTTCCTCGATCTGGCACCCGAAGAACTGGCCGACCGCCACTGGACGCCCGCGGCGGACCTGCCCGAGGGGGTCGCCCGGGTGCCCGTCAAGCTGGTGCGCAACAATCGCTGCCCGATGCTGGCGCCCTTGAAGGTACTCGAGCAAGCACGCGCCGAGTCGCTGGGCATCGATTTCAGCGGGATTGAAGGCCACGCCAGTGTCTTGCGCGCTCGACCCGACTTTGTCGAAAGACTGGGTTCACTTTTCGCCGGCCGGGGTGGCCTGTCCGAGGCAGCCGATCCCGAACTCGATCTTTACGGCGGATTTCCGCCCAGGGACGATCGCCCGGTCGTCCAGCGCATTGGCGGCCTGAACGGCAAAGAACTGGCGCGGCTGGATTCCCCATTTCGGGACGAGCGCCTGAATCAGCTGCTCTTTCGCTACCGGGCACGGATCTGGCCGGAAACGCTCACGCCCGGAGAGCACGAGGAATGGGAGCGATACCGGCACCGCCGCCTGGTCAGCGATCCGGACCTGGCCAGTATCCGCATGCCGGAATACGAAGAGCAGCTCAAGATCCTGATGTCCGACCGCCCGGATGACGAGCCGATTCTGCGTCAACTGGCAGCCTGGCCCGCCGAACTGGGGATCGAATGAGCGAATCGTTCGGGCCACCGCTCGTCCAAAACGAAGAATCAATGAGTTACGAGCATTTCGTGAAGCAGTATCTTCGAATGTTATGCACAACTGGTTGATTCGTTCCTTGACACAATCTTGACGTTCGCGTGACGCCGCCGGAAAAGCCTTTTAACGAACATATTGTTGATTTATATGTGTTTTTCAGACTTGGGCATAATTTGACCAATACGCTTGAATGCCGATGACCAGCCGACCGGCGGTATTTTGCCCACAAGGTTATCCACAGCTTTTGTGGATAAAGACGGCAAAGCCCCGCAAACGGCTGTTTTGTGACCGCTTTCACCCTGGCACAACAGGTTTTCAGGCGGCCAGTCCGGCCAGTTGCAGTTGGGGCTGCACTTCGGCGCCGGCGTCGGAGGCTCGCGTGGCCTGGCGCAGCAGGCGATCGCTGCGCGGCGAAACGAATTCGACAACACTGCCATCGTCGAAGCGCATCATCATCACCACCGGGGGCTCCCCTTTCCGTCCAGGCCTGGCGATGACGCCGCTGATCGTCTTGCCCACGATTTCATCTCTGAATTCGTGACTATTGACTCGCTTGCCCATGTCCGGTTTCTCCTGTTTCGTGAGTGCAGGATCATTCCACCACGGCAATTTCTCAAAACCTGAGAAGGTATTTTTCCGATAGCCCAGAGAGCGTTTCTACTACGCCAGGTCGTTGCGATTTGCCGATTCGCGCCACCCCGGCTCCCCGAGACAATGTGCCCAACGTCGGGCGACGCCCGGCGGAACTTCGAAAGGCAAACAACTCTTGAAGGAGATACATCATGATTCGTAACGCACTTATTGCTCTCATCCTGTCCCTGGCCGTGGTTCAGACGGGTATGGCCCAGGAGATGACGGTCGACGTCAACACCGCCAGCGCCGAGCAGCTGGCCGAAGCGCTCGACGGCGTGGGCCCGGCCAAGTCCGAGGCCATCGTCGCCTACCGCGAAAAGAACGGCGAATTCGAGCACATCGACGAGCTGGTCAACGTACGCGGCATCGGCCTGCGCACCGTCGACCAGAATCGCGATCGCATCGATCTGGACGAGGCCCCTGCATCGGAAGGCTGAGTCTCACCACTAAAGCCGCGATCGAGCCTCCCCGTTGCCAAGGCGACGGGGAGGCAATCTATCTAGGAAGCCACTGAAAACGTAGCGAGCGGGTGGCTTTTTATCTCAGCGTCAATCGGGAGTTGAAGGCATGCGCCAGGGTCGAACGGTCGGTATGCTCGAGTTCCCCGCCCAGGGGCACGCCCTGGGCCAGGCGCGAAGTCCGGATACCACGCGACTCCGCCATCTCACGCAGGTACTGTGCCGTCGCCTCGCCCTCGACAGTGGTATTCGTAGCGATGATGATCTCGGCCACCCCTTCCTCGTCCAGCCGCTCGCCCAGCAGATCCAGGCCAAGATCCTCCGGGCCGATGCCGTCCAGCGGGGAAAGCCGGCCCAGCAGGACGAAGTAGCGCCCCGCAAAAGATGTGGCCGCCTCGATGGCCAGCACGTCCCCGGGGCTCTCGACCACACAGAGCACCTCGCTCGTGCGCCGCTGGCTAGCACAGATGCGGCACTCGACTTCGCTCGTGAAATTTCGGCAGCGGCGGCAGCGGCGGATATCACGCATGGCCGTCGCCAATGCCTCAGCCAGCCGCCGGCCGCCCTCGCGATCGCGCTCGAGAAGCTGGAGCGCCATCCGCTGGGCCGAGCGCGCGCCGACGCCGGGCAGACAGCGCAAGGCCTCAAGCAATTCGTCGAAGGGATCGACGCTCATTCCGGAATCTCAGTCAGAGATTGAAGCCCGGGGGCATCGGCAAACCGCCCGTCAACCCCGACATGCGCTCCTTCGTGGTTTCCTGAATACGCTTGACGGCGTCATTGACTGCCGCTGCCACCAGGTCCTCGACCATTTCGCGGTCATCAGCGACCTCCGGGTCGATGCTGACGCGCCGCACCTCGTGCCGGCCATTCATCTCCACCCTCACCAGGCCCCCACCGGACTCGCCGGTCACTTCCAGCTCGGCCAGTTCCTGCTGGGCCTTCTTGAGATCTTCCTGGACCTTCTGCGCCTGCTGCATCAGCTGCGAGATATTACCTTTCATGTCAGTGGCTCCGTGTATTGATCGGACGAATGGACTCACGCACGACTTCCGCGTCGAACTGCTCGACAAGGCGTTGCACGAAAGGATCGGAGTCGATGGCTTCTTCGGCCTCCGCCTGTGTCCGCGCAATCTGCTTTTCCTCGAGCATGGCGGGCGTGGCCAGCTGAGTGTCGTCAACCGGCTGGATGGTGATTCTCAGCTGCTCACCGGCCCACTCGGCCATGGCCTCTTCCAGCGCCTTTCGGAATCGTTCACTGATGAGCACCATGTCGTCACGCGCAGCCGTAAATTCGACTTTGGGGCGATCGAAGTGATCGACAACCAGCATCGCGGCCACCGTCCGGAAAGAATCAGTCAAGGGCAGTTCCTCGAGCACCTGCGGCCAGGTATCGGAATTCAATGCCGTAGCCGGTTGCGATACCCGAGCAGGACGCTCGACGGGCGGCTGGGGCTCCGTCACTTGTTCGACAGGAGCCCCGGCCTGCGCCTGAGCCCGGGGAGGCGGGGCACCACCGGCAGAAGACGCTCCGGCGGCCTGGCCGGACGAAGCTTTGGCACCCCCCTGAGATTCACCTGATCCAGCAACCGGCTCCGCGGGCTGAAAGGCGAACATGCGCAATATCGTCATCTCGCAACCGCTGCGCTCCGACGGTGCCAGGGAAAGATCACGCCGGCCGGTAATCGCGATCTGATACCACAACTGCACGTCTTCCGGATCGAGCCGGCCGGACAGCTCGACCAGCTCGTCCCAATCGGCCCGGCTGTCGTCACGGTAGTCGGGCAGCTGCTGGATCAGGGCGATCCGATGCAGTGCTTCCGCCAGGTCGGCCAGCAGCTGGCCCATGCCACGTGCCTGGGCGAAGACCTCGCCGACGGACGCAATGGCCGAAGCCGCGTCGTTGTCGGCCAGACCTTCCAGAATTTCGTGAACATGGCGCTGCTCGACGCTGCCGAGCATGTCTCGCACATCGTCCTCCAGGAGCTTGGCGCTGCCCGCCAGCGCCTGGTCGAGCAGGCTCAATCCGTCACGCATGCTGCCGTCAGCCGCACGCGCCAGCAAATCGACGGCGGCGTCCTCGGCCCCGATGCCCTCGGCTTCGAGAACCTTGCGGATCTGACCGCCGATTTCCTCGGTATTGAGCCGGCGCAGATTGAACTGCAGGCAGCGCGACAGGATGGTGACGGGAATCTGCTGCGGATCGGTCGTCGCCAGCACGAACTTGACGTGGTCCGGCGGCTCCTCGAGCGTCTTGAGCAGAGCGTTGAAGCTGTGCCGCGAGAGCATGTGGACTTCGTCGATCAGGTAGACCTTGAAGCGCCCTCGGGTCGGTGCGTACTGAACGTTGTCGAGAATCTCGCGGGTGTCGTCGACCTTGGTGCGCGAGGCGGCGTCGATCTCGAGCAGGTCGACGAAGCGGCCTTCGTCGATGGCCACACAGTTCTCGCACTCACCGCAGGGCGTACTGGTGATGCCCTGCTCGCAGTTGAGCGACTTGGCCAGGATGCGTGCGATGGTGGTCTTGCCCACACCGCGCGTGCCGGTAAAGAGGAAGGCGTGATGGACACGCCCCTCGGACAGGCCGTTGCCGAGCACTTTGACCACGTGCGACTGGCCGACCAGCTCGGAGAAATTCCGGGGGCGCCACTTTCGGGCTATGACTTGATAACTCACTGAAATAAAATCACTTTGCTGTCGTTTATTACTTGCGAAGACCGGTTCCGGTTCGCGCCCGGAAACCCGTCCGAGTTTACACGATCACATCTTCAGCGAGACTCGAAGCCCGGGTCCGGGAACACAATCGGCTTGTCAGGTAGCGAGTAGCAGTGGGATAATGACCGCTGGCCTCCACCGGTCTTCCCACACTGGTCTTCTCGCGAACCCCGTCAGGCCCGGAAGGGAGCAGCGGCAGCGGGTTGACCGGGTGCTGGGGTCGGGCTGGTGGGGGCCTTCTTCTTTTCTCGGCGCCCCCGCTCAGGAACCGAAGTCGTCCCTGAACAGCCGGTCCTCGAAGATCACCTCCAGCCGGGCGCTTGCGCCGGCTTCGAGACGCTCGATGACCGCTACGAGGAACCGGGCCTGACCGTGTTCGCGCTCCAGCAACGGGACACGCCTGCCGTCGAGGCGGGCCGCCCACGAGCCGTAATTGCCGGCCGGCGCCCGGATCCAGATCGAGACGCCTTCGACCGCTCGCGAACCCGGATTGCCTGCAAGCACAGCCAGCCTGCCGGACGGGGCGGGAACGGTTTCGACCTCGAGCTGACGGCGCTGCCGCCACCAGCCGGCCACATCGTCCTGACGCGCCATCCAGACGTCGCCACGCTCGATGGCCCGGGAAAGGACGCTCTCGACCACGCCCAGGTGATCTTCGACTACCCACGGGTGGTTGAGCCAGGAAAACATGCCGCGGCGCGCGAGCACATAATCGAGCTTGTCATTCCAGATGATCTCGGCCTGCTCGTCCGACAGGCCGTATTTCTCGAACAGGTGCCAGTCCATGGGCATCGACGGGGGCAACTGCACCAGGCCACCGAGCCCATAGGGCAAGGTCACGTTGCTCCAGACATCCGCATCGCCGGCATCATAGCCAATGTCCAACTCCTGAAGCACGCTCCACGTATGCCGGTTCTGCGATAGATAGGGAGCGCGAAATCCTCGCACGTCGCCCGTTGCCAGCATGGGATCGATGATGTCGAGCATATCGCCCAGTCGCTGCCGCTGGGTGGCTTCATCGTCGTTGAGGAAACTGGTGTGGATGTCGCCATGTCCGCCGACCTCGGATCCGGCCGAAATGATCGCCTGAACCACCCCGGGATGCTCCTGGGCACCCTCGGTACCGGCATCCCCGCCCTGCCGGCCGACAATGTAGAAGGTCCCGAATCGCTCCAGACCGAGTTTGTCGAACACCGCCAGCAACGCTGGTACCGCCGTGACCATGGCCGCTTTCTCGGTATCGCCGGTCCAGCTGAGTGCGCCCGTGTGGCCGTTCGGCCAGAAACCCAGTTCGACCACCGGCTCGTGCCGGGCCAGCCACTCGACGGCATTGACCACCACCGTGCGCCACGATCTCGGCCAATCCCAGGACTTGTAGATGCCCGGCAACGCGCCACTGTAGATTGCCTGACCCTGGCCGTAATCATGGACCGTTATCGCGGCCGCCGTATCGTCCGCCGCCCAGGAATCGTTCATGTTGCGCCAGTAGCCGACGACTTCAGCGCCGGCCACACTGGGCACGTAGCCGGGCCATCGATCGACATTTGGTTCGTCGATATCGTAGAAATGGCGCACGATCGCCGGCAGCTGGGAAGCCGGCAGCGGCGGGCCGGAGGCAATCGGTCCCGCCCAGCCGATCCCGTGAGTGATCGCGTGACCGGGCTCGAAACGGACGTCGGTGAACGCTTCACCGGTTACGAGACTGACCGAATGCAGCCCCAGAACCGGAAGCACCCCCTCTGCCGACCGTCCGGTGGCCAGGAGATTACCGCCCTGCTCCACCCAGTCGGCAAGCCGTGCGGCACCGCTGCCTTCATCGTCCCCCATGTCAAGGTGACAGGCAACGAGCACGGGAGTGTCGAATTCGAGGTCGGAGAGAGCGGTAGTCGCCAGGTCGACGCGTCGTCTGGCCATGCGCACTTCTTCGAGTGCCGCCGCGATGCCGTCACAATCCGCGACCGAAGCCGGCATTGTCGAGTCATGCACTAACGTTGCAGTCGCCGGCAAGGCGATATTGCTGCACAGCATTGCCGCCAGCGAGGCCATCAAACTGGCCGCCGATAGACGTGATGTTCCCATGCCCCCTTTCGTTCTCCTTTTTTGTGCTGGTGGCGGAGAGGGAGGGATTACTACACCGGCCTACCGGCCGGCTCGTGAGCTCGCTTCGCTCGGTTCGAACCGGCATTCTCATCCGTATTCCCCACTCCCATATCCTCAAAAATGCCGCTAAAGCGGGATTTTTGAGGATGGCGGAGAGGGAGGGATTCGAACCCTCGAAGGGCGCTAGCCCTTGCCGGTTTTCAAGACCGGTGCATTCAACCGCTCTGCCACCTCTCCGTCCTGAAGGGGGAATTGTAAACTAAACGCTTGAGTGAATTCCTGCGAAGGCGTGCCCACCCAGACCCCGGTTGAGGAGGATTCAGGGGTCGGGGGTCGGGGAAGGTACAGGCGTGCGGTCTCTCTGCCCCCTGACCCCTAAGTCCTGACCCGTAGCGCAGAGAGGGAAGGATTACTGCGCGGCCTTTCGGCCGCTTGCCCTTCGGGCTGTCGCTTCGATCCAGCGAGCTCGCCGCGCTGTTGCGCGGCTCGGTTCGAACCGGGGTTCTCATCCGGGATCCCCGCTCCCCGATTAACAAAAAACCCGCCACATGGGCGGGTTTTTCGTTAATGGCGGAGAGGGAGGGATTCGAACCCTCGGTACGGGAAAACCGTACACTCGCTTTCCAGGCGAGCCCATTCGACCGCTCTGGCACCTCTCCAAAACTGCTCGTATTGTAACTTCCGAATCTAGCCCTCGAATCTCCTCAAAGGGCGAGCCTCATTCACCCGATCATGCGATCGGAGCGGTTTTCAGACCGTGTCAACGGGCTGAAAGAAGTGCCGATCGCATTCCTCAGCAGGAGCCCATTCGACCGCTCTGGCACCTCTCCTAAAACTACTTAAATTGTAACTACTGACTCCGCCCCTCGAAGCACCTCAAGGGCGAGCCTGATCGCCTCATCATGTGCCGGGAGCGGCGTTCAGGCCGTCGAAGACGGGCTGAAAAAAGGGCCCGGCACATTCCAAAGCAGCCGGCCGCATTCCGAAGCAGGAGCCCATTCGACCGCTCTGGCATCTCTAGCAGCCCACAGGTACTCAAGGCTCGACTCGGCGCAAACGACCATTGTACCTAATCAGCGCAAATCAAACCAAGCCCGATGGGCACAATCGTTGGGTACTTGGTGCTTCGAATCTGAAAATTACTGCGTCCGGGCAAGAATCACTCCGGCTTGCGGAACACAAAGATCCCCCACTCCAGGTCGCCCTGCTGGCCACCATCCACCCAGTGTTGCAGGCCGGCTTTCATCTTTTCGATGTAGCCGTCGCTGACGCCGCGGTCGCGGAGTTCGTTCTCGCTGGCTTCGAGCTCCCGCTTGACGCGGGCATAGTGACGCGGCAACTGCTCGCCGTGATCCTCCCAGACAAGCTCCTCGAGACCGAGATTCGTCAACGTCTCGCGATAGAACCCCGGAGAGCCCAGGGAATCAAGATGAATCCGGTCGTAGATGGGCTGCAGGCGAGCCGGATCGGCGTCGTCGGACTGCATCGGGTCGGTGAAGATCAGGCGTCCACCGGGCTTGAGTACCCGGGCGGCTTCGGCGCACACTCGGGCCCGGTCGCCGGAATGCAGGAACGCGTCCTGCGACCAGACGACGTCGAAGCTGGCTTCGTCATAGTCGAGATTGGTGAAATCGCCGTCGACCACCTCGATCCGGTCGGCAAGGCCCTGCTCCCGGTTCTTCTCGCGATCGCGGACATTCTCGACCTCGCTGAGATTCAGCGCCACACATTGGCAACCGAACCGCCTGGCAAGGTAACGCATGGAACCGCCGTAGCCGGCCCCGAGATCAAGGACGCGGTGGCTCGAATCGAGCGATCCAAGAACCTCGGCCATACGCTGGACGGTTCGGCGACTGGCGTCGGCGATCGGCTCGTCATCGGAGCGATAGATGCCGACATGGATGTCCTCGCCGCCCCAGACGTGGAAGTAGAAATTGTCGGCATCCTCGCTGTTGTAGTAATCACGGGCCGTCTGCACGACCCGGGAGTAAGCCTGGCTATTCATTCATTCCTCCTTGTCTGTTTCCTTGTCCGCTTCTTCCGGGCTGCGATAGCGCTTTTCGGCGACATGAACGAAGAAGTCCGGATCTTCGCCGGTTGCGCCGGAGTCTTCCTCGAAATCGGAATAGGTCGTGACCTGCTGGAACCCCACTTCCCGCATCAGCCTGCGCGTGTAATCGCGACGCAGCGGAAACATGTTCAGATGAAAGACGGACTCGTCCGGAAAGGTGTATCGGAAGCGCGCCAGCCCGTTGTCGATCGACTCGGGCTCGGCACTGACCTGGCGGCCACAGTAGTAGTACTTGTGCGTCGATGAAAAGCCGTGATCGAGCATGGCATCGTAATTTCTCTGGTCCAGTATCAGGCAGCCGTCGTGCTTGAGCGTGGCGTAGAACTCGGCCAGCGCCTTACGGCGGTCATGTTCGGAAAACAGGTGGGTGAACGAATTGCCGAGGCAGATCACCGCGTCGTAGGTCGCATGCACGTCCTGGTTGAGCCAGCGCCAGTCGGCCTGGATCGCGCGCAGGATATGATCACGCCTGCGACCATTCTCGAATGCCTTGGCCAGCATCTCGGCCGACCCGTCGACACTGCAGACCTCGAAACCCTCCTCGATCAAGCGAACCGAGTGAAACCCAGTGCCCGCGGCGACGTCGAGAATGCGCTTGGCGCCACGTTCCTTGAGCAGGCGAACGAAGAAGTCACCCTCGCTTTTGTAGCGCGCATCCCAGTCGATAAGTTCGTCCCATTTGTCGACGAAGCGGTGCACGTATTCTTTCTGGTAGTGATTGGTGTCGCGTACCTCTACCGGGTCGCGGCCGAAATCCTGCTTTTCGGTTGAATGTGCCTGATGCGGCATAGTTCTGGCTTTCTCCTGATTGCTCGCTGTGAGATCCACCGCCAGCCACGGGAGCAGCATTCCGCCGAAGCCTCGGCACTCACCCCATTGGAGGCGAAACGAATAGCGCGGTCGTAATGCAATCGGACGCCGGAGCCGGCGGAACGCCAGCGATACTAACAAGTTGCCCCCGGAGTTGCAGACGCCCACCGCCGTTCAATGACCAGGGGTTCTGTCGAGCGTCATCGATTGGGGCCTTCGAGCGCCGATGAGCTCTCATTTTAAGTGCTGCACGTCACATTTAGACAAGCTAAATGAGAGGCAAAGCGCTGACTTCCCTCCGGGGGCACATCTCTTGTAGAAAAAAGAGTAGTTCGATTACCGTCGGCAGCAAGACGCATGTCGGGAATATCAATTGACCCGCCCATGCCCTTGCGATACATTTCACAACCTGATCAATTGCTTGCCAAGCTTTTATCACTACTGCTTTGGCTCGGGTTACAGCGATGGCAACAACTATTCATGTGCCCGCATCCGGACACGCCTCGCTGCGGAATCCGAAGCCAGCACTAAAGGGGAAATAGACTTGAATCCGTTTCGGAAGCGCGCCCGGAGCCATGCGGTGACAGGGTTGCACCTGACGCCGCGTCTGCTGACTGCCGCTTCGGTCGACCACCAGCGCGGACGCAAGCCACGCCTGCTGTCCGCGAACTGCGAGGAGTTGACCGGCAACCACGACCTGGACAAAACGCTGCGTAACGTCTCACCCGGCCGTCATGCGCCCGTGAACCTGGTGCTGGCCGAGGGACAGTACGAGCTGCTTCTGGTCGAAGCCCCCCGCGTCGAGCCCTCGGAGTTGCGCGCCGCCGTGCGCTGGAAAGTGCGCAACCTGATCGACTTTCACATCGACGACGCCGTCATCGACGTGTTCGAAATCCCCGGCCAGGGAAATCGTCCCCAGGGCCAGGCCATGATGTACGCAGTTGCAGCCCGTTCCCGGGAACTGCGCGAGCACATCGATCTCGTCGAGGCTTCGGACCTCAATCTGAAAGTCATCGACATTACCGAAATGGCGCTTCGCAACCTGGCTGCACGGCTCGATGAGGATGTTCGCGGCGTGGCCATGCTCTACCTCGACGAAAACCACGGCATCCTCACCATTACCCGCCAGGGCAGCCTCTATCTAAGCCGCCGGCTCGAAACCGGCACGTCGCAGCTGTTCGAAGAACCCGAAGCATCATTCGATCAGATCGCCCTCGAAGTCCAGCGCTCGCTCGACTATTACGACAGCCACTACGGCCAGCCGCCGGTTGCGGCCTTGAGTATTCTGCCGGGCTTTGCCTCGCACGAAGCGCTGGTCGAGTCGCTCGCCGACGGCCTCAACCTGCAGGTCGACGGCTATCAGCCGGAAAACGTGATTACCAGCGAGGTCGAGTTGCCGAACCAACATCTGGCCGAGTTCCTGATCGCGCTCGGCGGCGCTTTGCGTCAAGAGGAGGTGAGTCTGTGAGCCAGCAGATCAACCTCTACCAGCCGATATTCCGCAAGGAACGGATTGTCTTCTCGGCCCAGACCATCGCCTGGCTTTCACTGGGCCTGGTCATTCTTCTGGTGCTCTGGTCGGTATTGATCGGCCAGCGCGTGAACGGGCTCGAGGCCGAACTCGAGCGGCAACAACAGGCCGAGCAGCGCGCGATCGGGCAAGTCGCCGAACTGCAGTCGAGCATGCCGCCGACAGAACCCGACGGTGCGCTACAGGCTCAGATCGAACGTCTGCAAGCCCGGCGTGATGGCCTGCGGGAGAGCCTGACTGCCCTCCAGCGCCGTATGCCGGCAGCCGAAGTCGACCTGCTCGCGCGGCTCGATGCACTATCCGCCGAAATTCCCGACGGTCTCTGGCTCACCGGCCTGCTGATGGCCGACCAGGGACAAACGCTCACTGTAGACGGCAATGCCCTCGAAGCCAGGCTTGTACCGGCCTGGCTGACCCAATTGTCTGCCGTGGAGCAATTTTCCGGCCTGGGCTTTCGGCAAATTCGGCTGAGAGAGCGGTCGGACGGGCAGCCAGGCGTCCAGTTCACGATCTCGACCGCGGCGGAGGAAACGCCATGACCCTGCGTGCGCGCCTGAGAAAGATTGCCGAACGCGTCAACGCCCTGAGCCTGCGCGAGCGAGCCCTGCTATTGCTGGCTGCGTGCGCGGTGATTTTTCTGATCTGGGATTTCTCCACCATGCAGCCCCTGGGCCAGCGACAGGAAGCGGTACGCACGGAACTGCAGAATGTTCGTGAACGCGTAAGCGATCTGACCCGCAACCTGCAGCAACTCGCCGCCGAGCGGAGCCACGACCCGAATCGCCAGCTGATCACCGAGCGCGATGCCCTGCAGTCCGAAATCGACGAACTCGAGACCCGCCTGGCTGAGCGGCATGGTGGCATCGCCTCACCTGAAGAATCGGTCTCGGTCCTGGCCGGACTGCTGGCCCGGCGGGCGGGCGTGGACATCGTCGAACTGGAGAATATCCCGCCGGGACGGCTCGAAAGCGCCTCCGGCAACCCCGTGCCCGGCCTGTTCGTGCACCGGGTCCGCGTCGTTATCGAAAGTGACTTCGACGGCATCCGCAATTATCTCGACCAGACATCCGGATTGCCACGTGGCGTATTCTGGGAGTCGCTGGAGCTGACCGTCGATCAATGGCCCACCAACCGGATCGAATTGATTCTCTACAGCGTCACGCTCGACGACCGCTGGCTGGGAGTATGAAAATGCGAATGACCTGGATTGCTCTTTTGATGATGTCGCCGGCCCTGGCGCTCGGCCAGGGCGAGCTTCGCGACCCCACCCGTCCACCAACGCAGGGCGAGATCGATGCCTGGTTCGGCGACGGCCCCGGCCCCGGACAAAGCGCGCCATTTCAACTTCAGTCCATCCTGCTGGCCCCAAAGCGTCGCATTGCCGTCATCGACGGTCAGCGCCTGCGACTGGGCGAGACCGTGGACAATGCCGAGGTCATGCTTATTGAACCCGGCCGCGTCGTGCTCGAACGCAACGGCGAGAGAATCGAACTGACGATCGAGACGCACCTGACCAACAACAACGACGGATCCGGAAACTGATGCTGCCCATGGAACACCAATCTTTACGCCTGATCGCCCTCGCGATATTGACCACGGGCTTGACCGCCTGCGCCACAACCGGCGATCGGGCCGCGGAAATCGACCGGAACATCAAAAGTGAACTCGAAGCGGCGGCTACCCGCGAAGCGCCGGACGTCGAAGACACTCGGGACCTGCTGATTCCGGATACGGAGCCGGCCTTCGAGCCCCCGCCGGAAGAGCGCTTCGACGTCACGGTCAATAATGCGCCGGCGCGCCAGTTCCTGATGAGCCTGGTGGCCGACACCGATATGAACATGGTGGTCCATCCCGACGTCGACCAGACGATCTCGCTCGAGTTGCGCGACGTAACCGTTGAAGAGGTCATGCAGATCGTGCAGGAAATCTACGGTCTCGAATACCGGCGCAATGAAACCGGTTACATCGTTCGGTCGCCCGAACTGCGAAACCGCGTGTACGAGGTCAACTACCTGGACGTCAATCGCCGCGGCTCCTCCAGGACAAGGGTCAGCTCGGGCCAGGCCACCGAAAACCCCGATGCCCTTGAAAGCGGCGACAGGAACAGAAACCGGAACAGCCAGGGGGATGCCGGGCCCGCCTATCGAACCACCTGGGATGATGAAGGCCGGTTGGTTACCGAAACCGTCCAGAACGGACAAAGCGACCGCAGTGCGGGCACGACCATCAACACCGATTCGGAAGCGAACTTCTGGGGCGGCCTGCAGGTGGCCATCGAGGGCATGCTGGAAGACAGCGAGGATCGCCGCATCATGATCAACCCGCTATCGGGTGTCATTTCGGTTCGCGCCATGCCGCAGGAACATCGCGCCATTGCCGAGCTCCTTGAAGCCATCGAGGGCAGCGTCCAGCGGCAGGTCATCCTCGAAGCGAAGGTGGTTGAAGTCGAGCTGCGCGACGCCTATCAATCCGGCATCAACTGGCAGGCCCTGGAAAACGTGGATGGGCGATTGCTTGGATTCGGCCAGGTTTCCGGTCCCAACGCATTCAGCGACAGCGCTTCAGCCATCAGAGAGCGGCCCTATACGGTCACCCCGGGTGAAGTCGTCCAGGGCTTCGAGACGGGCGCCTTCGGCGGCAGCACTGTTCTCACCGCTGACACGGGCAGCTTCAATGCCTTCATCGAGCTACTCGAAACCCAGGGTGTGACACGCGTGCTATCGAGCCCGCGCGTATCGACGATCAACAACCAGAAAGCCGTCATCAAGGTCGGCACCGACGAGTTCTTCGTGACCGGAGTCACCGGACGAACCTCGACCGGCGCGGCGAGCACCACGGCGGCCAGCTCGGTCGAACTCACACCGTTTTTCTCGGGTATTGCGCTCGACGTCACCCCGCAAATCAGCCGCGAGGGCAACATCATCCTGCACGTCCACCCCACCGTCAGCGAAGTTAAGGACCAGACCAAGACATTCACCGTCGGCGGTGAAGAGGAATCCCTGCCGCTAGCATTCTCCAGCGTGCGCCAGTCCGACAGCATCATCCGCGCCCGCAACGGCCAGGTCGTGGTGATCGGCGGTCTCATGCGCGAATCGTCCGAGCAGAGACGTTTCGGCACACCGGGCTTGAGCCGAATTCCGTTACTGGGCCAGGCCTTCGGAAGTCGCCGGGAAGAAACCGTCAAGACCGAACTGGTCATCCTGCTGCGACCGGTTGTGATCGACTCGCCGCGCACCTGGTCGCGGGAGGCCGAGGGCGCCCTTGACCGGATCGGAGAGATGGGCAGCGATCGGTGGCCGCGCTGATCGTTCACGGGATCCTCTGAATATGTACTGCGAGCACTTCGGACTCAATCAGCGACCGTTCCGGCTGACGCCGCACCTGGCATTCCGCTACCCCGAACCGTCGCAGGCCGAAGCGCTGACGACCCTGCGCGTGGCACTCGAGCAGGGTGAGGGTTTCATCAAGGTGGTCGGTGAGATCGGGCTGGGCAAGACTTTGCTCTGCCGCACCTTGCTCGATGAACTCGACGAGCCTTTCGTCACGGCCTGGCTGCCCGACCCGCACCTCTCGCCGGGCACGCTGCGTTCGGCCCTTGCCCGCGACCTCGGCATCGAACTGCCCAAGCGCCCGACCCAGCAGATCATTCATGAGCGCCTGCAAACCGAGCTGGCGGCCATGGCCTCGCGCGGCCTGCGGCCCGTGCTGCTGATCGACGAAGCACAGGCGCTTCCGGCGAGCACCCTGGAAACCGTCCGACTGCTCACCAACCTCGAAACCGAGCAGCGCAAACTGCTGCAGGTGGTGCTGTTCGGTCAGCCCGAACTGGATCGTCGCCTGGCCATGCCGCAGTTCAGGCAATTGCGGCAACGCATCACCTACTCCTGCCACCTGGAACCGCTCGATCGTGGCGGCGTGATCGGTTACATCGCCCATCGACTCGAGCGCGCGGGCGGCGACGGTCAATTATTTTCCAGCCGCGCCCTTTCGCGCATCGCACGCGCCAGCGGTGGCGTTCCCCGGCTCGTCAATATCCTGGCCGACAAAGCCCTTTTATCGGCCTGGGGCCGCGGCCATGGACGGGTCGGCGCTTATGATGTGCGAAGGGCCATCGGCGACACCGAAGACACGGCCGGCCAGCTTTGGTGGCCCAGGCTGCAACCGGCCGCGAGGGTCGCGGCATTTAGCCTGGCCGCTGTCGGCACTTTCCTGGTGCTGGAGATGTTGCGAGGTGGTGGATGAGCCTGATCAACGACGTTCTCAAGGACCTGGAGCGCCGTGACGCCCCCGAGGCGAGGCAGACGCCCCGCCCCGTCCAGAACCGCCGATCCGGCTCGACGCTGCGTAGCTGGCGTTGGCCACTCTGGCTGTTTGCTGCACTGGCCGTCGGCATCGTCCTGCACCTGAGCCTGAACCAAGGAGGTCCGGCCGTCCGCCCGCAGGAAACCGCACCACTCACGGCACAAGCCGATCCGGTTAAAGAACCACAAGCGGCTACAGATCCTGACCCGAGCGCCGTGAGCGAACAACCGGATTCAGCGACCCGGGTTGAGCAGGACGCTTCGACGTCACCGCCGGCGCAAACGCAGCAACCGGCTCCGGAAACAACCGTGGAGCCGGTTGAAAAGCAACCGCCGCAACAATCTGCGGCAAGCAATGGCGAAACCCGGACGGAGCAACCGGCACCCGCAAGCGCAACAGCACCCGAAGAGCGCAGCACATCGGAGCCTTCGCCCGGGCCGGACCCGGCTCCGGCAACGAGTCAGAGTCAGGCGAAAGACGAAGAGCCCACGATCTCGATCCGCCGCTCGAACCAGAGCCCCGACGCCTCCGATCCCCTGGTCGCGGCCAAGCGTTTCCTGGCCCGCGGGCAGCACCAGCGAGCCGAGTCACGCCTGCGGGAACTGATCGGCGAGCAACCCGGCCTCACCGAAGCCCACGAACTGCTGGCGAACACGCTGATCCGGCAGCGCCGGCACGATAGCGCGATTCGGGTACTCGAAACGGGCCTCGACCAAGCGCGCGATTCCGCCCCGCTGGCCACACTTCTGGGTCGCCTGCTGATGGAACGCGGCGAACTGGCGCGGGCGCGCAGCGTGCTGGCAGCACACGCACCGGCCTTGTCTGAAGCACCGGACTATCATCTGCTCCTGGCCGCAGCCCATCGGCAGTTCGGCGATCACGAGGTAGCGGCCGCGCTCTACCGCGAACTGACCGGGATCCTACCGCGACGGGGTGCTGCATGGATCGGCCTCGGCGCCTCGCTCGAATCACTGCAACGTCAGCAAGAAGCGGTCGAGGCCTACAATCAAGCCCTGGGCGGCGATGATGCCCGTGCGGCGCGCTTCGCGCGCCAGCGACTCAACGCCCTTGAGCCGATTACCGGAGAGATGGAATGAGCAACCTGCGCAAGCCGCGACAGAAAATCCGCCTCGGCGACCTGCTCGTGCAGCACAAGGTCATCTCCGAACGCCAGCTCCAGGAGGCTCTGGGCGAGCAAAAACGATCCGGCCATAAACTGGGCCGCGTGCTGGTGCAGCTTGGCCACGTCACCGAAGACGACCTGCTCGATTTCCTCGGCCGCCAGCTCGATATTCCGGTCATCGACCTCAAGCACTACAACTTCAAGCCCCAGACGGTGCGGCTGCTGCCGGAAACGCACGCCCGCCGCTACCGGGCCATCGTGCTCTCCGAGGATAAAGACAAGCTGACCGTCGGCATGGCCGACCCGACTGACATCTTCGGCTACGACGCGCTGAGGAGCATCCTCAAAAAACCGGTCGACCTGGTACTGGTCCGCGAATCGGATCTGCTGCGAACCATCGATATCGTCTACCGCCGAACCGAGGAAATCTCCTCGCTGGCCGAGGAGCTGGGCGAGGAACTGTCGGGCAGTGACTACGACATCTCCCAGCTTGAGGACGACGAGGGCCAGGTCGATGCACCGGTCATCAAACTGCTGCGCTCGATGTTCGAAGACGCCGTCCAGATCGGCGCCTCCGATATCCATATCGAGCCGGACGAGTCGGTGCTGCGCATTCGACAGCGCGTCGACGGCGAACTGCAGGAACAGATCATCGAGGGACGCCGCGTCGCCTCTGCCCTGGTCACGCGCCTGAAGCTCATGGCCTCGCTCAATATCAGCGAAAAGCGCCTGCCGCAGGACGGCCGCTTCTCGCTGCGGGTCAAGGACCACAACATCGACGTGCGCCTGTCGACTATGCCGATCCAGTACGGCGAGTCGATGGTCATGCGCCTGCTCGACCAGTCGGCCGGCCTGCTCGAACTCGACAGGCTCGGCATTCCGCCCGAAATGGAATCGCGCATCCGTCGCCTCATCAACCGGCCGTCCGGAATGGTTCTGGTTACCGGCCCCACGGGCTCGGGCAAGACCACGACGCTGTATGCCGCGCTCAACCAGATCAACCAGTCCAAGCGCAAGATCATCACGGTCGAGGATCCGGTCGAATACCGCCTGCCGCGGATCAACCAGGTGCAGGTCAACCCCAAGATCGAGCTGGACTTCGCGCGCGTGCTGCGCACCGCCCTGCGACAGGATCCCGACATCATCATGGTGGGCGAAATGCGTGATCGGGAAACAGCCGAAATCGGGCTGCGCGCGGCGATGACCGGCCACCTCGTCCTGTCGACGCTTCACACCAACTCGGCCCCGGCAACCGTCATGCGCCTGGTCGACATGGGCGCCCAGGGTTTCATGGTCGCTGCCGCACTCGACGGCGTGCTGGCCCAGCGCCTGGTTCGACGCGTGTGTGACTCCTGCGGCGAGGACACCGAACCCGACAGCGGGCAACTGGCCTGGGTGCGTTCCCACCTTGGCAAGGAGAAAGCCGAAGGCATGCGCTTCCGTGCCGGAAATGGCTGCGCCTACTGCTCGAATACCGGATACCGTGGGCGTATCGGCGTTTATGAACTGCTGGAAATGGACGAAGAACTCACCGACGCCCTGCGAAAGATGGATACCGCGGAATTCTCCCGGCTGGCCTGCAGCCGCAAGGGCTACCGCCCCCTCATCGATTGTGCGATCGACTACGCCCGCGAAGGCATCACCTCGCTCGAAGAAGTCGTTCGCCTCGCCGGCGGGCTGGATGAATTGCTCGACAGCCAGATGGAGTCGATCACCATGACCGACGAGGCGCCCTGATGAGCGCGTATCAGTACCGGGGACGCAATGCGCGCGGCCAGCTCGTCGACGGCCGCGTGGAGGCCGAGTCCACCGATGCGGTGGCCCAGCAGCTCATGCGGCTCGACATCACGCCGATCGAGATCGAGTCAGCACCCGACGCCGGGGACGAAGGCCGGAGTCTGCGTCAGCGCCTGGGCATGGACATGCCCGGCACCAATGACCTGATCCTGTTTACCCGCCAGATGTTCACCCTGACCAAGGCCGGCGTTCCCATCATCCACGGCCTGCGCAATGTCGCCGAGTCGACCCGCAACCAGCAGCTCCGACATGCCATCGAGGACGTCGTGGAAACGCTGGAATCAGGGCGCGATCTCGCCAGCGGGCTGAGCCAGAACCCGAAGGTTTTCCCGCCCATGTTCGTCAGCATCGTGCGTGTGGGCGAGAACTCCGGCAACCTCGAGCAGGCCTTTTCGCAACTGACCGACTACCTGGAACTCGAACGCGACTTCAGGGCGCGCCTCAAGCAGGCCCTGCGCTATCCGGCCATGGTAATCACGGCCATGTTCATCGCTGTGGCCATCCTGATGGTCTGGGTGATCCCGGTCTTCGCCGACTTCTTTTCGCGCAACGATGCCGAGCTGCCGCTGCCGACAAGAATCATCATCGGGACGTCGAATTTCACGGCTGAATGGTGGTGGGTCATCCTGCTGGTCATCGGCATCGCGCTGCTCGCCTTTCGCGGCTGGATCCGTACCGACACCGGCCGCTATCGCTGGGACCGCCTCAAGCTTCGCTTCCCGGTTGTCGGCCATATCCTGTTCCAGGGCATCATGGCACGCTTCGCGCGGACCTTCGCCATGACCTACCGCTCGGGCGTCCCCCTCATCCAGGGTCTGACCCTGACCGCCCGTGCCATCGAAAACGACTACATCGGCCAGGCGGTCAACGACATGCGCACCGGCATCGAGCGCGGAGAGCCGCTGTCACGGACCGCCGCCGCTACCGGCCTGTTCTCGCCGCTGGTGCTGCAGATGCTCGGCATCGGCGAGGAAACGGGCGACGTCGACTCCATGCTCACCGAGACGGCCGAATACTACGAACGCGAGGTCGACTACGACCTCGATAATCTCAGCGCCTCGATCGAGCCCATCCTGCTGATTTTCCTCGCCATCCTGGTCCTGATCCTGGCGCTGGGCGTCTTTCTACCCATGTGGGATGTGGGAAGTGCCGCGCTGGGCTGAGACAACGAGCAGCCGCTGCCCGAGGGGGACACAGCGGGGCTTTTCCCTGCTGGAGCTCGTTATCGTCATCATCCTGGTGATCCTGCTCTTCCTGGTCGCCTTCGACCGCCTGATGCCGCTTCGCGGCCAGGCCGAAGCGGCACATGTGGCCAGCACCATCGGCACCCTGCGCTCGGCGCTGGGAATGGCCACGGCCGAACGGGTCGTCGACGAAGGCATCTCCGCCTTGCCCGGGCTGGCCGGCGAAAACCCCATGGCCCTGCTTGACGAAGTGCCGGGCAATTACATCGGTGAAATCGAGTCTGCCGACTCCGAAACGGTGCCCCTGGGTAGCTGGTATTTCGAGCGCGACAGTAACCAGCTCGGCTACCGGGTACGTTATCCACAGTATCTTCAGGACCCGGACGATGAAGCCGTTCACCTGGCCTGGCGCGTAACGCTCGGCTTCAACGACAAGAACGAAAACGGCGCCTATGATCCTGATATCGATTCGGCCCACAGCATCGGCCTTCGGTCCCTGCACGATCGAACATGGCAGAATATGAACGTTTCGGAGGCCGCAACCACCAGCAACTCTCAATGAGCGACCAACATCAAACCAGCGATGCGGGCCAGGCCGCAAAATACCAGGTGCGCATGAACCGCTTGCGCATGGCCACGCTTGCCTGGGCGTTATCCGCGGTTCTGACAGCTGCCGCATGGGCGATGGGGCTTCTGGAGATGGGCGCGCTGGAACTGGCCTCGCTGGTGCTTATCGTGCTGGCCGGCCTGCTCTTTTTCCACGTGGCGCTGCGCAGTGGCTGGTCGAATCGTTTTCGCGACCCGAGCATGACCCTGGCCCACATCCTGCTTTCCGTGCTCGTTGGCCTGTGGGTCATCAGCCGAGCCGGGGAAGCCCGCACCATCCTGCTGTTGCTGTTCATCATTTCCACCTTCTTCGGTGCCTTTCAGCTGCGCCAGCGCGAGTTCATGCTGGTGGCCCTGATCGCCGTTGCCGGCTATACCGCCATCACCATTCGCGACCTTTTCACCGAGCGAATCGAAGCTTCCACCCAGGTAATCGTGCTCGAGTTGCTTGGCTTTGCCATGATGATGGTCTGGCTGGCCTGGTTCGGCGCCTATATCGCCCGCATGCGGCGCACACTCAGCCGGCGCAACCGGGAACTGCGGGAAGTTTCTGCCCGGCTACAGCACCTGGCCGAGCACGACGAACTCACCGGCCTGCCCAACCGCCGGCGGCTGATCGCCCGGCTCGAGGCGGCCGCCAAAGTTGCCCGCGACTCCGGGGCAGTCTTCAGTGTCGCCGTACTGGATCTGGATCACTTCAAACGCGTCAACGACCAATATGGCCACCAGGCCGGTGACGAAGTACTGACTGAACTGGCCAATCGTGCATCCGGAGTGCTTCGCGGCGCCGACGCCGTCGTGCGGGTCGACGAAACCGTCGCCGATTTTGGCCGCTTCGGCGGCGAGGAGTTTCTGGCCGTCCTGCCGGATACCGACCTGGCCGGCGCCCGGCTGGCAGCCGAACGTTTGCGCCGGGCAATTGCCGATGAGGTATTTGAAACCACGACCGGGTCGGTCGAGTGCACGACCTCGATCGGGGTGGCCGAGCACCAGCCGGGAGAATCGATCAACCACACGATCGCGCGGGCCGACGAAGCACTCTACCGGGCCAAGCACGACGGCAGAAACCGGGTCGGGAGCGCCTGATGACATCCGAGATTCTCGTGCTGACCACCCTGGTCGTTGTCCTGGTGCTCGCACTCGCCCTGCTCGCCGGCTCGCTCGCCCTGCTGATCACCGCTGGCAAAGCCGGGGAGACCGAACGCGCGGGGCTTCAGCAGGCCTTTCACGAACTCGACAGGCAATGGCGCGTCGAACGCTGGATCTATCGACACCACCGCCCGTTCGGGCTACTCGTGGTACTGGCCGCGCTGGTCAGCATCTGGCAACTGCTCAAGCTTGACCTGCTGAATGCCTTGGCTGCAAGCAATGCCTGGGGCGTATCCGCCTGTGTACTGCTGGGTGGACAAGCCCTCAACCTGGCGGCCGGCATTGTCATCGTCACACGCCCCAGCCTGCTCAAGCCACTGGAAACGCTGAGCAACCGCTGGCACCGTATCGGCGACTTCGAATCAGGGCGCAGCATACCGCCCAGAATCAAGGCCCTGCTGCTGCTCCTGGTCGCCGTTGTCGTCGCCCTGACCAGCGGCCTCCTGCTCGTGTGTACGGTCGCATACTGACCGAAAACCGCGACAAAATCTGACAATCTGCGTCACCGAAAAGTCCGGTTCAGAATGTCAACGCCACCATTGACGGCTGAACCCCCTCAAACCGGGGCATTTCACCGGATCCCGTGCATCTGGCACGCCAAATGCATATACTCACCCGGGTTGCATAAAACCTCGGCGGCCAAGGCCCGGCTGCGGCCCGGCCAGCACTGCCGCCACCAGCAAACGGCACCCGGGCCGCGGCCCGAGCCAAACAGACCTGACATGGAGTCCAAACCAATGCAAAACATGAACATCAGAAAAAGCCAGGGCGGTTTCACCCTGATCGAACTGGTCATTGTCATCGTCATCCTCGGCATTCTTGCCGCCGTGGCTATTCCACGTTACGTGGACCTAACCACTCAAGCTGAAGAGGCCACCTTCGATGGCATCCGCGGAGCCCTTGCCAGCACAGCGGCCATCCTGATCGCCGACGGAACACCCGGCACAGCCGGAACTAATCAAGAAATCCGGGACAATGTGATTCAAGAAGGATGGAGCGCTGCCGCTGGAACTGGTACAGACTGCGAATTTGAAGTGACAATTACCTCCAGCGGCGAATCGACTACTATCACTCTGGATGACTCTCTCGTTTCAGGTTGCTAGTAACTCTTTTGGATAGCTGGGCTTAAGGAAGCCCTCGCTCATAATTGAGCGAGGGCTTCCTTTTTTGTTTTGAATTCACAAGTCTATGCCGCGACTCCGCCCCCCTGGATACAACACCCTTTTTGCTTTCAAGCACCAGGCGGCGTCCAGTCTTCTGCTCCTGCTTGTTCTCCTCGTCGTCTGGTATTGCTTACAACCCGGCCTTGATGCGGCGCTTCACTATGACGACACACCCAACCTATCGGGGCTTGAGAAGGTCCGCGATTTAGAATCAGCTATTAGATTCGTTACTGGGGGCACTGCCGGCCCACTGGGTAGACCACTATCACTTGCCACATTTCTGCCGGAAAGACACTCCTGGCCGGACTCACCGAGTACTTTTCTACGCACCAATATCCTGATCCACCTGCTCAACGGCCTGCTCGTTGCCTGGCTCGCCTTTCGCGCCCTCCACTCCTACGCTTTTCCCAAGCGGATGGCGGCATCCGGCGCTGTTCTGACCAGCGGCATCTGGATGCTGTTACCCATTCTCGCTTCAACTTCGCTGCTGGTTATCCAGCGCATGAACAGTCTTTCGGCGCTGTTCGTGCTATTTGGGCTGATCAGTCACCTGCTACTAAGATCACAGATCGAGAAACGACCGCGCCTCGCGCTCGCCGCCATGGCAGTCAGCATTGGACTCTTTACAGTGTTGGCGACCCTTTCCAAGGAAAACGGTGCGCTGCTACCCACTCTGATCCTCTTGATCGAATCAACCCTGCTTGCGAGACCGCTATCCATTAGCCGAAAAGTGTGGCGACGATGGTGCGCCGTCTTTCTTTGGCTCCCCACCGTCGCGGTAGCTGTCAATCTGCTCTCGATTCTTCCTTACAGCCAGGAACTAATCGCCATGCGCGGATTCGGTGGCTGGGAGCGACTGATCACACAAACCCGCATCCTGTGGGAATACCTTTTTCATTCCTTTATCCCTATTGACACGCTTGATCTCGGTCCATTTCAGGACACTTATGAGCCCACCCGCTCTATATTCGAACCCCTGACGATTTTAGCCGCCGCCGCCTGGATTCTGTTCATTGGACTAGCCTGGACCTTCAGGAAAAAGATCCCGGCCCTCAGCCTTGGCGTGCTTTGGTTTGTCGTAGGTCATTCCGTCGAGTCAAGCGTTGCACCCCTGGATTTGTATTTCGAGCATCGGAACTACCTGCCGCTCATAGGGCCTTGCCTGTCTCTTGCCTGGATAGTCCTAAAGGCATTCGAAAAACGTCCGGCTTTGACCACCATGGCGGCGACCGCCTACATCATTCTTCTGGCCACCTCACTCTGGGTCGTCAGCAACCTGTGGAGCGAACCCCTACGGGAGGCGCAAAAACACTATCTGGCCAACCCGCAAAGCTCGAGAGCCATCGGGCATTTCGGTGGGCAGTTGCTCGCCATCAATGCAGTTGAACCGACCCTGCGTCTGCTCGAGAAGGCCATTGAGAACGATGTTGCTCCAGAACGACTGAAGACCACTCAGCTTTACCTGACATGCGCCTACCGTCCGGACGCAGAATCGCACATTTCCGAAGAACTCAGCTCTTCTTTAAACACTGCCGATTTTGACCGAAATCTCGGTCACGCTGTCTATGTGCTTGCCCGCACTCGCGTTTCCACGGAGTGCAAGGCCATCAATCTCCACGATACCTCGAAAATGATTGATGCCCTGGCCGCCAACTCAGACTTTTCAGGCCACGCTGAAACGCACTACTGGATACACCGTGCTCGCGAGCGCCTCGCCTCTCACGATGGAGATCGCGCAGAGAGAAAGCAGCAGTTATTGAACGCCCAGAAACAGCGATTCGACCCATTTACGATCGAATTATGGACACGACTGCAGCTGGAAGATGGCCTGGCTCAAAAAGCTTGCAGAAGGCTTCAAGAACTCTGGGTGGAAGCGCCGCTCAATCCAACGCGCAGGATCAACAGGTGGCTCGTACTCAAGGGCCAGGCCAGGCATATTACGCAAGAAAGCGGTCTCGAGTGCACCTTGCACCAATAGGCAACTCTAACGAGGCGTCAAATTCGGACTCAAAGTCGGTTAAGCCCCTTATTCAGATGCCGTCGTCGACACGTCGGCGACCTGTGCAGAATGGCTGGGTCGATCAGTCCATTGGCAATCTTTGCACAATACCGAACACTCCTGATATTCAATTAAGGATTTTCGTCCCAAGTACCATCATCAACGGGATCATCTCCACTGCCGGAGCAGTATCCAGCTCGGCCGATGCAACCATCAGCAAGAAAAACCTGATTGGATGGGTTTGTCGCCCAGTCCAGGCGAATCTTTACTTGTCCGACATTGTTGCTTGCGAAGTAGTCTCCTAAAGCCAGGACAATGTCAAAATTCTCATACAGCTCATTTTCCGCCGGTGCGCTACAAGTGCTATTCAATCCAGGAAGCGGAACATCGCAATCTACATTAGCACCGGTGTCGATGTTCATTTCCAGCCCAAACACGTTGTTTGTCGGACTCGCATCCCAATCTATGTTGGCGGTAAAATAGACCTCATCACCAACCACAAAATTATCAGAAATCAAATCAGCGCCATTCGCTTGAGTCGGAGGCTGACCTTGTCCTTTTCCGCCCGGTCGGTTAAAGATCAGCTCACCATCCTGACACTCAACATTATTCGAATTGCAATTGAACTCGGTATCCTCAAAAAGATCATCACCACCGCCGGTATCGCCCTCGAGCACACTTTCTGGAATCTTCCCCTTCAACACTCGCCGGGTTTCATTCACGATGCCGACAGCGGTCAATCGGCAACCGCCATCCGCAGTGTCATATTCTGAGTCGGTTACATCAAAGCTGCCCTCACCATTGACCGACTCCGGCAGGACCGCATTGCTTTGAAGGTCGTTACAGGCACTCTCAGGATCAGCGCTGTCGAATAATTCAAGCGCCGGCCACTCGATACCGCTCTCGGCCATGAACAGGGCGCGTGAGGCATTCGCATGATCACCGGCGCCGCGCGCACCGGAGGTGGACATCGAAACAATGGCGGCCGCAATGGCGACAAAGGCGACCAGGAACACAACCAGAATAATGGCCATGAATCCATTCTGTTTTCGAGGGGCGGCCGTCAACATGAATCATTCCTCGTATAAGTCACTACACGCCAGGGTTCGCTGATATCCGGCGTTGAAAATTCCGCAGTGATATAGCAAGCGTTCTCGTAAGGTTCCGATATGAATTGCGGGTCGCCATCAATGGCTGCGAGAAGCCCGACATTCCCGTCACGATCAATGACCAATTCATCACCCTGACGTTCAATGGTCACGTTGACCAGATTTCCGCCGTCATCAAACCTGTCAAAGCTAATCGATGTCTGATCGGCGCTGATAGCAAAGTTTCGGCTCATCCGAATTTCGCGTGCGACTCGCTCGAGCGCAAGCATGGCCTCCCGTTCAATAGCGGCGGTTTCCTGTTGCTGACTGAAAGCGCCGAACCCACTAACTAGCATCGGCAAGCTGACCATCGCCAGAATGCCCACGAGAATGATGGTCAGGATCATTTCGATCAGACTGAAGCCGCGCGCGCTCATCAGCCACCCCCGAGATTGGTAATCAAGGTGCGCGCGGTGGCGCTCGTTCCGTCGGGGCCGGCGGCACTGACAACCACTACTACATACTCGTCGGTCGGGTTCGCATTCCAGGCCTCGCAGGACACCGCGGGCTCGCTCCAGCCTGCGGGAAGAGCGCAAGCGCTCAGAGTGGCCCCCGGACATGGATCGAGCGCCGCCTTGCAATCGGAGACATCCTCCGGATAACCCGCCTTGCGCTTCTGACCGAGCACCAGTTCCATACGCGCCTGCACGACCTGGGCTGCGGTCAACGCGCGGGTCTGCTCACCGGCGCCGGTCAGTGGAGCCGATAAGGTCGACAATAGCGCCACGCCGGCTACACCGAGCACGACGATGAACAGGATCATCTCCAACAAGGTCAGGCCAGCCTGCGCCCGGAGGTGAATTCGCCTACTCCACAATGTTGACATACCCTGTCTCTCCTTCGACCACGATATCAACGGCATTTCCCGAACCGGCCGCAACGGTTATGGCCGGATTCGCAACAGGCGCTTCTGGCGCTCCAAAGCGCGACGTGAACGTGATACTCGATCCACCGATCGTCACACCATCAAACGTCTTCGAAACATCTCCGGTTGACAACGTTGCGCCGGGGCCACTGATCGAACTGATCGAGATGGTGTTTCCGGCAAGCTCGAAGGTGTAGGGCTCCGCTCGCGTCAACGCCAGACTCTGCGTATAGCGAATTTCCGCAGCGATCTGCTCGGCCACGGGCATGACTTTCAGTGAGCCCAGGTTGAGTCGGGGAATTGCCACGAACGCCAGGGCGCCCAGGATGATCAGCACGACAATCAGTTCAATCATCGTGAAGCCTGCCGCATGGGGCGGCATTCTTATCGAGGTGACCTTGAGGCGGCTTGAAGTCATGTCCTGGCTGGAGTTTGCCTGCATCTGCAAGATACTAATGCAATATACGCGCCAGAAGCACCCCTGTCATCCGTCACGCAGCCTCTGGGCCGCGCCGGCGCTTGCAGTCGGGTTCGGCCTGACGCAAAATGAATTCGTTGCGGGAACGGGGTTTATCCCGCCAGAGCGGGCAGGCGGAAATACATGCTGCAGGCAATCGACCAACTCAACAGGCGGCGCCGGGTACTCTTTGTCGACGACTCCCGGCTGATGCGCTATGCCGGCAGCAGGTTCCTGTACGGCCACTGTGACATCGTGCTCGCCCGCGACGGCCGCGAAGCCTGGCGCACACTGGCCGGCGACGACCAGATCGACCTGGTGTTCACCGACCTGATGATGCCGGTGATGGACGGCCACGAACTGATTCGGCGCATCCGTCGATCCTCCGATCGCCGCATTCGCCAGCTCCCCGTGCTGGTGGTCACCGGCGACGACGAAAGCAGCGCGCGCAAGCAGGCCCTGGAAGAAGGCGCAAGCGATTTCATCGCCAAACCATTTACACCTGACGATCTTCGTCACGCCCTGACATCCGACAACCGCCCAAAAGCGCAATCCGCCAACCCGCAACTGCGCGGCTTGCCGTCCGGACACGAGCCACGAACTTCCGGCGCCGGCCCATTCCAGCAACCGCAGGAACCGGCTACCTATTGCCATCGGCTGCAACAAACACTCAGTTTTCACCAGCGCCAGCAGCTCGAGCTTTCCCTGCTCCATGTGCAATTCCAGGGCCACCGACAACTCGACAAGCGCTTCGGCCGTCACTGGGCCGATGCGGTCATGCGAAACATCGACCGCATCCTGGTCGAGGAACTGCGTGATGAAGACAGCGTCCATCGAACCGCCGCCGACCTGTTCAGCATCATCCTGATGGGCACCGGCCGGGAAGGCGCCCGTATTCTGACCCGTCGTCTGCGCCAGCGGCTGGTCAATACGCACATGCGGTTTTCCAGCATGGAGGTGCCGATCGACGTGCGCTTCGCCGTTCAGTTTCCCGACCTCCACAAGGAAGAAGATCCGGAGATACTCCTCGACGAGGCCCTGCGTCTCGTGCACTGGCGGACCTCTCCCGAGCGCGTTGCCCATACCGAGATAACGGATCGCTGACGACCCGGCGGGGAACGGTAACCATGACTGAATCAATCGTGCTCGAGCCACTCGACGACACGCGGGACGAAACCGGGCCGATCCGCGTTACCCGGTTTCCCAGCACGATCGGCCGCAGTCGCGATTGCGATCCGCGCCTGAATCTTCACCGCATTTCCCGTCGCCACCTTCGGCTGGCACTCGAAGGCGACCGGGTCATCGTGGAAGACCTGGGTAGCACCAACGGCACGTTTGTCAACGACGAGCGACTTTCCGGCCCGGCCGTGCTCAGACCGGGCGATCGCCTGCATATTGCCGACTACGCCTTCAGCGTGCACAGCCTTGCCCAGCTCGACCGGGCTGCCAACCGGCGAGCGGGCGCGCCGCAGACGCTGGCCGGGCAGACCATCGCCGGCTTTACCGAGGACCCCGACGGATTCCCGGTCCAGGCCCCGCAGCTCTACGAGCTGCTCAACGATTCGCTTCTCGAACCCCTGGCCGTGGAAGCCAGCATCGAAGGCGACCCCTACGACGCGCTGATGGTGAGCGCCAGGAGCACGCACCCGGCGCTGAACGCCGGTCACGACCGGCTGGCGAGAATGGCCCGACAGATCGGTGAAGAAGCCCGCTATCACGCCATTGTTCGTGAAGTGGCGGTGGAGGCCGCCGACCGGGCCGGTCTGGATAACCCCCTGATCGTTCTGCCCATCGACGCTCTGGAAGTCGAAGACGCCGGCGTGTTGCTGCATGAATTGGGCGAGCTCGCCGCACGCTTTCGCCGCTTGAGGCTGGCCTGCCGGGTCGCGACATCCGAACTGGATGTGACAACACTCGAACAGCTCGGGAACAGCCTGGACAGCCTTGGCATCAAACTAACGGTGCGGTTTGATGCGCCCGAGGATGAGCAGGCCTGCCGACAAGCCGGCATCGCCGAACTCACGGTCGCCGCCGGCTCCGAGGCACGCCCACTCGGCGACTATTCCTGAACGGACCCCGGGCCTGACCCGATCCACGGCTCGAACGGCCAGTCATCGCCCGATGCCATCGCTTCGAGCGCCTGGGACTCACGCTTGCGAATCGTCGCCAGGAACTCGTCGGCACCGTTCATCCTGGCAAAGGCATCGAGACCGCGTTCGAGAAAGCTCTGCAGCAGGCCCGCGCCACCCGCCTGTGCCGGCCGGCGCATGATGCGCACCAGCCGCCGAACCATGGTCCGACGGACCGTTCGATCGAGCAATTCGCCCAGGCTCTGGATCAACTCGATCTGCTCCCGGCGAGCCGCCCACTGGTCATGTTGGCGGTAGGCGCGAGCATAATCGGGCTGCCGAATTTCGCGCACATCCACGAGAATGGCGGCCAGGGAAAAATCGAACTCAAGGCTGACGGCCTGCAGCCGCATCGCCTCGCCCATGGCATACAGGAGATGGCCCGGCAGGAAGCGCCGCATCACGGGCAGCACCCGCTTGAGCTGACGATCGCGGGCATGCACGTCACCGCCGCCGTAGAGTTCATCCAGGAAGAAATGGCAGGCCGGGCGAAAGCGCGGCTGCCTGATGAGATCGGCGTATGTTTGGTCGAGCCGCGCGCGCTGCCAGCGTTGCAGACGATCCAGCGAGTCGCGCAGGGTCCCCTCGTCGGGAATCCGCTCGGCAATCGCCAGACTACGCTCGACCTGGCGTTCGAGGTGCAGGACCGCTTCCGAGTCGCTCATTCCAGGTGCCGTATGACCTCGATCAGCTCTTCGCGGCTGCGCCGGAACACCGCCACGGACTCGACATGCGCGTAGCGCACGACACCGTCCTCGTCGACAAGAAAAACACCGCGCTTCATACCCATCAGGCCCTTGCAGCCGTAATGTGCGGCAACTTCCAGCCCGGGATCGCTCAACAAGGTAAACGGCAGATCGTGCTTGTCGCGGAATCGCCGGTGGGAGGCGGCATCGTCACCGCTGATGCCCACCACTTGCACGTCCAGGTCGGCGAACTGCTCGATCCCGTCGCGGTAATCGCAAAGCTGGCGGGTGCAAACCGGCGTATCGTCGCCCGGATAAAAGACCAGCAGCAATCGCTTTCCGAGGTGCTCAGAGAGCGTGAATTGGCCATCGTCCTGATCGGAGAGCGAAAAATCGGGGGCGGCGTCGCCGGTTCGGATTGTCATGACCTGCATTATAATGTCTGCATGCTCAAGTTGACTCCTGCACGTACCCCTCGCGAAACCAGCCGTCACCCGACCATCGGGCTGGCCATCGCCGGCGGCGGCCCACTGGGCGCCATCTACGAACTGGGCGCATTGCAGGCGCTCGACGAGGCCCTCGACGGCGTGCACATGCACGATCTCGACATCTACGTCGGCGTCAGTTCCGGCGCCGTACTGTCGGCCAACCTGGCCAACCGCATCACCATCAGCCAGATGGCGCGCGTGTTCATGAGCACCTCGGATGCCGAATTCGCCTTCCATCCCGAGAAGTTCCTGCGACCGGCGTTGCGCGAGTACTTCAATCGCGCGACCAGCGTTCCATCCGTCATCTACGAGATGCTCACCGAGATCATCCGCCATCCCCAGCGGCTGAGCAGCCTGGAGAGTATCGAGAGCCTGTCCCGCCTGGTTCCCAACGGCATTTTCGACAATCAGAGCATCCACCGCTTCCTGGCCAAGGTCCTGGACAAGCCCGGGCGCACCAACGACTTCCGGGAACTGACGGCCAAGCTGCGCGTGGTGGCGGTGGAACTGGAATCCGGCCAGGCGGTGCGTTTCGGGGAGCCGGGCTACGACGAAGTCCCCATTTCGCTGGCCGTGCAGGCCTCCGCCGCGCTGCCCGGCCTCTATCCACCGGTGGAGATCGGCGGCAGCTACTACGTCGACGGTGCCCTACGCCGCACCCTGCACGCCTCCGCGGCCCTGAAGGAAGGTGCCGACCTGCTGTTCGCCATCAACCCGCTGGTGCCCTATGACGCCGACAGCGATGCGACCAACCTGGCGCGAGCGCGCGAACGTATGATCAAGGGCGGTCTGCCGGTCGTGATGTCACAGACCTTCCGGTCGCTGATCCAGTCGCGCATGCAGATCGGCATGCGCAAGTACGAGACCAGCTATCCGGAATCGGCCATCATGCTCGTCGAGCCCAACCGCAACGACGAGAAGATGTTCTACACCAACGTCTTCAGCTATTCATCGCGCAACGACCTGGTCGACCATGCCTACCAGATCACGCGTGCGGAACTGCTGGCGCGCGCCGACGATCTCGAGCCCTTCCTGGAACCCTTCGGGCTGACGCTCAACCGCGAACTGCTGGCGGCCGAACGCAGTTTTTCCGACAGCCTGGCCCGGGAAAAGCCGCACTACGCGCCGGTCGGCAATTCGCTTGACCGCACGCTCGACAGCCTCGAGCGCCTTCTGAGATGACGTGGCCGCGACAGAACGTGCACCCGATCGGCTAAACTGCCCCATCGCATTCGTCCGACTGTTCTTGATGACCCCCGAACAACCAGAATTATTCGGTGACGAGCCCGTTCGCCACGTCAAGCGCGACGGCGTGGACTACGCCCTGCTCGGCACCGCACACGTCTCACGCACCAGCGCCGAAGCCGTGGAGCGACTGATCGACAGCGGCCATTACGACGCCGTGGCCATCGAGCTGTGCGCGCCGCGCTACCAGACGCTGACCGAGCGCGACGCCTGGCGCGACATGGACCTGTTCCAGGTCGTTCGCCAGGGCAAGGCCGGCATGATGATGGCCTCGCTCGCGCTGTCGGCCTACCAGCGCCGTATCGCAGAGCAGTTCGGTATCGAGCCCGGCGCGGAAATGAAGGCGGCCATCGAAGCCGCTCGGCGCGCCGACGTGCCCCTCCAGCTGATCGACCGCGATATCGGCATCACCCTGCGCCGCGCCTCCCGGCGACTGTCTTTGTGGAAGCGCTGGCTGATGCTCAACGGGCTGGTCATGTCGATGTTCTCGCGCCAGGAAGTAAGCGAGGAAGACATCGAACGGCTCAAGCAGGGCGACCTGCTGACCGAAACCTTCAGCGAGTTCTCCGAGTCCGCACCCGAGCTGTTTGAATCCCTGATCGCCGAACGCGACCGCTTCATGGCCGCGCGCCTGCGGCAGGAAAACGAGCAGCACGCGCCACGCAAGGTACTGGCCGTGCTCGGGGCAGGGCATCTCGAAGGGACGGCCGAGGCGCTCGAAGCCACTAGCGAACCGGCCGAAACCGTGGAGTCGCTCAACTTCATGCCGCCGGCGTCGAAGCTGCTCAAGGCCCTGCCCTGGCTGGTGCTGGCCCTGGTGGCGACCGGCTTCATCATCGGTTTTTCGCGCTCGCCGGAGCTCGGCTGGGCGCTGGTGACGACCTGGGTGGTCATCAACGGCACGCTGTCGGCCCTGGGCGCACTGATTGCAGGCGGCCATCCGCTCACGGTGGGCACCGCCCTGCTTGCGGCCCCCCTGACCTCCCTCAACCCGACCATCGGCGCCGGCATGGTCACCGGCGCGGTGGAAGCCAGCCTGAGAAAGCCGCGCGTGGGCGATTTCGAAACCCTGCGCGACGACGTCGTCAAGCTCTCGGGCTGGTGGCGAAACCGCGTTTCGCGCGTGTTGCTGGTGTTCTTCCTTTCCAACCTGGGCTCGGCCATCGGCACCTGGGTAGCCGGATTCAGGATGGTCCAACAGTTGTACTAACGTCCCCGGGGTTCAGATCCCTGCTTCCAACCCTATAATACGGATTGATTCGCAAACCCGAACCGTATCTGCAATGAGCATCAAGGCACGACTCTTCGGCAAGCCCTGGCAGCAGAAGGATCCTTCCGTCCGGTCACGGGCCGTGACCGAAAGCGACGACCCGGAGCTGCAGGCCGAGCTCGGGCGCATCGCCGAGCACGACGAGTCGGCCGAGGTCCGGCTGGCCGCCCTCAAGCGCATCAACACCGAACCGTTCTGGCTCGATGCCCGCCTGCGAGAGACCGACCCGGCCATCATGCAGGCCGCCGACGCCTATCTGCTCAAGGCCGTGATGCAACGTGAGAACGAAAAGCTCGTCAAGGAGCGGCTGGAGTGGTTCCGCCGCATCGACGACGCCGATTTCATTCGCAGGGCCGCCCGCGGCGCGCCCGACCGTGCGTTGCGCGCCGAAGCGCTGTCACGAATCGACGCACCCGGTTTCCTGGGCGACCGGATCGTCGAAGAGAAAGACGACGAACTGGCCCTGTCACTGGTCGATCGAATCGACCAGCCCTCGACGCTGGCACGCATCAACACGGCGCTGCGTCGAAAAAGCAAGCGGCGAGCCCGCGCCGTCGAGGAACGCCTGCACAGCCTGCAGGCCGAAAGCGGCGAATACGACGAGGCCTCGGCATCAGCCTCGCGCCTGGTCGAACGCGCCGAACGCCTCGCGCGCGGGCATTTCGATGGCGACCGCCGTGGCGAACGCGACGAGCTCGAAGGCCTGTGGCAGGCCATGGAATCGCCGCCGGAGAATCTCGCGCGGCGCTTTCTCGGCGCGATGGAAATTGTCCGCCGATCGCTCGAAGCGCCCACCCGCGGCGGCAGGCATCCCAAGGAAGACGCCTCCGAATCCGATACCCCGACCGCTGATCAATCGCTGGCCGGGGTGGTCGAACGACTCGAGGCCAGTAAGGACATTGAAGCGCTCAGCGCCGATCGGGCAGCCGAGCTGCTGGGCCAGTTCGACCGCGTATGGCAGGCCATCGACGAACCCGGCCCGGCCGACACTGAGCTTCGCGAGCGGGCGCTGCCCATCCTCAAAGCCCTGCAAAAACGACGCGAAGCGTCCAGCAAGAAGCAAGCACCCCCGCCCACCGCAAGGCCGGAACAGGACTCGACCGACTGGCAGGCCGAACTCGATACCGCTGCCGGCCTGATCGAGGCCGGCAACATCGTCAAGTCCCAGGCCACCCTCCGAAACCTGCGCAGTCGCCTCGATCGCCTCCAGCCCAGGCAGCGACCGCGCGAGGCCGCCGGACGCCTGGGGCGGCTCGAAGGCCGCCTGCGCGAGATGCGCAACTGGGAGCACTGGTCGAACAACAAGCACCGCGACGAGCTGATCGAGCGAATCGAGCAGCTGGCCGGATCCGGTCAGCACCCCGACGCCATCTCCACGGCGCTCAAGGAAGCGCGAAAGGAATGGCAGCAACTCGAAGACCTGGAAGTATTGCCGGGCGACAAGCGCCAGCATGCCGCGCCGGCCGGCCAGTGGCGCCGCTTCCAGGCCGCCTGCAAGAACGCCTTCGAACAGGCCCAGCCGTTTCTCGAAAAACGCCACGAGGTGCAGGCCGAAAACCTGGAGCAGCTCGAGGCTTACCTCGAACGTGCTCAAGCCGTGGCCGACGACAGCGAGAGCGATATCGACACGCTCAAGCAATTCCTCAAGGGCGCCCGGCTCGCCATCAGGCGGCTCGACGACCTGCCGCCGAAAGCACGCGGCAAGTCGGCCGCACGGCTGAGAGAAACCATGGACGCCCTGTCCAGCCGCCTGGACGCGGCCTTCGAAGCCATCGAGAACGAAAAGCGCCGGCTGGTTCGCGAGGCCCAGGCACTCGAGCACGAATCCGACCTCAAGAGCGCGATCGATCAGGCAAAAGCGCTTCAGGCCCGCTGGCAGAAAACCGGCACCGGCCGCCGACGCGTCGAACAGAAGCTGTGGAAGGAATTTCGCGCCCCGATCGACCCGCTGTTCGAAAAGTTGCGCGGCGATCAGGACCAAAAACGCGAAGCGCAGGAAGCCGAGCTGGCGGTGCTTCGCGATCTGGTCCACCAGGCAGAGCAACTGGCAAAAGTCGACGAGCCCGAACTCGACCAGGCCGGGGGAAAGATGAAAGCGATACGCTCGCAGTTCGAGACCGCCGGCCGCCGGCCAGGCCAACTGGTGGAGCGCTTCGAAAAGGCCGAGCTGGCGCTTGGGAAGCGCCTCGAAGATCGTCGGCTGGCCGAGCGGCGCCAGGCCATCGAGCAACTCGACGAACTCGCTGCCCGGGTGCAGTCCGCATGGCAGGCCCGAAAAGCCGGCCAGTCACCGGACATCGAAATGCCGGAGACGGCTCCGGACGACGAACTCGCGCAGTCCCTGCAGGCTGCTGTCCAAAAGCTCGCCGACGAATCCGCCGACGCCGATACGATCGCTGGAGAAGTTGCCGAAAACGGCGAGCGGGCGCGACAGGTCGTCATCGAAATGGAGTTTCTCGCCGGCCTGGATTCCCCGGCGGAAGACCGCGAGGCACGCATGAATTTCCAGGTCGAGCGCCTGTCCCGGCGCATGAGCGAGCGTGCCGAAACACCCGGCCTGGCCGAGGAACTGGCCGAGCTGCGCCGGCGCTGGTACGCCAGCTTCCCGCAGCCGGTCGAGCGCCATGACGACATGGCAAAGCGCTTCCGGAAGTGCCAGAATGTACTCGAGTCGATGTCGGGGACCTAATGCATAACAAAATCATCCCTGCGTTGCGCAACCTCGCGCTGTGCACTGCCCTGCTTGCCAGCCCTGCCCTGTTCGCCGCCGAAGAAGCCGGCCATTACGGCTGGGTTTCAATCCTGCCGCCGCTACTGGCCATTGCCCTGGCGCTGATCATTCGCCAGGTCGTACCCGCCCTGTTCGTCGGCATCTGGGTCGGCGCCTGGGCGCTCAATGATTTCACGCTGGTCGGACTGTTCACAGGACTGCTCGAGTCCTTCGAGGTTCACGTCGTCTCCGCCCTGGCCGACTCGGGCAATGCGTCGGTGATCCTGTTCTCGATGATGATCGGCGGCATGGTCGGCATCATCTCCAAAAACGGCGGGCTCCAGGGCGTGGTCGAGCGCATCGTCGGCTTTGCCGATTCGGCCGGTCGAGCCAGCATGGCAACCGTTGCCATGGGCCTGGCGATCTTCTTCGACGACTACGCCAATACCCTGGTGGTGGGCAACACCATGCGGCCGGTGACCGACCGCATGAAGGTCTCGCGCGAAAAGCTCGCCTACCTGGTCGATTCCACCGCCGCGCCGATCGCCTCCGTGGCCCTGGTGACGACCTGGGTCGGCTACGAAGTCGGCCTCATTCGCGATGCCATGGCAGGCATCGCCGGCCTGGATGCGAACGCCTATTTCGTCTTCCTCAATTCGATCGCCTACAGCTTCTATCCGCTATTTGCCCTCGTGCTGGTCTTCGCCGTGGTGCTCTCGGGTCGCGATTTCGGTCCCATGCACACCGCCGAACGCCGCGCCCGCAAGGAAGGACGGGTGGCGCCGGAGGCGGTGAGCACCGCCCTGGTCGACGACGACATGAAGCAGGTCCAGCCCGCCGAAGGCACCCGCCGACTGGCCCGGAACGCGGTCGTACCGGTCGCAATCCTGGTCGTGTCGGTGGTGGCCGGCCTGTTCGTCAGTGGCGAGGGCGAGACCCTCCAGGCATTGCTCGAGAGCGCCGATGCCTACAAGGCCCTGCTGTGGGGCTCGCTGCTGGGCGTGGTCTCGGCCGTCATCATGACGATGCTCCATCGCAGCCTGTCCATCCCGGAACTCATGGGCGCCTGGTTCACCGGCCTTCGCAGCATGTTGCTGGCGGTGGTCATCCTGGTCATGGCCTGGGCGCTGGCCGGCATTACCGAGGCGCTGGGCACGGCCGGTTTCCTCTCCGAACTGCTCGGTGATCGACTGCACCCGGGCCTGCTGCCCACGGTGGTTTTCGTGCTGGCGGCGGCGACCGCCTTTTCGACGGGGTCGAGCTGGGGCACGATGGGCATTCTCCTGCCGCTGATGCTGCCGCTGACCTGGGCGCTGATGAGCAACAACGGCATGACCGGCGTCGAGCACATGCCGATTCTCTACGGCTCGGTGGCCGCCGTCCTGGGCGGCGCCGTCTGGGG
The DNA here is from genome assembly GCF_042310375.1 of Wenzhouxiangella psychrophila. Taxonomy (NCBI): domain Bacteria; kingdom Pseudomonadati; phylum Pseudomonadota; class Gammaproteobacteria; order Chromatiales; family Wenzhouxiangellaceae; genus Wenzhouxiangella; species Wenzhouxiangella psychrophila. The sequence continues at coordinate 168,432 of NZ_JBHJMQ010000002.1, read as the reverse complement.
CGACCACTGCTCGCCGATATCCGACACCACCATCCTGTCGTCGATGGCCAGCCAGTGCGACCACATCGAGCACGTACGCACCCAACTGCCCTACGCCATGTTCGCCGGCGTCATCGCCATCGTCCTCGGCACCCTGCCCGCCGGGTTCGGAATTCCGTGGTGGCTGTGTCTGCCGGTTGGCGCCATCGCGCTGATCGTCGGATTCCGGATGGTTGGGAGAAAGGTTGAAGTTGAATAGGGGTTCGGGGTTCGGGGTTCGGGGTTCGGGAAAACCTACCGGAAGCCCGCCCTGAACCCTGAACCCTGAACCCTGAACCCTGAACCCGGAACCCTCAATCCGGGCCCCCGCCGTTTATAATCCCCCCATGCCCGACGAAGCCCCAAAGCCCTCCGCACCGCCGAGTCCCTTCGTCCACCTCCGCCTGCACACCGAGTACTCGCTCGAAGACGGCATGGTGCGCATCGGCGAGCTGGTCGAGCGGGCCGCGGAACTGGGTATGCCGGCGGTGGCGGTGACCGACTGGCACAACCTGTTCGGGCTGGTGAAGTTCTACCGGGCGGCGATCGCGAAGGGGATCAAACCGATCGTCGGCGCCGACGTTCGGGTCCAGGATGCGGCCGATGCCGAGCAGTTCGGCGTGGTCACCCTGCTGGTCCAGGACAGGACGGGTTATCTCAATCTCTGCCGGATTCTCTCCCGCAGCTTTCTCGAGGGGCGTTTCCGCGGCCAGCCGCGCGTGCATCCGGCCTGGCTGCGCGGGCATACCGACGGCCTGATTGCGCTCATCGGTCGCCAGTCCAACGTCGGCGAGGCGCTGTCCAACGGTCGCCGCAATCTCGCCCGCAACCGCCTGGAAGACTGGGAAAGCCTCTTCCCGGACCGCCTCTACCTCACGCTCGAGCGCATGGGCCGCGAAAACGAGCGCGCGATCGAGTCGGGACTGCTCGACCTGGCCGTACAGCACCAGCTGCCGGTCGTGGCCAGCAACGACGTCCGGTTCCTCAAGCGCGAGGAATTCTTCGCCCACGAAGCGCGCGTGTGCATCAACCAGAGCCGCTTGCTCGACGACAAGCGCCGATCGCGCGAATACGTCGACGAGCAATACCTTAAAAGCGGCGAGGAAATGGCCGAGCGCTTCGCCGACCTTCCGGTGGCGCTGGAAAACACGTTGCATCTCGCCCGGCGCTGCAACCTGGAACTCCGCCTGGGGGAATATTTCTTGCCGGCCTTCCCGGTGCCCGAGGGCGAAACCGAAGACGATTTCGTCCGGCGCAAGGCCGCCGAGGGTCTGGACCAGCGCCTTCAGCGGCACGGCCTGGCCGAGGACATGACGCGCGAGGACTACGAACAGCGCCTCGAACACGAGCTCGGTGTCATCGTGTCCATGGGCTTTTCGGGCTACTTCCTGATCGTGGCCGACTTCATCGCCTGGGCGCGCAACAACGGCGTGCCCGTGGGCCCCGGGCGCGGCTCCGGCGCCGGCTCCGTCGTGGCCTGGTGCCTTGGCATTACCGACGTAGATCCAATACGTTACGAGCTTCTCTTCGAGCGTTTTCTCAACCCGGAGCGCGTCTCCATGCCCGACTTCGACGTCGACTTCTGCGTCGAGGGCCGGGACCGGGTGATCGAATACGTGGCGCAGCGTTACGGCCGCGACCAGGTCTCGCAGATCATCACCTACGGCACCATGGCAGCCAAGGCCGTCGTGCGCGACTGTGGCCGCGTGCTCGGCTACAACTACGGCTTCGTCGACTCGATCGCCAAGCTCATTCCCAACCAGCTCGACATGACGCTGGACAAGGCGCTGGCCGAAGAGCCCGAGCTCAAGGCACGCTATGAAAAGGAAGACGACACCCGCACCATCCTCGACCTGGCCCGCTCGCTCGAAGGCCTGGCGCGCAATGCCGGCAAGCACGCCGGCGGCCTGGTCATCGCCCCCGGCCCGCTGACCGATTACACCCCGCTCTACACCGAACCGGACGGCCATTCGGTACTGACCCAGTTCGACAAGAACGATGTCGAATCGGTCGGTCTGGTCAAGTTCGACTTTCTGGGGCTTCGCAACCTCACCATCATCGACTGGGCGCTCAAGGCGGTCAACGCTTCGCGCGAGCGGTCCGGCGAGGCGCCGATCGATCTCGACGACGTGCCGCTCGACGACAGCAAGGCCTTCGAGCTGCTGCGCGCGGCTCACACCACGGCCGTGTTCCAGCTCGAGTCACCGGGCATGAAGGAGATGCTGCGCAAGCTCAAGCCCGACAGCTTCAACGACATCGTCGCCGCCGTCGCCCTCTACCGTCCTGGTCCGCTGGACGCCGGCATGGTCGAGGAGTACATCGACCGCAAACACGGCAAGGCGCCGGTGCGCTACCCGCATCCCAAAGCCGGGCCGATCCTGGAACCGACCTACGGGGTGATCCTCTACCAGGAACAGGTCATGCAGATCGCCCAGGAACTGGCCGGCTACAGCCTCGGCGGCGCCGACCTGCTGCGCCGGGCCATGGGCAAGAAGAAGGTCGAGGAAATGGAGCGCCAGCGCGAGATCTTCGTCAACGGCGCATCCGACAATGGCATCGACGCCGGCGAGGCCGAATCGATCTTCAACCTGATGGAGACCTTCGCCCGCTACGGTTTCAACAAGTCGCACTCGGTCGCCTATGCCCTGGTGGCCTATCAGACCGCATGGCTGAAGGCGCACTACCCGGCCGAGTTCATGGCCGCGGTGCTTTCGGCCGACCTCGACAAGACCGACAAGATCGCCAACCTGATCGAGGACTGCAAGCTCATGGGCCTGGAGATCCTGCCGCCGGACATTAACCGCTCCGCCTACCGTTTCGAAGTCGAAAACGGCGCCATCCGCTACGGCCTGGGCGCGCTCAAGGGCGTGGGCCGTAGCGCGGTCGAAAACCTCGTCGAGGTTCGCGCGGACTGCGGCGGATTCACCTCCCTGGCCCACCTGTGCCGCGAGGTGGATCTCTCCAGGCTCAATCGCCGCACGCTCGAGACCCTGCTTCGCTCGGGCGCAGCCGACTGCCTGCACGAGAACCGCGCCGCCCTGATGCAGGCCCTGCCCGACATCGTTTCCGAGGCCGAGCGCTTCCAGGCCGACCGTGAGGCCGGTCAGTCGAGCCTGTTCGGCGGCGCCTCGGCGCAGCAAGGCAGCGCCCCGGAAGAACGTGCCCTGCCCGATGTACGCGACTGGACGCTGCGCCAGCGCCTGCGCGCCGAAAAGGAAACCCTGGGCCTGTACCTGTCCGGCCACCCGATGGACGAATTGCGCGACGAACTGGCCGACACGACCACCACCACGCTCGAAGGAATCGAGCGCTTGCTGGGCAACGGCGGCAAAGAAGGTGGCCGACGCGGACAGGGCAAACCCATGACCCTGGCGGGCCTGATCGCCGCCATCCGGCGCCGCCCCGGCAAGGGTGCATTCATCGCCCTGGACGACGGCACCGCCCGCCTGGAAGTCGCGGTCTTCGACCGGCTCTTCCAGCAGATCTCCGACCGCCTGGTCGCCGACGAGATCGTGGTGGTCCGGGGTCGGGTGGAGGTCGACAGCTTCCGCGGCGGCTTCCGCATGGTGGCCGAGGAAGTCATGAGCGTCGACGAGGCGCGTTCACAGTTCGCCAGTCGCGTGGAAATCGAGATCAGCCAGCCTCCGGAAATGCTCGAACACGACCTGGCCGCCGCCCTGCAACCGTATCGCCCGGGCCGCACGCCCGTGGTGGTCAAGTACCGCAACCAGTCCGCCCGCGCCGTGCTCCACCTCGGCACCCAGTGGCACGTCACACCGTCAACGGAACTGCTCGCCGCGCTCGGTGGAGTGACGGGAATCGGGGAAGTTAAGTTGAAGTACTAGGTTGGGCGCTTCGAATTTCGACTTTAAGCCGGTCAGAATCCTGACACTTTCGCCTCGCGATTGACGAGCAGTCTTCCGGTTGTATAACAGGCATTGAGAAAGGCGGCGATATCCTCCGCCGCCTCCCCGGACTGCTGGTGCAAGTCGTCGATATCCACCGGCGCACGGATGAGAATGCGGGCAAGCTGAGCGTAGCGCTCGTTTTCCATCGCTTCACTCGGTGCCTGGGTCAGCATGAACTCGACATTGCCGAGCAGGTCCGGGTGCAGGCGCCCGCGCGACTGCGCCAGCCCGGCGAACCACTTCAGCTCGCTCAGGGGACGACGAACGACCTTGTCCACTTCGTCCACCAGGTCGGCGCTCGATACCGGCTTGCCGGCGGAAGCCGGCAGGGGTTGCGCGAACATCTCCGGCTGCATGTCGACGATGGCACCGTCATAGAACCAGCTTCCTGAACCGGGGTCGATGACCATGCGCGGCCAGCCGCTTACCTCGAGGACAACAGGGTTGTTCCAGGTCTGACTGCGCAGATGCTCGGCCAGGGTTGCATGGCCGGGGTCATCGGACTGCTCCAGCCGCAGCCACTCCGGAGCACCGCCCCGGTCCGGCTCGTCGAGTTCTTCCGGTTCCGGTGCCGGGACATCGTCGGAACTGACACGATCGAGCAGATCGAGAAACTTGCGCGCACCGAGCGGCTTTCTGAGCACGTAGTCGGCCGCGAAGTCGCGGCGGCTCGTCAGGGCAATGGGATTGTCGCCGGACGCGCGCTGGTCCAGCCAACGGGATTCGCCTTCTTCGGAGTCAACGTCGATGATCGTGACGTCGCCCCCCGGCACCTCGATGACCTGCCATGCTCCCTCGCCATTGCGCACACCGGCGAGATTGAGCAGCGACCGCATGACGGTACGCTCCTTCTGGCCGGTTTCCAGAACGGAAAGGGTGGGGGTTTCTAGCATGCCATTGTCCTCGCAGGCTGGTTCAGCGATGACTTACAGGATAAGGCGATGCCGGGAAAAACCCAATGATAATCAGGGAGAAACGGATCACAGTTTGGCCGTGATCAGCCGCCATCCTCCAAATCGAGGGCATCGAATAACTTGCGCACACGACCCATTGCAGACGCCAGCACCTCGTGGATGGCTTCTTCTGAAATCGGCTCTTCGTCCAGGCCGGCCGCGGCGTTGGCGACCACGCACAGGCTGGCGTAATCCATACCCGCCTCGCGCGCCAGGGCCGCCTCGGGCATGGCCGTCATGCCCACCAGGCTTGCCCCGTCGCGGCTCATGCGCCGGATCTCGGCAGCCGTTTCCAGGCGGGGGCCCTGCGTGACCGCCATGCAGCCACCGTCGACGCATTCCACACCCGCGCGTGCGGCTGCCGCCAGCAAGGCACTTCGGGCCGGGCCGGCAAATGGCTCGGCAAATTCGATGTGGCGCAATGGACTGATATCGTCGTCGCTGAAGCTGTGCTTTCGGCCCCAAGTATAGTCGATCAGCTGGTCGGGAACGACCAGCGCACCCGGACCGCAACCGGAATCCATACTACCGACGGCGTTGACGGCGATGATCCGATCGACACCAAGGCGATGCAGTGCATCGATATTGGCGCAGTAGTTGACGCGATGCGGCGGCACGCGGTGCGGGCGGCCGTGTCGGGCCAGGAACCATGCCTCCTGTGTCCCGGCGCGCACCCGAGCAAGCGCCGCGGACGGACGACCGTAGGGCGTGTCCACTCGTTTTTCCTCGCGCACCTCGAACAGGTCCAGCGCGCCGGTACCGCCGATGATACCCAGGCTCATGACGGCAACGCCCAGATGCCGTCGAGCTGGCGCCACAGGCCCTGGTAGTCCATACCGCAACCGAACACGTAGCGATCCGGCACCTCCAGGGCATGGTCGTCCACCCAGTCCCGGTCCAGGCCGCGATCGTGCTGCTTGCGCACCAGCACGGCCGTGGTGACTTGGTCAACACCCTGCTCGCGCAGTCGCTGCGTGACCGCAGCCATGGTATGGCCCTCGTCGAAGATATCGTCCACCAGCACGACGTGATCGGCGGGCGAGAGATTCGCCGGCCAGTGTTGCCAGTGAATCTCGCCGCCGCTGGTGGCCTCGCGGTAACGCGTCGCATGGACATAGTCGATACGCAGGGCTTGATCGATGCGGCGACTGAGTTCGACAGCCGGGTACATCCCGCCCTTCATCAGGGCGATAATCGAAAGCACTTCGCCTTCACCGACAAGGCGCGCCACGCGTTCGGCCTGGGCATCGAGGGCGCGCGACACATCCTCCGGTGTGAAAAGACACTCTGCTCCGTCAGGCCAGAATTGATTGGCTTGCGGGGAATCAGGCATTGCCTTCACCACCGTCTCCGCTGTCTCCGCCGACGTCGCCGCCTTTGGGCTCGCGCGTGTCGGTCTTGTCGTCCGTCTTGACGCTGCTGCTGCTCTTCTTGCCCTTGCGTTTCGAGCGCTTTCGCGTCCCGGAAGACGATTTTTTCGAGTCGGCCTCGTCGCTGTCCGCCTCGGCCCCGCCTCGTGCACCGGAAGTAGCCGGGATGGCTTCATGCACTTCGTCGGCCAGCTGCTCGGCCATGTCGATCTTGAGCGTGCGCGTCGGGAAGGCGATCTCGGCGCCGTGCGACTCGATGATCTCGCCGACACCCAGCAGCACATCCTCGCGCACCTCGTGATATTCGGTCCACACCACCGTCTTGGTGAAGCAATAGATCATGATGTCGAGCGAACTCGCGCCGAACCGGTCGAAGTGCACCATCGTCGTCTGGGTGGTGTCGAGCGCCTCGTGATTCATGATGTACTGGCGGATATCGCCGACCACCTTGCGCATCAGACCAAAATCGTCGTAACGCACGCCGATATGCTCGGCGATGCGGCGATGGGTCATGCGCGAGGGATTCTCCAGGGTCACCGTGGTGAAGGTGGCGTTGGGCACGTACATCGGCCGCTTGTCGAACTTGCGGATGCGTGTCACGCGCCAGTCGATGTGCTCGACGGTGCCCTCGATCTCGCGATCGGGCGAGCGCACCCAGTCGCCGACCGAAAACGGCCGGTCCATGAACACCGTAAAGCCGCCGAAGAAGTTCGCCAGCAGGTCGCGTGCGGCCAGGCCCACGGCGATGCCGCCCACGCCGCCGGCGGCCAGCAAACCGGAAATCGGAATCTCGAGAATGCTCAACCCCGTCAGGAGGCCGGTCAACACGAAAGCGATACGCACGATGCGGCCCAGCACCGTCACCGTGGTGAGATCGACGTGCTCGTCGCGCTTGCGCCGCTCTTCGACGAAGGCTTTCTCGAATCCGCTGGTCAACCGGTAGAAGAACCAGGTGGCCGCCACCACCAGTCCGAGCTGCTGGGCGATACCCAACACGGCCGTATCGAAAGTAACCACATCGGTTTTCGGCGCCATGACCCGTGCGGCCATGATCAGGCCCTGCCACCAGATCAGCAGCGAAATCGGCCGCTTGCCGGCATAGACCACCGCGTCGTCCCACATGTGGCCGCTTTTCTCCGACAGCCGCTCGAGGTGATTGACGAAAATGCGGTAGACCAGCTCCAGCAGCAGTGCCGCAAGGATGATGGCGAAGGCCTTGATCACCCAGGCGGGAATACCCGCCAGACCGTCGAGATTGTCGATCAACTCCTGCATGTCTCTCCTCAGCTCAGGGCCCGTAGCGATTCACGCCACGAACGGAATTCGGGCACCAGCAATTGCTCATCCAGGCTGGCCATCGCGCGGCCATAGAGCCGCTCGAGCGTGCCCGGCTCGGGCGCAGTCCATTCATCGGTAGCGACGAGCAGCTCGCGTGCCGAATCGGGGCGACACACCAGCACCGCGTCACAGCCGGCATTCAAGGACCTGGAAACGCGTTCAGCCAGCGAGCTGGCCAGGCCGGCGCCGACCATGTCCAGGTCGTCGGAAATCACCACGCCGCGGAAATCCAGACGCTCCCTCAAGATGTCGATGATCCAGGCGCGCGAGTAGCCAGCGGGCTCGGCGTCACGCGCCGGGTAGCAAACGTGCGCCATCATAACGCTGTCGAGCGCCCCGGCCAATTCGGCGAACGGCGCGAGATCTTCTTCCAGGGCATCGAGGTCGCGACGGTCGACGACCACTTCGTGGTGGGAGTCGGCCTCGACCGAGCCATGCCCGGGAAAGTGCTTGCCGCAGCAGCGCATGCCGGCATCCTTCATGCCGGCGATGTAATGAGCGCCCAGGTCGCCAATGGCCGCCGGCTCCGAAGCCATGCCTCGATCGCCGATCACGCTGCTGCCGCGATCGAGATCCAGCACCGGCGCGAAACTGAGATCCACCCCGTGACCGAGCACCTCGGCGGCCATCACCCGGCCGTGACGATAGGCCAGGTCGCGGGCGCGATCAGGATGCGAGGCATACCAGCGCCCCAGCAGGCCCAGCGGCGGCAGCGGCGTGAAACCCTCGCGAAAGCGCTGCACGCGCCCGCCCTCCTGGTCCACGGCCAGAAGCAGCCGGGGCGAACGCAGGGCGCGAATCTGTTCGGTCAATGCGCGGAGCTGTCCGGGCGATTCGTAGTTGCGCGAGAAAAGAATGACGCCCCCGACGGCCGGATGGCGCAGCGTATCTTTCGTGGCCTCGTCGAGCGCGGTGCCGTCGATACCCACGATCAACGGCCCGAGCGGCATCTCGCTAGTCATGCGCGTTCGAACAGGGCGATGGATTCGACGTGCGCGGTATGCGGAAACATGTCGGCAATGCCGGCGCCGGCAAGCCTGAACCCGTGTTGATTGACAAGCTCCCCGGCATCTCTGGCCAGCGTGCCCGGATTGCAGGAAACATAGACCACGCGCCTGGCACCCGAGCCGGCGATCATCGGCAGAATCTCGAGGGCGCCGCTGCGCGGCGGATCGATCAGCACACCGTCAAAACCCGCCCGGTACCAGGGCCGGGCCGAGACATCCTCGGTCAGGTCGGCGACTTCCAGTTCGATGTTCTCGATGCCGTTGCGGCGGGCGTTGGCGTCGGCCGCCTCGATCAACTCGGCCGCGCCCTCGACGCCCGTGACGTGGCCGGCCCGTGTGGCCAGTGGCAGCGTGAAATTACCCAGGCCGCAGAACAGGTCGAGCACGCGGTCTTCCGGACCGGGATCGAGCAATTCGACGGCCCGGGCGACCAGCGCGCGGTTGATGTCGGCGTTGACCTGGATGAAGTGCTGCGGATGAAAGGCCAGTTCGAGATCGAAGTCTTCGAGCCGATAGCTCAGTTCGTGCTCTTGAGGCCAGAGCCGGTGGACGGTATCGGGTCCCTTGGGTTGCAGGTAGACGGCGATGCCGTTGTCGTCCGACCAGCGCTTGAGTTTCATGACATCGTCGGCGGTGAGTTCGCGCAGGTGGCGAATGACAATGGCGGACTCACGGTCGCCGCTGGCCGTCTCGATCTGCGGCACCGCATCGTCAACCGACATTTCTCCAAGCAGCTCCGAGAGGCTCTGGAGCCGATCGCTGAAGTCCGGGTGCAGCACGCGGCAGTCACCCACATCGGCCACGAAGCGCCCCTGCGGTTCACGAAAGCCCACGAGTACGCGCCCCTTGCCCCTGACCAGGCGCGCGCTCAGCCGGCTACGGCGCCGGTAGTACCAGGGCTCGGCCGAGATCGGCGACCACCACTGATCCGGGCTGACTTCACCGATACGCTCGAGATTGTCGACCAGGCGCTTGTGCTTCCATTCGACCTGCGCGGAATGATCGAGGTGCTGGAGCGCGCAGCCGCCGCAGCGATCGAACCAGGGGCAGTCCGGTTCGACGCGCTCGGGCGAGGCTTCCAGCACTTCCTCGCAAAGCGCCTCGTCGAAACGGCGATTGCGGCCGATGATCCTGGCCGAGACCTTCTCCCCCGGCAACGCCCCGTGCACGAACACGGCCTTTTCCTCATGCCGCCCCACGCCGCGTCCGTCGTGCGAGAGATCGTTGATTTCAACTGTAATCGGTTCGGTCGGCAGGCGACGACGTCTTCTTCCCATGAAAATTCGTTTGCTGGTTGGCTGGTTGGTTTGTTGGCTGGTTAACCAGCGAACCAGCTAACCAGCCAACAAGCGAACTGTCTTACTTCTGCGTCCACTCCCCGTCCGGCGTCTGGTAGTACCAGCCGGATCTCGCGTTGGCGACCCACTGCCGGGCGAAGGTCGTGCGGATGTCGTCCTCCCATTCGGGATGGCCGTTGGCGATGGCGATCTCGCGGTAGACGGCGTTGCGGTCGGAATTTTCTTCGCCGACCACGCGCTCGAGGTTGCGCCGCTCGGACAGGCTCACGGCCGAGCGGTCGCGGATCTCGACCAGGCCGTCACGAGTGAAACCGATGGCGCCACTGTCGAACCACGCGGCCAGGTGCTGGCGCTGGCGCTCGGCCATGCGCTCCTTGATGCCCTGGATCTGCGGGGTATCGATGTCGATATCCGGGCTCTGGGCATGCGCCGTGCCGACCGGCGACAGCGCGTGCAACCAGGAGGTGCGTGCCGCCTGCGGCTCGGTCGACGGCGCCGCGGGCACATCCTCGCCCAGCACGTCGCGTATGAAACGGTCGGCAGCCTTTTCGGCGGCGGCTTCGGGGAAATAGACGTTGATCGTCACGCAGGCCGCCAGCACGAAAACACTGGCAATGGCCGTCAGGGATGTAAAGCGTTGCATGGTGTTTTCTCCTGGCTGGAATCGCTTGGGTGACAGAGTGCCACCGCAAGCCTGAATTCGGTCTGAATAGTGTACGGCAATTCAGACAGCCTCAAATCGCATCCAGGGCCTGGGAAAGCGTCCTGCAGCCCTTCGCGGTGATGCGCGCCTTCACACCCTTGAGATTGGCTTCCGGCACCAGTGCCTGGTCGAAGCCCTGCCCGGCCGCCTCGCGCAGGCGCTCTTCGCCGTTGTAGACGGGCCTCAGCTCCCCGGCAAGGCCCACCTCACCGAAGGCCACCAGACCCTTGGGCAGGGGTTTTTCCCGCAGGGACGACTTCAGGGCCAGGGCGATGGCCAGGTCGCTGGCGGTCTCGGAGATACGCATGCCGCCGGCGACGTTGACGAACACATCCTGGTCGCCGACGACGATGCCGGCATGGCGGTTCATCACCGCCAGCAGCATGGCCAGGCGGTTGGGATCGACACCGACGGCCACGCGCCGCGGGTTGGACAGGTTGGAAGGCGCCACCAGCGCCTGGACTTCCACCATCAGGGGCCGTGTGCCCTCGCGCGTGACCAGCACGCAGCTGCCCGCAGCCGGTTCTTCCTGGCCGGAAAGAAAGATGGCCGAGGGGTTGGCAACCGCCTTGAGCCCCTTGTCGGTCATGGCGAACACGCCCAGTTCATTGGCGGCGCCGAAACGGTTCTTGACCGCCCGGACCAGCCGGTAGCGGCTGCCGGAATCGGATTCGAAGTAGAGTACGGCATCGACCATGTGTTCGAGCACGCGCGGGCCGGCCAGTGCGCCTTCCTTGGTGACGTGCCCGACCAGAACCACCGCGCAGCCGGTCTTCTTGGCGAACTGCACCAGGCGGGCGGCGCACTCGCGCACCTGGGCGACCGCGCCGGGCGCGGACTGCAGGGCTTCGGTCCACAGCGTCTGGATGGAATCGACCACCATGAAGGCCGGCCGGCGCTCGGCCGCCGTGGCGAGGATGATTTCCAGGCTGGTTTCAGTCAGGCAATCCAGGCGCGAGGGGTCGAGTCCGAGCCGGCGTGCGCGCATCGCCACCTGCGCGGCCGACTCCTCGCCGGTCACGTACAGGCTGCCGTGGGTGGCCGCCAGCGCGTCCTGCGCCTGCAGCAGCAGGGTCGACTTGCCGATGCCCGGGTCGCCGCCGAGCAGCACCACCGAACCGGGCACCAGGCCACCGCCAAGCACGCGATCGAGTTCGCTCAGCCCCGAAGGCAGGCGATCGGAAGCCGCCTCGGCACGCACCTCGGCCAGGTTGCTGACGCTCGCCGATGCCGTGCCCGACCAGTTGCCGCGACCCTTCGGCCCCTTCGTGGCCGAGGCCGGCTCGACCACGCCCTCTTCCATGGAATTCCACGCCTGGCAGTCCGGGCACTGCCCGGACCACTTGGGAAAACTCGCGCCGCATTCGCGACAAGTGTAATTCGTCTTCGCCTTGGCCATTGGGGAATTGTAAGGGCTTGTGGCCTTTACAGAGCCGGGATTTATCTTCAAAGACTAAGGGTTCGGGGTTCGGGGCGGCAGCCGGAGGCAGTGCGGGGCGGCATTGCCGCGGGCAGCCGTGCCAAGCCTGAAAAATGTACGCCTCTCGGGTGGCGCAGCAGGATCGCGGCGAAGCCGCCCACCAGTCCGCGAAGATTGCCGCCGGAACCCGGAACCCCTGCCACCCGACCGCTGCCGGTAAGATACGCTCAAGGCACCCAACCCACCCGGCGGATGTCATGAACCCAACTGATCAGCCCGTTATTGGTGAATCCCCCGCCTTCCTCGGCGTGCTCGAGGACGTCTCGCGTGCGGCGGGTCTGAACCGGCCGGTGCTGATCGTGGGCGAGCGCGGCACCGGCAAGGAAGTGATCGCCGAGCGTCTGCATTTTCTCTCCCCCCGCTGGGACGGACCGCTGGTCAAGCTCAACTGCGCGGCCATCAGCGAATCGCTGCTCGAATCGGAACTGTTCGGTCACGAGGCCGGTGCCTTCACCGATGCCTCGCGCCAGCGGGCCGGTCGATTCGAGCGGGCCGACGGCGGCACCCTGTTTCTCGACGAACTGGCCAGCACCTCGCTGGCGGTGCAGGAAAAGATCCTGCGCGTGATCGAGTATGGCCAGTTCGAGCGTCTGGGCTCGACGCGGCCGCTGGAAGTGGATGTCCGTCTCGTCGGCGCCAGCAACGTCGACCTGCCGGAGCTGGCCGAACAGGGCCGGTTCCGCGCCGACCTGCTCGACCGCCTGGCCTTCGACGTCATCACCCTGCCCCCGCTGCGGGAACGCCGCGAGGATATCCTGCCGCTGGCCGAACACTTCGCCATGCGCATGAGCCGGGAGCTGGGACGCGAACTGTTCGCCGGTTTCAGCAGGCCCGTGCTGGAAGCCATGCTCGTCCACCCCTGGCCGGGCAACGTGCGAGAACTCAAGAACGTGGTCGAGCGCGCAGTCTACCGGCTGGGCGATCCCGAACAACCGGTCGAAACGATCGAGTTCGATCCGTTCAACTCGCCCTGGCGACCCAGCCGATCGGCCGACGAACCTGGATCACTGCCCGATCCGGCCCGGGAGCCGATCGATCTTCGCTCCTGGCTCGACGCCCAGGAGAAGCGCCTGACCGAAGCGGCCCTGAGCGCGGTCGCCGGGCACCGGGGCAAGGCCGCAGAAAGGCTGGGACTGAGTTACGACCAGCTTCGCGGCATCCTGCGCAAGCACGGCATCGGCCACAAATAAACCCCCGTACAACAATTCTCACGGGAGCAACGGAGCGACCATGGCACGCACGACCTGCACCGACGCAAAGAGCATCCCCCGCGAGCTCCTGGACTGCCTTTCGCGGGCCCGATCCGTTGCCGTGCTCACCGGCGCCGGCGTTTCCGCCGAGTCCGGCATACCGACATTCCGCGAGGCCCATACCGGGTTGTGGGCCCGATACGACCCCATGGAGCTGGCTTCGCCCGAGGCCTTCGAGCGCGATCCGACCACCGTCTGGGACTGGTACCAGTGGCGCCGCGAACTCATCGCCCGCTCGCGCCCCAACCCCGGCCACGAGGCGCTGGCCCAGCTCCAGCGCCATGTCCCGAAGCTGGTGACGGTCACGCAGAACGTCGATGGTTTCCATGCCCTGGCCGGCTCCACCGACGTGCTGGAGTTGCACGGCAACATCCAGCGCAACATCTGCTCGCGCAGCAAACGGCCGATCGACGCCGACTGGATCGAGCAACACCATGACTGCAAGCCACCGCCCTCGCCGCATCACCCGGAAGGCTTCGCCCGCCCCGACGTGGTCTGGTTCGGCGAGGCGCTCGACAGCGAAATCCTCGACGCGGCTTTCTCGGCCGCCGAAAGCTGCGATGTCATGATCACCGCCGGGACGAGCGGCGCCGTGCAGCCGGCTGCGAGCCTGCCGGTGACCGCCGCCCGTGCCGGCGCGAAGCTTGTCGACATCAACCCCGAGCCGAACGAACTGACCGCGCTGGCCGACTGGCACCTCGCGGGTCCGTCGGCGACCTGGCTGCCCGCGCTGGTCGATTCACTGGCAAACGCTCGTAAATGAACTCACGGGCACCCTCGGCGATGAGGAACCTCTGATCAGAGGTTCCCCTTATAATGGGCGACTTTATTTCAAGCGGAGTTAGCCCATGACGAGCACCATGCGCGCCCTGGTCAAGCCCGATGCCGCTCCCGGCCTGGAACTGCGCGAGGTTCCCGTTCCGACGCCGGGGCCGAACGAGGTCCTGATCGAACTGGAGAAGACCTCCATCTGCGGCACCGACCTGCACATCTACCAGTGGGACGAATGGTCGCAACGCACCATCCGCCCGCCGCTGGTCCTGGGCCATGAATTCGTCGGGCGAATCAAGGAACTCGGAGCGAGCGTGTCGGGCTACGAGGAAGGCCAGCGCGTCTCGGCCGAAGGCCACGTCGTCTGCGGCGTGTGCCGGAACTGTCGCGCCGGCAAGCCGCACCTCTGCCCCAACACCGAGGGCATCGGCGTCAACCGCGACGGCGGATTCGCCGAGTACGTGGTTGTGCCCGTCACCAACCTGTGGCCGATCCCCGACGAGATTCCGTCCGAACTGGCCGCCTTCTTCGACCCCTTCGGCAATGCCGCGCACTGCGCGCTGCAGTTCGACCTGGTGGGCGAAGACGTGCTGATCACCGGTGCCGGCCCGATCGGCATCATCGCCGCGGGCATCGCCAAACACGTCGGCGCGCGCCACATCGTCGTCAGCGACGTCAACGACTATCGCCTGCAGCTCGCCCGCGACATGGGCGCGACGCGCACGGTCAACGTCAAGAACGAGAACCTGCTCGACATCCGCGAAGAACTCAACATCGACGGCTTCGACGTCGCCATGGAAATGTCGGGCAACCCGCACGCCTTCCGCGACCTGCTCAGCCTGATGTACAACGGCGGCAAGGTTGCCCTGCTCGGCCTGCTGCCCAAGGATGCCGGCGTCAACTGGGACCAGGTCATCTTCAAGGGCCTGGAAGTACACGGCATCTACGGCCGGCGCATGTACGAGACCTGGTACAAGATGACGCAGATGGTGCTCACCGGCTTCCCGCTGCACAAGGTGCTCACCCACCAGATCCCGATCGACGACTTCGAAAAGGGCTTCGAACTGATGGCCTCCGGCCAGTGCGGCAAGGTCGTCTGCGACTGGACCGGCAAAATCGAGTAACTTCGGAGATTCGTCAAAAGAAATATTGTCCACAGATGAACACAGATAAACACAGATGAAAAACAAAAATGGCTCGAGCGTCTGGCGAGAGATAGGGCATTGTCTGGCGCTTGCAGGCCAAAACAGCCAATGAACCTTCTTTTTTTCTTTTCTTCTATTTTCTATTTTCTTTTTGGAATTTATCTGTGTTTATCTGTGTTCATCTGTGGACATATTAGGTTTTAAGGAATCAGGCAATGAGCGATAAAGCGACTCTTCAGAGACTGCAGGACGAACTTGCGCAGATCGAGGCCGACGGGCTGTACAAGCGCGAGCGGCAGATCACCACGCCGCAGCGTGTCGAGATCGAGACGCTCGAGGGCGGCAAGGTACTCAACTTCTGCGCCAACAACTACCTCGGCCTGGCCGATAATCCCGAGGTCATCGCCGCGGCCAAGGAAGCGCTGGATGATCACGGCTTCGGCGTTGCCTCGGTACGCTTCATCTGCGGCACGCAGGACCTGCACAAGCAGCTGGAAAAGACCCTGGCCGAATACTTCGGCAAGGACGACGCCATCCTCTATGCCGCCTGCTTCGACGCCAATGGCGGCCTGTTCGAGCCACTGCTGGGGCCGGAGGACGCGATCATCTCCGACCAGCTCAACCACGCCTCGATCATCGACGGCGTGCGCCTGTGCAAGGCCGAGCGTCACCGCTATCCCAATTCGGACATGGACGCGCTCGAGGACATCCTGAAACAGACGCAGGACAAGCGCACGCGCCTGATCGCCACCGACGGCGTGTTCTCCATGGACGGCTATGTCGCCAAGCTCGACGAGATCACCGCCCTGGCCGAGAAATACAACGCCCTGGTGATGGTCGACGACTGCCACGCCACCGGCTTCTTCGGCCCCACCGGCCGCGGTTCAGCCGAGCATCACGGCGTGATGGACAAGGTCGATATCTTCACCTCGACCCTCGGCAAGGCCCTGGGCGGCGGCATGGGCGGCTTCACCGTGGCCAGCCAGCCGGTCATCGACATGCTGCGCCAGCGCTCGCGGCCCTACCTGTTCTCGAACTCCCTGGCGCCCCACCTGGTGGCCGCCAGCCTGCGCGTCTTCGAGATGCTGACCGAGTCGAGCGAGCTGCGCGACCGCGTCGCCGAGAACACGCGCTTTTTCCGCCAGGCCATGACCGACGCCGGCTTCGAACTGCTGCCGGGCGAGCACCCGATCGTGCCGGTCATGCTGCACGACGCCCCGCTCGCGCAGAAGATGGCCGATGAGCTCCTGAAAGAAGGCATCTACGTCATCGGCTTCTTCTACCCGGTCGTCCCCAAGGGCCAGGCGCGCATTCGCACGCAGATCTCGGCGGCGCACACCCGCGAGCATCTCGAGCAGGCCGTCGAAGCCTTCACACGGGTCGGCAAACGTCTGGGCGTTATCGACTAGGCGGCATGAGCGCATAGATGGCATGAGTGAAATCGGCAGCGCGGAATGGACCGTTGTGCTGACGACCGCGCTGGCGGTCATGCTGGCGATCACGCTGCACTTCGAAGTTATCGCGGCGCTCAACCGCTGGGGAGCCGGTAAACGTCTCAGCAGCCGGGGCGGCAGGCACCATCACCACCGCCCGACGCTGCTGCTGGTGATGTTCGCCTTGCTGCTGGCCCACATCGCCGAAATCTGGCTGTTCGGCCTGGCCTACTGGGGCCTGCTGTCCTTTTCGGAACTCGGCGCCATCGAAGGCTACGCCTCGCTGAACTTTCTCGACTGCGTCTACTTCTCGGCAACCACCTACACCACGGTCGGCTGGGGCGACCTGTTCGCCACCGGACCGGTCCGCTTCCTCGCCGGCACCGAGGCGCTGGTGGGCTTCATGCTGATCACCTGGTCGGCTTCGTTCGTCTACCTGATCATGGCCCGCACCTGGGGCGAGGACGACAGCGGGCTGTAGCCAAAGCGCAATCAGCGCTTGCGCTGCATGGCCTTGCGAACGCTGCGCATGATCATTCTGTAGTACAGGTTGGGAAACCACCGCTTCAGTCGCCACAACCAGCGCGTATTTCCATGGGTCAGCAGCAGGAAACGCGGCTTCTCCACGGCGCGGAAAACCGTTTCTGCAACGTCCTCCACGGTAACGCCCGACTTGTCCATCCAGCGCTCCACGCGCTTGTGGTACCCGCTGTCCGGCGCGCGCATGGTCTCGGTCAGGCGGGTACGCACGAAGGCCGGACAGAGCGCGGAAACTTGCACGCCGGCCGGCGCCAGCTCGGTGCGCAACATCTCGGACATCGCGATTACCCCGGCCTTGGCCGTGCCGTATGCGTTGATCTGCGGGGCACCGGCCAGACCCGCAAACGAGGCGACGTTGATGATGTGACCGCTTCCGCGCTCGCGCATGACCGGGGCAAAGGCCTTGCAACCGGCCACCACGCCCATCAGGTCGATATCCATCACCCACTGCCAGTCTTCCAGCGGCGTTTCCTCCAGCGAGCCGCCGACCGCAACCCCGGCGTTGTTGATGAGCACATCGGGCGCACCCACTTCCTGCCGTGCGCGCTCCCAGTCTTCCCAGCGAGTGACGTCCATGGCAATGGCCGAGGCACGCTCGCCCAGTTCCGCGCACAGGACCTGCGCCCCCTCGTCGTCGCGGTCGGCAATCACGACTTGCCACCCCGCCGCGTAAAAGCGCCGCGCCATGGCCGCGCCGAGGCCCGAGGCGGCGCCCGTGATCAGGGCGGTTCGTTCTCGTTTGGAATTCATGGTTAGTGTTGTCTCCGAAATCGGGTGATAGGCGGGCGCAAATGTTTGCCTTTCAGAGGCCCTCGGCCTCGCTCGCGCAGTCCAGGCAAAGTGTCGCCCCGGGATCGGCGCGCAATCGCGCCTCGGCGATCGGCTCGCCGCACTCCAGGCACTCGCCAAACTCGCCGCGATCGAGACGAGCCAGGGCCGCCTTCAGTCGTTGGAGCTCATGCCCCCGACGCCGCTCTGCCGCCTGGGCCATGGCCTGCCCTTGCAGCGCGTCCATCCGGCTGAGTCGGCCCTGCCGCGTCTGGTCCAGTTCCACCGTGGCTGTCGCTTCCTTGCTGGACTCGGCTCGGCCTTCGAGTTCGGCAATGCGCTGGCGGAGGAGCTTATCGAAATCGTACATATAGGGAATCATAAACCAAGAACCACGGAGGACACGGAATACACGGCAAAACCAGTAAACGTGGCCTGGAACGAGTCTACGGTTACTCGAAAGCGATTTGCTGAACATCCCTGCTCATCATTTGGTTTTCAATCATTCCGTGCTTTCCGTGTCTTCCGTGGCTCCAGTTATTACGCCCCTGATTAAGATTTCAATCCGTTAAGCT
Source organism: Wenzhouxiangella psychrophila (assembly GCF_042310375.1). NCBI lineage: Bacteria > Pseudomonadati > Pseudomonadota > Gammaproteobacteria > Chromatiales > Wenzhouxiangellaceae > Wenzhouxiangella > Wenzhouxiangella psychrophila. The sequence continues at coordinate 149,875 of NZ_JBHJMQ010000002.1, read as the reverse complement.
TGGCAAGCTCCTCAAGGAATCGACCGATGGTTTCCCGAAAACGCGCGCCAGCCAGAGAGATCTTCGGCTGGGCCATGTTCGACTTCGCCAACCAGGCCTATACGCTGCTGATCATCACGGTGGTCTTCGGCGACCTGTTCACGCGCGTGATCGTCGGCGACGGGCCCGACTACCGCCTGGGCAACCTGTTGTGGAGTATCGCGCTGGCCGTCTCCTACGCCCTGGTGGTCATTGCCAACCCGATCTGCGGCGCGATCATGGACCACGGCCGGCGGCGCAAGGCCTTCCTGTTCGCAAGCTACGCCCTGACCGTGGTCGCAACCGCCCTGCTCTGGTTCGTCGAGCCGGGCTGGATTACCACGGCCATGATCCTGGTGATCATCTCCAACTTCGCCTACGCCATCGGCGAAGGCTTCATCGCCAGCTTCCTGCCCGGGTTGGGGCCGCGAAAGGACATCGGGTGGATCTCGGGACTCGGCTGGTCGCTCGGCTACATCGGCGGGCTCGTGTCGACGGCCTTCGCCCTGCTCTTTCTCGGTGAGGTCAGCCTGGCCAACTACGACAGCGTCCGCTGGGTCGGGCCCTTCGCAGCCGTTTTCTTCCTGGTGACGGCCATTCCGACCTTCCTTTGGGTGCGCGACCGCGGCCGGCGACGACAACTCGCACCCGGTGATTCCGCCGTCAAAGCCGGCTTCCGGCGACTGGCCAGCACCTTCACCCAGGCGACGCATTTCCCCGACTTGCGCTGGCTGCTGCTGTCGATCTTCTTCAAGATGGCCGGCATATACATTGTCATCAGCTTCGCGTTCATCTACGGCGCCCAGGTCATCGGCTGGGACGAGTCGATCCGCATCGCCATGTTCGTCACCGTCCAGGTCACCGCCGCACTCGGTGCAGTCACATTCGGCATTCTGCAGCATCGCCTGGGCGCTCGCTTCACCTACCTGTTGACGCTCTTCCTCTGGCTGGCGGCCATTGCCGCCATCTGGCAGACGCCGACGGTGGCCGCCCTGGCCCGGGACTGGTTTGACCTGAACTGGCAGGCCCAACACGTGTTCCTGTTCGCCGGCCTGCTGGCCGGACTGAGCCTGGGCTCGTCCCAGTCGGCCGGGCGTGCCCTGGTCGGCATGCTCACACCACGCGGCAAGGCCGCGGAATTTTTCGGCTTCTGGGGCACCGCCGGCAAACTCGCCGCCATCTTCGGCATCCTGGGCCTGGGCCTCCTCCAGGCCTGGCTCGGCCTGGCTACCGCCATCGTCTTCTGCCTGGTCTTGTTTGCCGCGGCGATCGCCTGCGCCTGGCCAATCGACGAAGCCCGCGGGCATCGGGCTGCGGATAGCTTCAGGGTGTGAAGTGTTAAGTGTGAAGTGTGAAGAACGTGAGGCCTCATCCTGTCGTCCCGGCCTTGAGCCGGGACCTCGCACTTGTCCGGATGGCAATGGCCTAGCCCGTGCCGATTTGCTGCGTGCGAGGTCCCGGCTCTCCGCTTCGCTGCGGCCGGGACGACAGAATCGTAGCTCTTACTCCTCATGCTTCACACTTAACACTGAACACTTCACACTATCCACATGAAGATAGTCAGCCATACTTGTTCGAATACCGAGATCGTCTGCGCCCTGGGCCGGGCCGACTGGCTCGTCGGCGTCGACGACCATTCCGATTACCCGCCCGAGGTGGTCGAGCGCCTGCCGCGGATCGGGCCGGACCTCGGTGTGGATGTCGAAAAGATTCTCGCCCTCGAGCCGGACCTGGTGATCACTTCCCTGACGGTGCCGGGCCACGAGCATTGCCTCGAGCGAATGGAGAAAGCCGGGCTGCCGTTATTGGTGACTCGCCCCCACAGCCTGGCGGATGTAGTCGCCGACATCCGGCGTATCGGCGAGGCCATCGATGCCCGACACCGGGCCGAAGAACTGGCAGCCCAATTCGAGGCTGCACTGGCTTCCGATCCACCGGCGCACGACCCGATTCCGATCCTGGTCGAGTGGTGGCCCAAGCCCGTGATCGTCCCCGGCAAGCACTCCTGGGTGAACGAGATGCTGGCGCTCGCCGGCGGCATCAATCCCTGGCACGACCGCGACGCCGAAAGCCTGGAAGTCGATACCGACATGGCCCGCGCCGCATCGCCCGAAGCCGTGGTGATGAGCTGGTGCGGCGTCGACGAGGCCAAGTACCGGCCACATGTCGTGCGCCGTCGCGAGGGCTGGTCGGACATCCCTGCGATCGCGAACGAGCGAATCTTTCCCATCAGCGAGGCGTGGTTGGGAAGGCCGGGACCGAGGCTCATAGACGGAATCAAGAAGCTGAGGGAACTCGTTGAACGTGTTACGTTTTAAGCACTTACTCGATTGGTCGTCCCGGACACCGATCCGGGACCTCGCAGGTTTCGGACGGCAATGAGCCAGGGCCGTGCAGCGTCCGGAGGTGCGAGGTCCCGGCTCTTCGGCCGGGACGACAGCAATGGTGGCGTGGCCTGAATCGTGAACACTCCAACCCTTTCAGCACCGGGTGGTGTCGTGCAAAATGCCCCGGACCAGGCTCGGCGGAAGGCTCCAGTCCAACCGCACTAGCCGCTTGCACCGGGCGTCCTGAGCCAAAGCGATCCCCGCGGCACTCCCGAAATGCCAACGGCACCAGAAAGCCCCATAGCCAGACGCGCCAATAGCAGCGTCAGCCTGGGGAGGGGTATTTTTCACGGCGCCTCCCGGTGCCGACACCACACGCAAGCAGAGTAGAATACGCCCCCATGACCCAACCCCATTCCAACAAGCGGCCGTCGGTCGGCCTGGTCTCGCTGGGCTGCCCCAAGGCCCTGGTCGACTCCGAGGATATCGTCTCGCGCCTGAAGAGCGAGGGCTACGATATCGCGCCGTCGCACGAGGACGCCGACCTGGTCGTGGTCAACACCTGCGGCTTCATCGACTCGGCCAAGGTCGAATCGCTCGAGAGCATCGGCGAGGCGCTCAATGCCAACGGCAAGGTGCTCGTCACCGGCTGCATGGGCGCAAAGCCCGAAGACATCACGCGCATCCATCCGAAGGTGCTCGGCGTGACCGGCCCGCACCAGGCCGAGGCGGTCGTGCGATCGGTCAATCAGAACCTGCCCCGGCCGCACGACCCGCGCTTCGATCTGGTGCCGCCAGGCGGGCTTAAATTGACGCCGCAGCATTATGCATACCTAAAGATTTCAGAGGGTTGCAACCACAAGTGCAGATTCTGCATTATCCCGTCGATGCGCGGCCGCCTGGTCAGCCGGCCGCTCGGCATGGTCATGCGCGAGGCCGAACAACTGGCCGAGCGCGGCGTGCAGGAACTGCTGGTGATCAGTCAGGACACGAGCGCCTACGGCGTCGATCTCAAATACCAGACCGACTACTGGCGCGGCCGCGAATACCAGACCCGCCTGTACGACCTGTGCGATGCCCTGGGCGAGCTGGGTATCTGGGTGAGGCTGCATTACGTCTACCCCTACCCGCACGTCGACAACATCATCGAACTGATGAACGCCGGGCGCATCCTGCCCTACCTGGATATTCCGTTTCAGCATGCCAGCCGCTCGGTCCTCAAGGCAATGCGTCGTCCGGCCGCGGCCGAGAATACGCTCGAGCGCATCCACAAATGGCGCGAGCAGTGCCCCGAGCTGGTCATCCGCTCGACCTTCATCGTCGGCTTTCCGGGCGAGACCGAAGAAGACTTCCAGCAGTTGCTCGACTGGCTCGACGAGGCGCAGCTCGACCGGGTCGGTTGCTTCAAGTACTCACCGGTTGAAGGCGCGGCCGCCAACGAACTACCCGATCCAGTTCCCGACGAAGTCGCCGAAGAACGCTGGCACCGGTTCATGCAACATCAGTCCGCCATCAGCGCCCGCCGCCTGCAGCGGCGTGTGGGTGGCATCGAGCCGGTCCTGGTGGACTCGGTCGAGGGCAGCACCGCCATCGCACGGAGTTACGGCGACGCCCCGGAAATCGACGGCCAGGTGATCGTCTCCGGCGCGGCCGATCCGCGGCCCGGTGACGCCCTGATGGTGCGCATCACCCGCGCCGACGAATACGACCTGCAGGCCGAGGCCGTCGATGAGTCGGAACTGCAGCGCTCCGAAGCCATCTAAGCAATCTGAACACTTTCCCGATTCACCAACTCATGGAGAACACAGTGAAGAAAACCATCTGCATTCTGAGCGTCGCCTTTCTGGCAATCGGCTGCGGCTCCGACGAACAGCCGCCGACCGAGGAAACCACGCAGGCTGCCCAGGAAGAAACGGCGGATAACGAGCGGGAAATCGTTCGCCGAAGCGAAAGGCAGGAAGAACCGGAGTCGCCCTCGCGCCGCGAAGAGGACCCCGAAAAGCGTATTCCCCGCGTGCAAGGCGAGACCGAAGAAGAAGGCTACGGCCTGACGATGGTCGTCGACGGCTCCACCCCGGAGGCGTTCCAGGAAAGCCTGGAACTGATCGCCATGGATACTTCGAAAGATCAGTACCGTCGACTCGACTCAGCCCTGCGCTTCCTGGGCACCTACGACACGGCAGCCTGGAAGGGCCTTCCGAACCTGTACCAGACGCTCGACGGCATGACCGGCGAGGAAATCATCGAACGCGCACAGAAAAAGCGCGAAGAACGCTCGGGTAACTAGCCCAAACCGATTCGACCCCGCCGGGACTCCCCGGCGGGGTCTCTGCCCATCAATGATGGTGCCAGCCGTGCTTCTCCCCCAGACTCTCGATGTACTCCATCGTCTCCGGCACCCAGGCGTCACCGCCCTCCCGCTCGAAGAACAACTCATCCCGCTCGACCTGCTCGGGCGCGACCTGGTTCATGGTCGCGGCATCGTAGAGCCGGCCGTTGAGCATCGTGTAGGCCACGTTCTGGCTCTGGTGGATATCGGAGAGCACATCGCCGTCGATGACGATCAGGTCGGCCAGCTTGCCGGCCTCGATCGAGCCGACGTCCTCACCCATCCCGAAGTACTCGGCCCCGTCGATGGTCGCGCCGCGGAGCGCTTCCCAGGGTGAAAACCCGCCCTGCACCATCGACCACATTTCCCAGTGCGCGCCCAGGCCGGCGAGCTGGCCGTGGGCGCCGATGACCACCGGCACACCCAGCTCATTCATGGCCTTGGCCTGCTCGGCCACGAAGATGTGGTTGTAGTGCTCGTCGGGCGCTTTCTGGCGGCGGATCGAGCGCGGGTAGACGATGAACTTCGGCACGAAATTCAGCAGTCGCTCGTTTTTCCACACGTCGAAGCGATCGTAGAAATACTCCTCGCCCATCAGGCCGCCGTAGGCCACGACGAAGGTCGGTGAATAGACCACCTCGGTCTGACGCCACAACTGTCGGATATCGTCGTAGGCGGTCTTGACCGACAGGCTGTGTTCCAGCCCGGTATGGCCGTCGATGATGTGATTGAGGTTCTGCTCCAGGCGCATGCCGCCTTCGGGCACCACCATCACGTCGAGATTGCGCCCGGCCTCGAGCACCTGCTGGCGCTGGTCGCGCCGCAGGTAGTTGTAGCTCTTGACCGAAATCGCACCCAGCTCCTTCTGGCGGCGGACATGGAATTCGGCATCCTCGTAGCCGTCCACCTTCGCCGTCGCTCCAGGGGAAATCGCGCCGTAGAGAATTCGTCCGGTGGACCAGATGCGCGGCGCCAGCACCTCGCCGGCACGCTGCAGCTCGGCCATCGAGAAGATGGCGGCGTTGTCGTTGGACGGGTCGTGGATGCTGGTCACGCCGAAGGCCAGGTTGGCCATCTGGGCCCAGTTCTGCTGCGGCGTGATCTGGCGCGAACTCATCGGGCCGTGGGCATGGGCGTCGAACAGGCCCGGCACGATGGTCTTGCCGGACACATCGACGGTTTCGTAGCCCGACGGAATCTCGATGTCCTCGCGCGGGCCGACCGCCTCGATGCGATGGCCGTCGACCAGCACCACGCCGTCGAGGATGATTTCCTGTTCTTCCTGCGCATTACGCATGGTCACGACGCGGCCGCCGACCAGGGCGATTCGCCCGTCATGGCGATCGGATTCGACCTCGAAGCCCAGGTCCATCCCCTCGGTTTCGGGCTCGGGCAGCTCCTCGGGCGCGCCTTCCAGGAAAGCGAAGGCGTCGGTCAACTCGCGCCGGTAGAGCGTCGCCCCGTGCGACCAGCCGATGGCCGAGCTGTCGTCGTCGAAATGCAGGTGATCGCCGGCCCGTGCTGAAACCTGGCGAACGGGGAAGGCCTTGGCATTGCCGCCCAGCGTGAGCTTGCCGCCGGCCGGGAAGAACGGCGCGACGTAGGCGTTGTAGTGCTCGGTGAAGGCAACCCAGCGCCCGTCGGGCGAGACTCGGTACTCCGTCACCCATTCGCCCTGCAGGTGCTCGCGCAGGTCGTTGCCTTCCAGGTTGACGCTGTTGAGCGCCAGGCCGTCGCCGCCATTTTCCGAGAACAGGATGCGCTCGCCGTCAGCGGAGAACTGTGGATTGCTGCCGCCGTCATGAACCCGCTGCATGCCGTCGCCGTCGACCCCGGCCACGTACAGACCGGTCCGCTCGGACCAGGCCGGCGAAGTCAGGTAGCCACCGGTGGTGCGTGTGAACACCACCCGCTCGCCGTCGGCCGAAAAGGAAGGCTCGATATAGTGGCCGGGCTCATCGGTGATCGTGCGGCCGCGGCCGCGACCGACCGGGGAAACGCGAACCGAGCCCAGCTCTTCATCGTGCCAGGTGGTGTAGACCACCGAACGGCCGTCGGGTGAGAACCGCGGGTAGAACTCCCAGTGCTCGTCCTGGTCGGTCAGGCGGCGCCGGCTGTCGCTTTCTAGGTCGTGCAGCCACAAGTACCCCATGGCCTGGGAAATGGCATAACGCCCGTCCGGGCTGCGCTGCGTCCAGCGCGCCATGCGCACCGGGAAGGTATCGGGCGAGACCTCGACCTGGCGTTTCAGCGCCGGATGGATCTTCTTCTCTGCGGTAACGCGAACCTCGATCGGCTCATGCGAACCGTCGGTGCCGATGCGATGGAACTTGCCGCCGGTCCAGACCACGAGCGACTCGCCGTCCGGCGTCCAGGAAAAGCCGGGGAAGTTGCCCATGTCGCCCGAGGTTTCCTGCTTGTCGCGCTCGAGCTCGGCAAACAGCGTGCGCTCGATGCCCGACTCGAGATCCTTGACCATCAACCGGGAAGCCAGTTCGGTGGGATTGCGGCGCACGAAGGCAAGCTTCTTGCCGTCGGGCGAGAGCACCGGTCGGATGGCGCCGCCGGGGCCGGAGACGACGGTTTCGGTCTCGCCGGTTTCGCGATCGAGACGGCGGATGGCGAAGATGCCCTTGTTGGCGTCCTTGTTGTATTCCCAGACCGAGCCCGACGTCATGTCCTGGCTGAAGTAGACGTAGCGGCCGTCGGGCGAGAAGTGCGGCTCGGCGATGTTCTTCTGCGACTGTTCGCCGTGCAGGCGGTCGACCAGGGTCACACCGCTACCGCCGCCGCGGTGGTACATCCAGATCGAGCCGGCCGGAATCGAACGGCTTGAGACATAGCCCTTGCGCGCGGCGATGTAGTCGCCATCCGGCGACCAGGCCGGATTGTGCAGCAGGTGATCGCTTTCGTCGGTGACCTGCGTCAGGTTGGCGCCGTCGGCATCCATGATCCAGACGTTTTCGGCACCGTCGCGGTCGGAGACGAAGGCGATCTTCGAGCCATCAGGGCTGTAGCGGGGCTGGAAATTCCAGGCCAGGTCGCCGGTCAGCGCCGTCGCCTCACCGCCGCCGATGGGCGCGGTGTAGATATCGCCGAGCATGTGGAAAACCAGCGTCTCGCCGTCGGGATGGACGTCGACATCCGACCAGGTCACCTCGTCGGTATCGATGGAGATCGTCTCCCAGTCCCCCGGCGGCTCGGTCACCGACCAGTCGGCATACGGATTCTCGTCGGCGCCATCGGCGTCATCGCCCTCCCAGTCCTCCTGGGCTGCAAGCGGCATTGTCAGAACGAGCAGGAACAGCGTCAGTAGCAACCTATACAGCATTATTAAACTCTCAGGTAGTAGATGTGTTGAATTAAAACCTTTCTAAACGCAAAGACGCCAAGACGCAAAGTTAATAAGGAGTTTTTGAATTCTTTGCGTCTTCGCGTCTTTGCGTTTCAAGATTTTCAGCTTTTTGTCTCGTTGGCGACGCCGTGGGGGACGTGGCCAGTGGCGATTTCACGGCTGGCAGGGCCGGTGTGGAGGGTCTGGTCGTCGAAGAAGATATCGGCGCCGAAGGAGCGCAGGTACGGCGTCTTTTCGCGTCCGCCGAGGAACATCGCCTCGTCGATGCGGATGCCCCAGGCGCGAAGCGTGAGAATGACGCGCTTGTGCGCCGGCGCCGAGCGTGCCGTGATCAGCGCCGTTCGGATCGGATTGTCTTCCATCGGATAGGCCGCCTGGATGCGCTGGATGCCTTCGAGCACCGGCTTGAACGGGCCGGCCGAGAGCGGGCTGGCCGCCTGCGTGCGCTCGCTGGTGGAAAACGCCTCCAGGCCCTGTTCCTTGTAGATGCGCTCGGCCTCGTCGGAGAAGATCACCGCATCGCCGTCGAAGGCCAGCTTGAGCTGCTCGGAGCGGTTTTCTCGAATGGCCGTCGGCAGGATGGTCGCGGCCGCGTAGCCGGCCATCAGCACGCGCCGGACATCGTCCTCGTTGGCCGAGAGAAACAGCTGCGCGCCCGAAGGCTCGATGTAATCGGCCGGGCTGGCGCCGTTGGTGAACACCGCGCGCTCGATGTTGAGGCCGTAGTGCTCGATGGAATTGAAGATGCGAAGCCCGGTATCGGCGCTGTTGCGCGACATCAGCACGATCTCGACACCGGGATGATCCATGCCGTCGTCGTTGAGCCGCAGCAGCTTCTCGGCCAGGTGAAAAGCCACGCCCTTGCCGATGATCTCGTCCTCACGCTCACGCTGGTACTCCATGTAGCGCTCGAGACCTTCCTTCTCGAACACCCGGTGCGATTCATCCAGGTCAAACAGGGCGCGCGAGGAGATGCCGATGATCAGGGGGCCAGGCTGGACTTCCGAAGTCTTTGTCTTGGTTTCGGGCATGGAGCGATTATAACGGCAGCGTTCGCTGGTTGGCTCGTTAGCTGGTTAGCTGGTTGGCTGGTTCGGCGCGGATAGGTCTGCGGGGCGGCTTCGCCGCGGGATGAGTGGCGGATGCTCGTCGGCTGGCTTTACGCTCTCGCGGCCTTGCCGCCCCGCAATGCTGTCGTTTGCCGAACCAGCAAACCAGCTAACAAGCAAACCAGCCAACGTTTCACTGGAAGAACTGTTCAGACAAAATCCGCTCTTCCAACGAATGCTCGGGGTCGAACAGCAGCCGATGAGTCACATGGCGCTGCTGTTTGACGTCGACGCTGACCACGTTGCGGAACTCGTCGTAGTCGGCGGTGGCGCTGACCGGGCGTCTTTCGGGGTGCACGATTTCGAAACGAACCTCGGCGGAGGCCGGCAGGATGGCGCCCTGCCAGCGGCGCGGGCGGAAGGGCGAGATGGGTGTGAGCACCACCGCCTCGGTGCCCAGCGGAAGGATGGGGCCGTGCGCCGAGAGGTTGTAGGCGGTGGAACCGGCAGCCGTGGCCAGAAGAACGCCGTCGGCGACCAGTTGCTCGACGCGTTCACGGCCGTTGACCAGGATGCGGATATGCGCCGCCTGGTTGGTCTGTCGCAGCAGTGCGACCTCGTTGATGGCCACCGCCCGATGCTCGGCGCCGTCCTCGTCGGTGGCCAGCATCTGCAGCGGATTGAGCACCACCTCGCGGGCGGCGGCGATGCGCTCGGGCAAGTCGTCTTCGGCAAAGCGGTTCATCAGGAAACCGACCTCGCCCAGGCGCATGCCGAACACCGGCAGGTTGCGATCGACGTGCTCATGCAGGGTATGCAGCATGAACCCGTCCCCGCCGAGCACCACCAGCACCTCGGCGTCGTCGAGCTCGACCTCGCCATAACGCTCGCGCAGCGCCCGCGCGGCGTCCTGGGAGCCGGGGTGAGCGCTGGCGAGGATGGAGAACTTCATGTTGGCTTGTTCGCTTGTTCGCTTGTTGGCTTGTTCGCTAATACCAGTCTATCTCATTGGTCTTAACGAGCGAACCAGCCAACAAGCAAACCAGCCAACCGATCATTCAGACGTTGCGTGTAGCAGCTGACCGAGCCCGTTGACCGCCACCTGCAGCACGGCGTAGTCGCGCGTGCCGGTCGTGCGCATTTCCTCGAGCATCAGGCTGATGCGCTCGACCGCCTCGCTGTGGCGTTCCATCCAGGCCTTGACCGGCTCGGGACTATCGCCGGCCTCGGCGAGAATGCGCCGGGTCAATTCGCGGTGGCAGCGGTAAAGATCGTCGCGCAGGTGGCCGCGTGCGTGGGCGTGCCACTGGCGCTCGACCGACAGTTCCTCGATCTGGGCCCGCAGCCATTTCAGGCACAAGTGATCGAACAGGCGGAAGTAGACCTTCGCGACCTCCTCGACCTCGAGCTCCTGCATGCGCGCCTCGTCGACGATATCCAGCGCGGAGAAGACATAGCGCAGGCCGGCGACCTCGCGCGCGACATCCTCCGGGAAACCGGCCTCGACCAGCTCGTCCCGGCGTGAATCCAGCGCTTCCCGGAGGTCGCCGTGGAGCATGTCGGGCAGCGCGTGACGATAGCGCTCGATGCCCGGCGCGAAGCGCTCGACCTTGCTGGAGATATCGATGGCATAGCCGCCGGGCAATGTAATCAGCCGGCGAGTGACCTGGCGGAGCAGGTTCCACATCTCCAGCTGCGCTTCGAGCTGGACCGGCGCCGGCACCTGGTTGTCCAGCGACTCGATCTTCTGCCACAGATCCCGCGCCGAAAAGATTTCACGCGCGACCGTATAGGCCTTGGCCACCATGGCGGAACTGGCGCCGGTATCCTCGCGGATGCGCATCACGAACGGCGCGCCCATGCGGTTGACGATGCTGTTGGTCACGCGCGTGGCGATGATCTCGCGCCACAGGCGATGTTCCGGCATCAGATCACTGAAGCGCTCTTGCAACAGCGTCGGGAAATAGTCCTTCAACTCGGCCGAGAGATAAGGGTCCTCGGGCACATCGGAGGCGACCAGGTCTTGGTAGAGCGTGATCTTGCTGTAGGACAGCAGCAGGGAAAGCTCCGGCCGGGTCAGGCCCTGGCCGCGCGCGACGCGCTCACGCAGCTCCTCGTCGTCGGGCAACTGCTCGAGATCACGGTCGAGGACGCCCTGGTGCTCGAGCACGGCGATGAAATGCGCCTCGGCGCCGAGCCGATCGCTGGTGATCGACTCCATCATGCTCAGCGCCTGGTTCTGCAGGTAGTTCGAACGCAGCACCAGGTCGCTGACTTCGTCGCTCATCTCCGCCAGCACGTCGTTACGCTCGTCGAGCGTAATCATGTCGCGCTCGACCGCCTCGTTGAGCAGGATCTTGATGTTGACCTCGTGGTCGGAGCAATCCACACCGGCGGAGTTGTCGATGAAGTCGGTATTGATCCGCCCGCCGGCCATGGCGTATTCGATACGCCCGCGTTGCGTCAGGCCCAGGTTGCCGCCCTCGCCCACCACGCGCGCACCGATCTCGAGGCCGTTGATGCGCACCAGGTTGTTGGCCAGATCCCCCACTTCGGAGTGCGCTTCGGCATCGCCCTTGACGTAGGTGCCGATACCGCCGTTCCATAGCAAATCGGAAGGCGCCTGGAGCAGGGCCTTGATGATCTCGTGCGGCGCCAGGGACTCGTCTTCCACACCCAGCCACTCGCGCACTTCATCGGACAGCTTGATCGTCTTGGCCTGGCGCGAGAACACGCCGCCGCCCTTGGAGATCAGCTTCTCGTCGTAGTCCGCCCAGGTCGTCCCCGGGGTCTCGAACAGGCGCTTGCGCTCCTTGTAACTGGCCGCGGCATCCGGATCGGGGTCGAGGAAGATGTGCATGTGGTTGAACGCACCCTTCAGGCGGATGTGCTCGGACAGCAGCATGCCGTTACCGAACACGTCACCGCCCATGTCGCCGATGCCGACGACCGTGAAGTCCTCGCTCTGGGTGTCCAGTCCGAGTTCGCGGAAGTGACGCTTGACCGACTCCCAGGCACCCTTGGCGGTGATGCCCATCTTCTTGTGGTCGTAGCCGTTGGAGCCGCCGGAGGCAAAGGCGTCGCCCAGCCAGAAGCCGTGTTCGGCGGAAATCGCGTTGGCAATATCGGAGAACGTCGCCGTGCCCTTGTCGGCGGCCACCACCAGGTAGGGATCGTCGTCGTCGTGGCGTACGACTTCACGCGGCGGCACCAGCGCTTCGCCTTCGAGGTTGTCGGTGATGTCGAGCATGCCGTTAATGAAGCTTCGATAGCAGTAGACCACCTCGGCCATCATCGCCTCGCGGTCATCGCCCTCGGGCAATTGCTTGGCCACGAATCCGCCCTTGGCGCCAACCGGCACGATCATGGTGTTCTTGACGCTCTGCGCGCGCATCAGGCCCAGCACTTCGGTGCGGAAGTCCTCACGCCGGTCCGACCAGCGCAGGCCGCCGCGGGCAACCTGGCCACCGCGCAGGTGAACACCTTCCACCCGCGGCGAATACACCCAGATCTCGCGCCAGGGACGCGGCTGCGGCAACTCCGGAACGATCGCCGAATCCAGCTTGAAGCTGGCATATTCGTGCCACTCGCCACGCGCGTCGCGCTGGTAGACGTTGGTGCGAAGTATGGAGCGGATCATGTCGTAGAAAGCACGCAGGATGCGATCCTGGTCGGCGGAACTGACGCTGTCGACCGCACGCAGAATGGCTTTGCGCACGATCATGGCGCCGCGATCGGGCTCGTCGGCAGTGCGGGCTTTGCAAACATTGCCCAGGTACTCATCGAGCACCTCGTCGTCGTAAGCCGCCGCAAGCTCCTCGCAGGCCTGCTGCAGGCGCTTGCCGGCCGCAGCGCGCTGCTGTTTGCCGGCCGTCTCGCGCGCCGGATCGAATCGCAATTCGAAGTATTCAACCAGCAGCCGGGCCACCAGCGGCCAGGCGGCCAGGGTCTGCTCCATGTAGTTCTGAGAAAACGGCATGCCGGTCTGGAGCAGGTACTTGCAGCAGGCGCGAAGCAGATTCACCTGCCGCCAGTCCAGCCCCGCAACCATGATCAGGCGGTTGAATCCGTCGTTTTCGCAGCGCCGGCGCCAGATCTGCTCAAAAGCCTCCTGGAACTTGTCGCGCACGCGATCCAGCTGAACATCGCTGTCGTTGGGCGGGCGCATGTCGAAGTCCTGGATCCAGACCCGATGCCCGTCCGAGACGGTCAACTCGTAAGGCCGCTCGGAGACGATGCGCATGCCCAGGTTCTCGAGCATGGGCAGCACGTCGGACAAGGGCAGCGGCTTGCTGTGCTTGAAGATCTTGAAACGCAACAGGCCCGAGCCGCGGCGACGCGGCTTGTAGAGGCTCATGCGCATATCATCGAGATCGCGCAGCTGCGAGACCTTGACCACGTCGTAGCTGGCCACGTTGGGCGAGACATCGTCGGCGTAGGACACCGGAAAGGCCCGGCCGAAACGCCGCGCCAGCTCCAGGCCGTGATCTTCGCCGTGCTCGCGCACGAGGATCTCGGTCAACTCGTCTTCCCAGGACCGGATGGCCTGCTTGATCCGGCCCTCGATGGCCTCGATGTCGAAGTCGACCGCCGCTTCGCCCTTCGGCCGGACCACCAGGTGCACGCGCGCCAGCTTGGACTCGCCGACCTGCACGGCGAAGTCGAGTCGCTCGCCCTTGAGCGCGCGCTTGATGATGTTCTGGATCTTCTCGCGGTTTTCGGTGTTGAAACGGTCGCGCGGAATGAACACCAGGCAGGAGAAGAAACGGCCGAAGCGCTCGCGCCGGATGAACAGGCGGGTCTGGCTGCGCTCCTGCAGATCGAGAATGCCCATCGCCATCTCCAGCAGCTCCTCGCTGGAAGCCTGGAACAGCTCGTCGCGCGGCAGCGTCTCCAGAATATGCATGAGCGCCTTGCCGGCGTGGCTGCCGGCCTGCAGGCCCGACATCTCGACAACCTCGTCGACCTTGCGCCGGACCAGGGGGGTGTCCTGGCAGCGGCGGATATAGGCGCCGGAGGTGAACATGCCGATGATGCGCTTTTCCCCGGTGACGTGGCCGTCGTTGTCGAAGTACAGGACCGAGATGTAGTCCATGTAGCCACCGCGATGGACGCTGGAAGTGGCATTGGTCTTGGTGATGATGATCGGATCGTCCGCCGAAGGCCGGTCGCTGCCCCGCCCCAGGTCCTTGAGCGAACGCACCGGCGCTTCCCGGTGCTCGGGGTGCATGATGCCCAGCCCGCTGTCGGCCACGGCGCGAAGGACGCGGCCTTCGTCGCCGTCCTCGATCAGGTACTCGCGGTAACCGAGGAAGGTGAAGTGATCATTGGCCAGCCATTCGAAAAAGTCGTGCGCTTCCTGGCGGGCCTCTTCGGACAGGTGGGTATGGCTCTTCGGCAGTTCCGCGGCGATTTCACGCGAGCGCGCCAGCATCGGCTTCCAGTCAGCCACGGCGCGACGCACGTCGGCCAGGGCGCCGAGAATGCGGCGCTCGATCTTCGCCAGCATTTCCGGGTAGTTCTGGCGGTCGACCTGCAGGTGCATCATCGACTCGGCGTGGCCGGTATCCTTGTCGCCCTCACCCGCCAGCTTCATCATGTGGCCACCCTGGTCACGCACCACGCGCATGACCGGGTGAATGATCAGGTGGGCCGAAATGCCGAGATTGGACAAGGCCAGCACGACCGAGTCGACCAGGAACGGCATGTCGTCGTTGACGATCTCGATGACGGTATGGCTCGACTCCCAACCGTGCCGGTCTTCGTGGGGATTGAAGACGCGAAATCGAATCTCGTCGCCCACGCGCTGCCGGGCGAAGTCGAGGAAGCCGGTTGCCATGGCGGCCAGGTCGTCGGTCGACTGCTCTTCGAGTTCGTGGACCGGAACCCGCTGCAGGAAGCGCCGGACGAACCCGGGGCCCAACTCGCGACCCTCGCCCCGGGCCACGATCCCGGCAACCTGCTCCAGAATCTGCTCTTTCTTCTCGCTGTGCTGGGTCATCCCATCACATCCTGTTTTCTTGTCTACCCCGAATGACGCTGCCGGACGCCGTCAGGCGCACGCGCAGTAGTTTTCCACAGGCTCCTAGCGGAGGCCGGTTTCCATACGCGCAATCAGCATCCGCTGGATCTCGCTGGTGCCCTCGTAGATCTCGGTGATCTTGGCATCGCGGAAATAGCGCTCGACCGGCATTTCCTTGCTGTAGCCCATGCCGCCGTGGATCTGCACCGCCTGGTGGGTAATCCACATGGCCGCCTCCGAGGCAAACAGCTTGGCCATCGAGCCCTCCTGTGTAAAGCGCCCGCCGGTCTCCATCGCCTTCATCTTGGTCCAGGCCGCCTTGAGTGTCAGCAGGCGCGCGGCTTCCAGGCGCGTTTTCATGTCGGCCAGCTTCGACTGGATCATCTGGAACGTGCCGATTTCCCGGCCGAAGGCCTTGCGC
Organism: Wenzhouxiangella psychrophila; assembly: GCF_042310375.1. Lineage (NCBI taxonomy): Bacteria > Pseudomonadati > Pseudomonadota > Gammaproteobacteria > Chromatiales > Wenzhouxiangellaceae > Wenzhouxiangella > Wenzhouxiangella psychrophila. The sequence continues at coordinate 134,354 of NZ_JBHJMQ010000002.1, read as the reverse complement.
TCCTGCGCGTATGCCACGCTCGCCTCGTGAGCGGCCTGGGCAATGCCCACCGCCTGCGCGGCAATGCCGATACGGCCGGCGTCGAGCACGCCCATGGCGATCTTGAAGCCCTGCCCTTCCTCGCCCAGGCGATACTCGACCGGGCACTTGTAGTCGTTGAGCTCGATTTCACAAGTAGCCGAAGCGCGGATGCCCAGCTTGGGTTCGAGCTTGCCGCGATGAAAGCCTTCCGTTTCCGCGTCGATGATGAACGCCGTCACGCCCTTGGCGCCGGCATCCGGATCGGTCATGGCAAACAGCACCAGGTAGCGCGCCACCGGCCCGGAGGTAATCCAGGACTTGCGCGCGTTGATCACGTAGTGGCTGCCGTCGTCGCTGAGCACCGCACGCGACTTCATGTTGACCGCGTCCGAACCCGACTGCGGCTCGGTCAGGGCGTAGGCGCCGATTTCCTCGCCCGAGGCGATGGCGCGCACGTACTGCTGCTTCTGCTCTTCGGTGCCGTGCTTGAGAATGCCGTTGCAAAAGAGCGAGTTGTTGACCGACATGATGGTGCCGTGGGCCGCGTCGGCGGCCGAGACCTCCATCATCGCCAGCGCGTAACCGATCGTGTCCAGCCCGGAGCCGCCGTACTCCTCCGGCACCTCGATGCCCATCAGGCCCAGCTCGCCCATGCGCTGGATCGTTTCGAGGGGAAACTCACCGGACGCGTCGAATTCGGGGGCAATCGGGGCAATCTCGTCACGCGCGAAATCGCGCGCAGCAGCCTGAATCATCTGCTGCTCGTCGGTCAGTGCAAAATCCATGACTATCGCTTTCCTGGCAAGTTGGGAACAGGCCGCAGATTATACGCCACCGGGCATCAAGAGCAGGCGGCAGGGCCGTGTTCGAGCCCCCCAATTCGAACCGCCGACGCCAGACCGTGCCATTGAAGAACTCCTTGAACCCCTCGACAGCCCCAAATCACCAATGAGAACTGCTTCACGAACGCCGAAAATCCCGCTTGACAGGGCTTTCGAGCGTCGTACAATCATAATCTCCGGACCGGGGTTCCCCCCTTCCCCATCCGGATCGTGGCCCGGGTTCCCCCCTTGCCCGGGCCACACCTATCACGGCGGCCGGAGTCCCCGCACTCCGGCCGCTTTCATTTTGGGGGAACAAAAATTTGGAAAACCGCGGCAGCTTGCACTATAATGCCGCGCTTCCACCTGCCCAGGTGGCGGAATTGGTAGACGCGCTAGCTTCAGGTGCTAGTATCCGAAAGGATGTGGGAGTTCGAGTCTCCCCCTGGGCACCACTATTTTTCCCTCTGCTTTCCGCCTGTTGCACCTGAAGCCCATCAATTAATCGCGGAGCGCGGGCGCTTTTGCGCGCCAGCGCAAAGAAGCACGCGCGGAGCACCGCAACCGCTAGTATCCGAAATGATGTGGGCCCTCTCGGAGCCCCTCAGGCGTCTACAGGCACAAATCTAGATAAACCCCGTCGGATCCGGATTTGATTCAAATCATGGAGCAAGTGCGGCTTCGCGCATAGCGCGAAAAAGCGCTTGCGAAGTTCCAACCCAGCTCGAGTCTCCCCCTGGGCACCATTTAATCCCCCCACTGCTCTCCGCCTCGTGCACCTGAAGCTGCATGAACAAACCGCGAAGCGCGCGCGTAGCTCTTTAACCGCTGGTGTCCGAAAGGATGTGGGCCCTCAACTACCCCATCTGCGCACAATACGAGCGCTCCCCGTTGAGAACCCACTCGATCCGGAAATGATTCAGATGGCGGAGCGAGTCTGGTTTTGCGCACAGCGCAAAGAAAGGCTCGCGTAGCACCAACCCAGTTCGAGTCTCCCCCTGGGGCATCATCTTAAATCCCCCACTTCCAGCAGCCTTGTGCACCTGAAGCGACTTGAACAGATCACGGAGCAGGGGCGATTCCGCGCTCGAGCGCAAAGAAGCGCGCGTATAGCTCCTTAGCCGCTCCTTCGTGTGCAGCACGAAGGAGCGTTGGTGAAACTCTTTAACCGCCAGTAACCGAACTTCTCAGTTCAAAAGCCCAAACAAACTGAAGTCTCTTTGGGCGCAATGCCTCAGAAACTCATATCGCTCCGCACGTTGCGAACACGAATAGTAACCGGCATAAAGGCACCCAACAATAGGATAGCCCCAGTGGCGCAGCCAAATCTCCACGCCTGTATAATGAGCGCAGCAACGTTATTGGTCAGTTAGTAACAAGAACTAACTAATGAAGCTATTAGATTACCTGTCACCCGCGATTAGCAGACATTTGATTAAGAGACTTAGGCGTTTTGATGTCAACAGATAAATCGGGTACCGAAATTCCGGAACTTTCCATCGTCGTAATATTCCATGAAATGGAGCGTGAGGCTAATCGTACGCTATTCTCGCTGAGCCGAAAGTTCCAGGAGTACGTCGAGGATGTTCCGTATGAAGTGATAGCGATAGACAATGGCTCGAAAAAACAGCTGGGAAAAGGGTTTGTTGAGCCGTTTGGTGGGGAATTCCGCTATGAGTACTTCGACACTTCCTCAGTTTCACCTGCGGCTGCGGTGAATAGAGGGATTCGACTTGCAAAAGGAACATATGTCGCGATTATAGTTGACGGTGCACGCATGGCCTCACCGGGTCTTGTTTCGCGAACGCTGATGTCGGCAAAGCAACTTTCAGAGCCTGCGGTATTTTCTCTAGCCTGGCACCTGGGCGATGAGGTTCAGAACTTGTCGATGCTTTCGGGCTATAACCAGTCGGTTGAGGATGAGCTGCTGGAGTCCGTTAACTGGAAACAAAATGGCCGAAAGCTCTTTGATATATCGGTTCTCGCCCAGTCGTCTGGACGTGGCTTTTTTGGAGGCGTACCCAGCGAATTCAGTTGGATCTGCGTAAGGAAGGCACTATTCGCCACTCTGGGAGGGTTCAACGAAGCATTTACTTCCAAAGGCGGTGGCATGGTGAACCACGATTTTCGCAATAGACTCATGATGACTCCCAGGATCCAACCCCTGATGCTACTCGGTGAAGGGGTTTTCCACCAGTTCCATGGCGGAGTCGCAACCAACGTTCCCAAGGAACGACATCCACTACGAGAATTTCGAATCGAGTATGAGCGGATTCATGGCAGGCCTTACGAAGCCGCGAGCACCCCGGAGCCCTTGTACTTTGGTTCTATGCCAAAGAGCGCCTTGCGGTTCATTTCGAATTCAAGATAACTTGACTTTAGCAAGAACAAAACGAAAGAGGCACCTAGGGCTGCTGTACCGGGTGATAGTGTGAGACTTTGTTAGAGACATTTAGGGCGTATCTCCGAAACAGCTCGCGACAATCAGACTACAAACAACTGCCCCTTTAGTCCTCAAACAAAGGTGTACGTGAATTCCCAGGATAACCGCGACACTTGAAGACCAGAACCGATGAGAGCCAGCGCCGGTAGAATCTAAAGCTCTCACACAATGGATTCAAGTGTTATGACAAACACTTACCGACAACTGACTCTCGATCAACGATACCAGATACAAAGCGACAAAGCAGCAGGATTCAGCGCCTCCGAGACGGCTAACCGGATCGGCTGTCACCGGAGCACGGTGTACCGAGAGCTAAGTCGATGCCCTGGCCCCTGTTACGGGGCGCGCAGAGCTCAGAAGGCCAGCGATCTCCGTCGGACGTGCGCCTACAAGCAAACCAAGTTCAACGACCAGCTCTGGGCCACGGTCACGAGATCTATTGAGCGACAGTTGAGCCCTGAGATGATCGCCTGCCGAATGCCGCTTGAAGGCATTTTCGACGGCGTTTCGACGGCCACGCTCTACCGCTGGCTACGATGGGACTACCAACAGGGCGGGACAGTGCATCAGCACCTTCAGCGAGCCTTCAAACCGTACAAACGCGCCTATGGCCTGGCGCGCTGGCGGAATCGCTACGAAGGTAATCGCTCGATTCACGACCGAGACGGATCAGCAAATACGCGCAGCTGCCTCGGAGACTGGGAGGGAGACACCATGTACGGCAAACAGGGGCATTTGGTCACTCTCGTTGATCGGCGCTCTCGGTATCTGCTAGCTCGGCGCATTCCCCTTCGGACCAAGGCGGCAACCACCAAAGCCGTGATCAGCATGCTGGCCAATCAACCTGGCAGGACTCTAACGCTCGACAACGGCGTCGAGTTCTCGGATCATCAGCGAATCGAGGCCAAGACATCAACGAAGATCTACTTCGCAGATCCCTATGCGTCATGGCAGCGAGGAAGCAATGAGAATACCAACGGCCGACTCCGCCGCTGGATTCCGCGATCAACGGACCTGAGTGCCTTTGGGCCCCAGAAGATTCGCCGGACCGTCGAGCGCATGAACAATCAGCCGAGAAAGTGCTTAGGATGGAAGACACCTTACGAGGTGCACCACAACGTGAGTGTCGCGGTTATTGTGTGAATTCACGGTATCATTCTCTTCAGTGCAACGCGCATTGTACTTGGGAGCCCTGCCATGACTATTATCGCACGTCACTTCTTATTAAGCTTACTCTTCCTCATTCTACTTCCGACAATTACTTGGGCCAGTGGAATGACTTATTTCCCGATTGAGCCCTGCACCGTCCTGCGAACTGCTTCATCGGGCGGTGAATTTAGCGCTGACGAGAGTCGTAGCTTTCTCATACGAGGCGACTCCACGGATCTTTCTCCACAGGGCGGAAGTTCAACCGGGCGTGGAGTGCCAGACGAGGCCGGAGCTATCATGGTTAACGTTGTGGCAAATGGTTCGACCGGTAATGGCGCCGTCAAGGCATGGCCCGAGGGCCAACCCGAACCATCCAAATTCATGAACACCTCAACAGATGATTCGGCTGACAACGGTAGCGTTGTTGTTAATCTGGGTGACCCAGCTCTGGCAAATGATTTTCAGGTCAAGACGTTTCGCACTGGCACACACCTGATGTTCATAGTTTCCGGCTATTTCCTCGAATCGTCAAACACTGTAAAGCTGGATGGGATCGATATCTCAATTCTAGGATTGAGGTATGCTGGTACGGAGGGCTCTTCTAATCATGGCCTAATTTCTAAAGAGGGTTATTTCGTAGGTTTGGTTAGCGGGGGATCCGTGCGAGGCAACATTATCTACCACCAATCGAGTGACTGTACCTGTATTGCAGCATACTGCGATGGCGAGGCCTTCGTCAGTGGCGGGCAGCCCGGATGGGTGATCCGTGCAACGGACAGATCAGACCCCTTCGGTGCCAATAGGATCTTCGCAATCCCTAAAACCGCAACCTATGTGACGGACTTCAGCGGGACAGCTTTGGGCACCGGCACTGGAAGTCGGCGAGTAACGGGTTCATGTCAATCAAACCAGTCACTAGCCGAAGGGCTTCCTGTGAAGATTAATAACCCGATCACGACCGGTATTGACACGGCAAGCACAGAGCCACTTGATCCGACGGAGCGGCACTTTATCACGTTTGATTAAGGGCGCCGCCTCCTACCAGAGAAGCGCATCAACCGAATTACTGCAGTTTTCGGGGCATTGAACGAGCGATTTTTTAAGCGCCCTAAAAAAGAATTACCGCAGTTTTATAGATCTGCAATGAAAGACGATAAACTGGATACCCCGGGAAACAGGGCCGCAAATGGCGGCAGCTGTTTTAGACGACCAAATGCCACCATCAGGCTCCCGGGGGCACTCCTGAACTGACATTTCCTTAACTACCGCGCAGCATTTTTAGATAAGCCAGGAAATAAACACTCAACAGGGCAATAGAAGACCGCGGAAACCGAGCAAAAGAATCATCTCACGTCGCTGAAGCCCGAAAGCACGAGGTTGACGTCGACTCACGCAGAAAGCCCTTACAGCATAATAAATAGATAGACTAATATTTGTATGCAACGGCCCATCTCCCAGGGCATAATCAATAAACATTTTTTCAAGACCAATGGGTATTAGTGCCTCAATGGATCGCGCGAATAATACCCAAACTCGGCAGCTGTCTCACGACAGTAGTCCCATACTTCTTTTGCCCGACGATCGTCAATATCGCAAGGTACCATCCGTTTCACATTAATTTTTGGCAATCCCTCTTCACCTGTACTTTGATTAATGTTCAGGAAATCGACAATCTCTTCCCTAGCCTTATAAGGATTTGAACAAAGATCCTCATACCTTACTTGCAAATACCTATTTGCTAACTTGGGTCGAAGTTCACGTACTTTTTCCATCTGAAATTTCCATGATGCGAGATTCCGTCGATAGTCGGAGTCGGTAGCGGGATCCTCCTGCCAGTCCAAATCAGAGTATGCGCGTAGTAACGTAGCGCGCCCAACCGGATTATTCATTCGAGACGTCATATGAGTTCTTCGAAAACTACTGCTCACCGGATGCCGCGTAAGATGTATAACACGAGCATTCGGGAAGGCCTCAATTAATGTTTCGAGGACTAGCATGCTCTCCGGCAACTTCCAGCCCCATCCGTTAGCATGTAACGATTTATAGACGCCTGCCTGTTCAAGAATATTCCTCGCGCGCTCCCGGAGCTCTTCTATCCAAAATGACTCTGGGTTCTTGTTCTTGGCATGCAATGATTTAATAGATAGCTCATAAATAAGATCCACCCATTCAATAGAATCTTTTGATCCGTTGAGCGAGTTACCTAAGAAAACGTCACAGCCAAGCAGCAAATCCGCAAGAAGACGAGTTCCACTTCCTCCCCGGCCGATAGCCAATACAGGTGCGGAAACTATAGAACTTGATATATGCCCTCTGGATGGCATAGGATAGCAATTTATCTCATACCCTAATTCATGCATCAGTTTACAACAGATTCCCCAGACCTCCCCCTGCTCTCGCTGTGTCAGTCGCCTTGACCAAGAGTTTAGAGTGTATGAATCAATGGGTCTCTTTCGCATCGTAAAGCCTGGACCTGCGCCCTGCAATTCATCTTCGTGACCATGATCAACAGCGAATGGATCTAACTCAACATGGTCAAGCAACTTGGTTTTCCAAGCTGTGGGCCCAGTAACCAGGTCTTCGTACCGTACCGTTAATGTGTCAAACGGCTTCTGGACATACTGACGATATAACCCCGTCTTGATTCTCCAAATTAGAGAACCCTTAATCGCCTCAGATGTGTTCTGATCCTCTAAAACCCGAATCTCTTCCCTGTAATTGTCCTGGTTGCATTCACTTTTTATTCTTTGTAGCTGATTTTCAACCATCGGAATATGGGTAAGACGGGCAAACGAAGCAACCACCGCGCGTGCATCTCGAATCGCAAAAACATACTTTATTGATGAAGTGAAATCCGGGTACCTATGCGCGAGAAATGTCGCATTAGGAACCTTTAGAATGACGTGAGTGACCTTATCCGGTAAAACGCCGTCTTCAACGCGGCCTGGCATTCTATACTTAGCATTTGCATGAACCAGGCATGAGTCGATAGCTCTTTCCAGACCAGCGCCTGCCGTGATGGACTTCACAATACGCATAACACCGTCATTCTCATCGATCAGAAAAGCATTCGGATGCGCTCCAAGGACCTCACCTAAAAGAGTAGTTCCGCTGCGCTGGCACCCAACAATCAATACAAAAGTCTTCGAGTCGTATTTCATGCGAATTTAACTATCTCTTGAGCCGCATAAGCGGCATTCAAATCGGAATTGGTCCTGGTTAGTTTGGAAAGCGAACTCTTATACATGGCCAGATTCCGCTCCAGTCCTAAAAGCTCCCGTTCGATAGAATCTGCGCTGTCAATATACATACCCAACCCCCGGTTTTTTACTGCGCTCCCGAGTATTCTATGATTCCTATGCCCAGGCCATATTCCGACTGGACATCGTGCCGTCAAGGACTGGTAAACGGATCCCGTCCCGCCGTGGGTCAGGCAGAATACGCTCCTTTCAAGGACACGTCTCGCAGGGAGCCGTTTGTAGCACAGAATTTCGGCGCTATAATTATCGGACCGCTGCCTTGTACCCAAGAGCACAGTTTTTTCAGCATTAAGCACTCGCGCGATGCCATTTAACAATTTGGGAGGCATAACTCCTCTTCCTGTCGATCCCGTGCTGACAAATAATAACCGCGTGTACCGTCTCAGTTCAGCCGGAATTGCTACGTTCAACTCCCAAGAGCAGATACCCGCTGGAAAGTAGTTCGTCGAAAGTTCTTTGTGCGAGATAAGCTCCATAGGATCCAGAAGAATTATCTTATCTCGGTCATATAAATCTCGCGCAGAGTCCAGCATTGGAAGACCTTTGCTTTCCCTTCGTTCATTGATTTCATCCGACCTGTTCCTGAAGACTTGATCTTGATAGGTTTCTGCATCGCCCAATCTCGTAAGAAAGTAGTTCGTCAGATAGACGGTAGGAATATCGAACGTGCTCAATGTCTCAAGCCATGGAATAGGCGAACAGTCGAGGCAAATCACGCTAGGCCCAAGTTTTCTAATCACCTTCTCGACGGCGGCTGAAAAGCCATCGCTATCCTGATGCTCAACTTCTATAAATTTGAAATCGGGAGGTAGAAGCTCTTTGATATATCCAAACTTGTCATTGCCAACAAAAGTAACTTCCACATGCCAGTTGGCCTTCAGGGCTTCTGCGATCAGACACGAGCGGCTGACGTGGCCAAGCGCAGGCCCAATTAGCCATAAAATAGAGCTAGACATCGGGTATTCATTGAGTGTGCATGGGGTTGCTTAGGCAGTCAAAGGTGGCGTTACTGAGTGCGTTGAGATGCGGTAAAAAGGGAGGGCCGACCGGCCCTCCCTTAGCGCTGCACCTAATCGATTTGCTTGGCCAGAGCTTCGAGATCTGATTTAAGGGACTTTATTTCCTGGTCCTGCTGCATGGTGTAAAGCGTGAGCTCTTCGACTTTTTCAAGCAGGCGCAGATTGAACTCGGTGAGATCAAGTCCTTTTTTTGCGACATCCTTAGCTGATGGCACGTTTGGCAAATGACGATGCTCTGAAATGAATTGCCGAACTTCCTCAAGGGGTCGCAAATTATAGTCAGGTGCGAACACATAGTCAGGGACGTCTAACGCTGTGCCGCTAGAGACAAAACTTCCTTGTATGCGCAAGTCGCCTGATGCATCTTCTAATAAAAATTCCTGCTGACCTGATCCGTCAACTGAAATTCGAAAGTCTCCGTTGTCGCTTACATCAACATCCCATACATGCCCGATATCATCATTGTCGAAGCGAACTCGGGGCAGTATCGAGCCACTACCAAATATGTGTAGCCTCTCTTTTGGACTTTGAGTTCCAAGCCCAACATCACCATCAGAGGCAATATAAATAGAGCTACTCGGCGCTCCCGGCTGAATCCGAAACGGAAGCGTACTTCCATTAGTCGCATCCCGGACAAAGAAGTTGGACTCATTACCGGCGATATCCCAGGTCTGGGCCTGGAAGCCGGAAGAGGAGTCCTGCTCCAGACGCAGGGTGGGTGAATCGCCGTCGACGACATGCGCTTCTACAACTGGCGTGCTGGTGCCCATACCGATCCGGCCACCATTATCGACGTAGAGTGAATTGCTTGGAGCGCCAGCCTCCACCGTAAAGAGCGGTCGGCCAGCTGTTGCGTCTTCGACGGAGAACTTGTTAGCGCCCCCATTAGCCTGATCATTTGCGACCAGACGCCAGTCATTGCCGGGAAAGCTGCCGCTGTTACTGGTGTCATTGAAATGAATGCGAAGGTTATTTTCTTTAAGGCGAATGGTATCAGAACCAAAGTTTTCACCATTGACACAGTCAAAGCCCACGCAAGCGCTACCGTCGACGATAAGGTCATCGACTATGACCTGGTCAAGCAGCTCTCCACCGCCCGTGGCAGCGGCCTGGGTCGAGCTTCCGCTGCTCTTTTCATAGCTTTGGGATCCAGTATCAGGCTCCTTCAAGTCCGGTGACACAAGCTGGCCATTGCTGATTGTAAAAACACCGCTATGGGTAGAAAATTTCGGCTTTTGAGCTCCGCTTGATTCCTCGCCACGCGTTCGCATTCCGGTCGCCCCGGAAGCCCTGACTTCGTAATTGTATGTGCCGTCATTCAGGGACTGCGGATCGAACTCAATAAGAGAACCGGCCGGGTAATGTTGACGCATCAGGAAATTGTCCGGTCCCTTGACGATCAGGTCTACTGATGTTTCGAAGGCCCGTTCGTCAGCAGGTTCAATCAGAAGGGTTTCCGGATAAATATGCGTCTGGAACGATGACGCTTCCGGCGTAGCACCCAAAACAGAAGCCGAGGCGATCAGCGCGCACGCCATGGCCGAGAGCAGTGTGTTTGTTTTATTCATTTTCATAGTGATCTCCCAATTTCCTTTGTAAGGGCCCGCTGCTTAAGGCAGTGGGTAAATCAAGGGTCAGTTTTTGCGCATGTGAATCCAGCTGGCGAACATGAGCAGCATGGCCAGTGCCAGCATCCACCTGATGTCGATGGTCGGCACGGTAATGAACTGGACGAGCGAGGCGGACGCCGAGCCACTGTTACCAAGACTGGAGGTCAGATCATCAGTCACATTGTCCCGGGTTCCACCCACGCGGCTTATTACGTCGACCGATATCGTGCATTGCGATCCAGCGGCCACGCTGCCGTCGGTCAAGGAGATTGACCCGGAACCGGCTGTAGCACTGAGCGTTCCGCCGCAGTCATTGGAGACGTTCGGCTCGGACGCAACCTGCATGCCGGAAGGCAGCGGGTCGACAAAAGCCAGCGAATCCGCGTCAAAAGTACTGGCGCTGTTATCGATGGTGAAGGTCAGGGTCGATGTCTCGCCCGGGCCGACCTGCTCGGGTGTAAATGCCTTGGTAAAGCTTGGCGCACCCTGAACGCCCAGGGGCGCGGAAGCGCTTGCGGCGTTGAATGCCGTCCCGCCGACCTGCCCCTCAAGGGCACTGGTCTGATTCGTGAAGTCACCGGAAGTGGCGTCAGCGGGAACATTGGTGGTTACGGTGATAGTGCAGGAGCTCGACGGCGAAACGATACCGTCGCTTAACTGGACAACCGGGCTTCCGTCAAGCAGTGAGCCGGCACCGCATGCATCGGGCTGCGGGATGTCGCTGGTGGTCATTCCCGACACGAAGACATCGAGATCATCGGTGAAGGTCAGGCCTTCGGCACTGTTGACCGGGTCCGGATTATTGATCACGAAAGTGATGTCGACCGTGGCGCCGGCTCCCACGTCCTGCGGTGCAATGGTCTTTTCAAAGCCCAGGGTTTCAACGACGAGATCGGCACTGGCCGTCGGCCCCTGAACCGCCAGTCCCTCGCGCGTTCCTGTAGCAGCGCCGGTTGTGTTTGCATAGGTACCCGAAGCGGCATCGCCCGGCACGCGCACCGGAATGATGATGGTGCAGCTCTCGCCGGCCTGCAGCGAGCCGCCGGCCAGATCCACCACGCCGGCACCGGTAACTTGTGAGCCCGTTCCACATACGTCGTCCAGCGGAAGGCCTTCGGCAGCCAGGCCCGCAAGCACCGCATCCAGGTCGTCACTCAACGCAATGTCCTCCAGGGCAAACTCGGAACTGTTGCCGATTGTGATCTCCAGGTCGACCAGGCCACCCGGAATGACGGGTTGGCTGCTGAACGCCTTGCCGACATTGATATCGGTGTCAGCAACTTGCAGGACGGCGCTGGCGGTACCGCTGTCGCCAAGGGAAGACGTCAATGCATCGGAGACATTGGTGTAGCTACCTTCGGTCGATGCCGTCACGTCGACCGATACGGTGCAGGCATCCCCGGCCGGCACGCTGCCGCCGCTGAGTTCGATGGTTCCGCTATCGGCGGCCGCCGTCAAGGTGCCGTCACAGCCATTGCTGGCTTCAGGCGTGGAAGCCACCGTGGTGCCGGCGGGCAGCGTGTCGGTGAAGGCCAGATCGCCGGCGTCAATCGAACTTTCGGCGTTGTCGATCGTGAAGGTCAATGTGCTGACTTCATCCACACCGATCACATCGGGGGCAAAAGCCTTGGTGAATGCCGGCGGCGGCTCGACCTGCAAGTCCGCCACCGCTGGATCGACTTCGAGCACGACGCCCTCGCGGATGAAGCTGACCGCACTGGTGACATTGCTGTACTGCCCCGGAGCCAGGTCCGGCGGCAACTGCAGGGTGACTGTGAAGCTGCATTCGCCACCTGTCGGCAGGACACCGCCGGTAAAGGAGATCACCGACGTCCCGGCGACCTGCGATCCGATACCGCAGACGTCTGTCTGCGGCAGACCCGACGCCTCCAGCCCCGGCACCACGGCATCCAGGTCGTCATTGAAGGCGATGTCGCTCAATGGTTCGGCAAAATCGTTGGTGACGGTAAAGCGCAGGTCAATGGTATCCCCGGCAACGGGCGTACCCAGGAACTCTTTCTGCAACGTGAGCAATGGCGCCAACACCTCGAGGCTGGCCCCGGCGGTGCCACTGTTGCCCAGCGACGAAGTCAGGGCACCAGAGGTATTGATTTGGCTCCCGGGCGTGTTGCCGGCAATATCCAGCGATACTGTGCAGGTGGCGCCTGCGGCCACCGAACCGCCGGTATAGGAAAGACTCGCCGCTCCCGCAACGGCCGTCAGAGTACCGCCGGTGCAGGTGGTGGACGCACTGGGCGGTGATGCCACTTCAAGCCCCGCCGGCAGATTATCGGTGAAGTCCAGATCGTCGGCGGAAATCACGCTGGCGCCATTGTCGATATTGAATGTGAGCACAGAAACATCACCTACCAGCACCGTCGTCGGGCTGAAGGTCTTGTCGAATGCCGGCGCCGGCTCGACCTGGAGGTCCGCGCTGGCCGCCGTCCCCAGAGGCTGGCCCTGGCTGGTAAGGCCGCTGGTCGTGTTCGGGTATATGCCCGGTGCCGCCCCGGCGGGCACCTGCAATGTGACGTCAAAGCTGCACGATTCCCCGGCAGCCAGGGAGCCGCCGGTGACTGTCAGCACTGAGGCGCCCGTGATCGAGGAGCCGGCGCCGCACGGCGATGCCGGCAGGGAGACGGCCTGGAGGCCGCTCAGGGTCGCGCCCAGATCATCGGTGAAGCTGAGATCGCCTACCGCCGACGTGCTCTGGTTTTCGACCTGAAAGCTCAGGACCACCGTGCCACCGGCGCCCACCGGGCCGGCGAAGGACTTGGAGAGATCCACCAGATCGATGCGCAGCTCGTCGCTGGCCGGCGACGCGGATGTCGCCGTGCCGCCGACTTCCCCGGAGAGGGCACTGGTGTTGTTGGTTACCGTTGTACCGGCAGAAGCGCCCGCCGGCACCAGCACGGTGACCTGAAAAGTGCAGAAAGTTGCTGGCGCCAGGTTGGCGCCGGTAACTGAAAGCACGCCACCACCAGTGGCCTGGGAACCGGCGCCGCAGAAGCCGTCGGCCGGCACGCCGGTGGCGCTCATGCCCGCCAGGACGGCGTCCAGATCGTCTGTAAATGTCAGGCCCGTGGCACTGTCCGTCGGGCTATTGTTCATCAGGGTAAATTCCAGAGCCACCGTCTCCCCTGGGGCCACCGGATCGTCGATGAATGCCTTGGAAATAGCCAGCGGATCGATGATCTCTAACTGGGCGTCGGCGGGGGGCAGAAACTCAGTCTCGGCATTAATGTTAGCTGTGATTTGACTGGTCCGGTTGTTGTAGAAACCGGCCGCCGTCCCGGCCGGCACCTGTACGGTCAGCTCGAAGGTACAAGTGTCACCCACAGCCAGTGACGCGCCGCTCACCGTCACCACATCGCCGCTCTGGGTCGCCTGGGAGCCGGTGCCGCAGAAGTCGTCCGCCGGCAATTCCGTGGCAGTCATGCCTGAAATGACGTTCCCGAGGTCATCGTTAAAGCTGATACCGCTGGCGGCCAGGGACGAGGCGCTATTGTCGAGCACGAAGCGGAGGGTGGCCGTACCGCCGGCAACCGACGGGCTGTCCGGGAAGCTCTTGAGCAATTGCAGGCCGATCAACCGCAGGTCGGCGGTGGCCGCCGGCCCGTCAACCGCCGTTCCATCCATGGTGGCGCTGACTGCACTTGTGGTATTCGGATACTCGCCGGGAATGGCTTCGACCGGCACCTGCAGCGTTGCCTCAAAGCTGCACGACACCCCCGGCTCGAGGGTGACTCCGGTAACCGACAGTAGGTCGGTACCGGTCATCTGGGAGCCGGCACCGCAAAAGCCGTCCGCCGGCAGGGTCACGGCGGTCAGACCGTTCAGTGTGGCGAAAAGGTCATCTGTAAAACTGATATCGGTCGCCGGCCCCGGGGCATTCTCGCTGAGCTGCAAGTTGAACTGCAGGTCCACCGTGCCACCCGGTGGCGCTCCGGAAAGAAAAGACTTGCTGAACGCCGGAGGCGCGAGCACTGTCAGGTCGGCTTCGCCCGGCGGGCCCGCCACCGTCTCACCGCCCACCGTGGCGGTAACCTCGCTCGTGACATTGGTGTAAAGATTGACGGGGGCTTCGCCGGGAATCTGTGCCGTAACCTGGAAAGTGCAGGAGCCGTCGGTGGGGAGGCTGCCGCCATTCAGGGCGAGGGTGAGAATTCCGGTTAAGTCGGTGGACGCGCTGAGCGCCGACCCGCCACCACAGGGGTCCTCAGCCAATGGCGTGGCCACGGTGAGACCGGGCAGGAATGCAGTCAGATTGTCCTCGAACTCGATGTCGGTCGCGTCGGAGGTGGAGCTGCTGTTGGTGATCTCGAATTCCAGAATTACATCCTCGCCGGCCGGCACGGATGAAATCGGATTCAGGGTGCCTGCGTCGAGAATGCGTTTGGTCAGAACGGGTGCGGCGAAAACGAAAAGATCGTCCGTTGCCTGGTTGCCGAAACTCGGCTCGCTGAAGCCGAAATCCGCCTCGATATTGCTGGTCGTATTGGGATAGACACCCGGGGCGGCCCCGGCGGGGACTTGCAGTGTGACGGTGAACGAACATTCGCTTGACGCCGCCACCGTGCCGCCGGTGAAAGTGAGGGTAGAGGTACCGCTCAGCGTGCCGCCGCAGGCCGACATCGGCAAGCTGGTGGCCTCCAGGCCGGAGAGGGCGGCTTCGAGATCGTCGACAAAGCTGACGTCGGTGGCGTCATCGGAACGCGTTCGGTTGAAGATCGTGAATTCGAGATCGACGGTGTCGCCCGGCGGTACTGGATCGGCAAGGAATTCCTTGATAAGCACGATGTCGCCGGCCGTGCTCTCAAGCGTGTCGACGGCCAGGCCGGAAGAGCGGGCCGTGAAGCTGACTACGGAGGCGAGGTCGTCGGATAAGTTGTCGAGGAAGCCGATCCCGACCGGGACGACGTCGACGGTCACTGTGCAGATCGAGCCGGCGTCGACCGTTGCATCACCGGAGAAGGCGAAGCTGTAGGACACAGTCGCCGATCCCGGACTGGCCGTGAGAACTCCCCCGGTACAGGTGGTCGAGGCACCGGCTGGATCGGCAACCTCCAAGCCCGCCGGCAGCTCGTCGGAGAAACTGAGGTTGCTCGCCGCAGAGCCGTTGGCACTGTTGTCGATCGTGAACGTCAGGGTGCTACGGCCACCAAATGGAACTAACGACGGCGAGAAGCTCTTGGTGAATCCCGGTCGATCTGTCACTACCGTGAGATCAGCCGTGGCGCTGCCGCTATTGTCCGCGTTCGATGTCAGATCACCTGAAACGTTGATGTGCGTACCCGCAGCCGTACTCGTTACCAGAACCTCCACCGAACAACTGGCCTCGCCAGCAATCTCCCCACCCGTGAAGGTGATTGTTGAACCACCATCGGGCGCGGTCAATGTCCCACTATCGCAGGTGTGGTTCGGCACCGCGGGGGCAGCCAGGGTCACCCCGGCCGGCAATATGTCGGTAAAGGCCATATCGGTAACCGGAGCGCCGCTGCCGTTCTCGATCGTGAATACAAGACGGCTCGCGCTGCCCGACCCGATGGTGGCGGGGTCGAAAGACTTTGAAAACGAGGGCTGCGCCGCTGCCGAACCTGGGAGCGCCAGCAGGGCCAGGAAGGTAACTACGGCCAAACTGGGCGTGCCACGGGGTGCGGATCGGAAAATCTTGTAATTCATGTTCCCTCGGCCTTGCGGCAGTGACGGTCGCATACATACCTGCCTGCAACCTGCGCGATCGCCCCGAGATTTCTACTCCCTTGGAATCTAAGGTACCACTACAGGGCTTTTGGGGAAAGACTCGCGAGCACAATCTGGCCCGGAGAGAACTTTTCCGGAACGACAAAACGACGATACGACGAAACTACCGCTTCTTCAGATACCGCATGATCCGCCACGCCGACACGGATATCCCGTAATGAAGAACGAAAACGAAGGCCAGCCCCAGGAACAGCGCATATTCCGGCCAGCGCCACTGCCAGCCCAGAACGCCGATCAAACCGAACAGTACCGCGGTCGCCAGAATCAGCCATACAGTAAGGGTGACGGAAAAACCCGAGCGCAGCAGCAGGTGGTGGAGGTGTTCACGGTCGGCCGAAAACGGGCTCCGCCCTTTCATCAGGCGCCGAAAATAGAGAATCACCACATCCAGTATGGGAAGCACCAGTATCCAGGCGATGGATATCGGATAAACGCCCAACCCCTCGACCTGGCTGAGATAGACAGCCAGCCAGGCCAACCCGAAGCCCAGCATCATGCTGCCCGAGTCTCCCATGAAAACCGTGGCAAAGCGGCGACCGGGAACCCGGATATTGAAGCAGAGGAAACCGACTACGGCAGCCAGAAACACGCCATTGACCGCCAGGTAGGAACGATGCGCCCCGCCCAGAACCGCCACGGCCAGAAGCATCGCCAGCGCCACCGCCGTCATTCCGCCGGCGAGGCCATCGGTGCCGTCAGCCATATTGATGCCATTGATCAGCAGCAATGTGGCGAGAACCGTGAACGGGATATCCCACTCACCAAGCTCGACCGGGACGACACCAAACAGATTGCCGAGCGAATGGACCTGCACTTCTCCCCAGGACACCATGAGGACGGCGACCACCACTTGCGCGAACAGCTTGGCCCCCGCCGTCATGTCGATCAAGTCGTCGACAACCCCGATCATCAGCAGAATCCCCATGCCCGCGACCAGACTGGCGAAGGGGCGCAATGGCGCATCCACGAGCATCAGCGCGATGCAGATGGCCGCGAACATGGCCAGGCCACCGATCAGGGGCACGACGGTTTCGTGGCGTTTCCTCCCGCCGGCCCGATCCACCAGGTTGATCTTGTGAGCCGCGGGGCGAAGAATCGGCATCACGAAAACAACCACCAGAAAAGCGGTTGTCATTGCTACGATCAGGTTGAGACTCAACCACTCCATCTACAGGATCTCCCACGCGATCTTTTCCGAATCCAGGGCAATTCGGCGCGCCAGCACGTAAGGTGAATTCCTGGCCACGCTCAGCCGTTCGACTCCGCTGTTGTCGCTGAGTAAAGACAATTCACTCTCGACGGCTTTCACGCTTAATGCGTCCGTAGCGCGGACGCGGAATCGATACTCCCCTCCAGCCTCGCTTTTGAACGGCAGGGTAACGCCAGTTTGCTTGCCCGCAGTCAGATAAACGTCTCGCCGCACGCGTCCGGGGTTATTACCCCCCCGACCTTCGATCAAAACACTGACCCACCCTTGACCAGCCTGTGCGGTTAACGTCAATGTCAGCTTACCAAAATTCGAACCTTCGCCCTCGATCCAGTTCGATTGCGCCACCCATTCCCCATTCCGTTCGGTCGATTCGACCGGCCAGGGGCGGGAGCGCCCCGAAGGCGCCTCCCGGCGAGTCTCTGCCACGGATTCACGATGCAGATTCTGATTGTTCCCAATCGCAATAAGCACATCACCGGACCGCATGCGATAAAGCCACCGTGGATGGGCGCCCTTCCGCCCGGTGACCGGATTCGGAACAGCGAAGTAACGAGCCCTCAGAAATCCGAACAGCGAATCAGCGAATACCACCACGCGATTCGAGTCGGAGTCGAGCCTGCTCTTAACCTCTTCAATGAAACCATACAGTTCGCCATCGACGTTATTGCGACGTCGATCATGGGGGTCAACGACTGAATAACGACCGACAGCCTGGCCATGCCGCTCCCAGAGAGTGACCTGCCAGCCCGCATCGAGCAGAAAGGTCCCGAGCAGAAGAACCACAACCACCGTCGCCACGACCTGATTGCGGCCGATACGACGAGAAAGAATGCGAGGGCCGAGCAGCAAGATACAGGTCAATATGGCCCAAACGACGATCGCCGGCACCGCGGAAACCTTCAACGGCGCATATTCCGGCCTGTTGTGGTTGATACTTCTCTGAGTCCAGCCACCGAAATCGACCAGGCTGTCCACCAGGAGCGACTGCAATCCGGCAAAATCCGGGCGCGCGCGGTGAACTTCGGTACTCGTGATGGAGAACGGCTCATTCAGCCCGGTTCTCACTTGAATCGTTACATAAGCGAGTGTCGGATTATCCATGAACAGGTTGTGTCCGCGCACGACAGCCGTTCTGCCATCCACCCACCGAGCGGCCACCCGCCTGCCCGCCGACACGCTTTGAGACCGCGACAGTCCGACCGAGAAGCCATGGAATGATCGGGGCTCGTCGAGTTGAACCTCCACCCGATCGACCGCCTGGCCGCTCAGAGGCGTCGGCAACGGTGCCTGCATCAGGATGCCACCGCGGCTGCCGGCACCAGTCAACCTCAGGCGACCGGACTCTGCCTCGCCTTCGCCGGATAGAATGCTCCAGCTTACCGCCGGAACACTGATTGGTCTGAGCACCTTGCGATGGTTGTCTCCCCAGTAAAACCAGAGACAAAAAATCAGCCACACACTAGCCATGGAAGCAACGGCGGCTGTCAGGAAGCGCGCCGGGGTCATGGGAAGTGCCTTTGGCGCCAGTTTTCCGCCACCAGCGCCAACATCAATCCGAGCACGGGCACAGGATGCAGAAGCAGCCGATTGACGCTGGTGCCATCGATAACAGAATGCCCCAGGTCCGAAAATGCATAAATTCCAAAAAGGGCGATGACGCCGCCCAGCCCCGTAAATACCGGCACCCGCAGACTGTGGTTTCGACGGCATGCGATCCATACTGCCGGCAGCGACAATGCCACCAAGCACCAGAACAAGTGCCAGTTGGGAAGGACGAACAGATGAGTCGCCAACGCACCCCACATCGGTACGTAGCCGGGAAAGACAGGTACGCCATCGGCAAAGCCGAACTCCCCAAGAATTCCGATTTTTACGGGCTCTCCAAGCCACCAAAGACCGGCCACACCGATCGCGACCACCACGACACCCGTCAGCAGCAACCTGAAAATCGTCAACCAGCCGGCGAGCAGTCCCAGCACAACCGGGCAAAGCCAGAAGGCGCCGACCTCCTTGATCAGCAACAGGCCGGCCACAGCGGCAGCAATGACCGCAATCAGGCCCTTGTCGCCTTCCCGCCGCAATAGCATCAAGCCGCAGGTTGCCAGAAACAGGTAAACCGCGATCCACAGGTCACCATACCCGGCCAGTACGGCCTGGATATCGAGCACGGGCAGGCTCATCACCAGCCACAGGCACACAACGGACACCAGCAGCGACACACCGGCAATCCGGGCAAGGCCGACAAATGCCACGCCCAAACCGGCAAATACCAGGGGCCAGGGCAGGTTCATCAAGGCGTCATCCCAACGCCCCAGTGACTGGACCATCCAAAGCTGAATCAAACCGATGCCCGGCGGATGTCTTACCCCGCCCACCGACCAGGCCGGTTCGTCCGACGCAAACCACGCCGAGCCGTTTGCAAAGACACCCAGCTTCTCGGCGAAGAACCAGACCTTGGCCTGAGCACCATAGGCATACCAGGCATCCCAGGGGAACAGGGGCCGGTGCATGACTTCGACTACAATGCCCAGCCAGCGCAATATCATCCAGCCTAGTAGGCCGGCAACCAGCCATTGCGCCCAGGGGGCGAGCTCTCTCCAGCCGCCGTTGACGGCCATTGTGAACTCTTCGGCGGACCGCCGCCTGCGCCACCACGCCACAGTACCCAGAATGACTGCAACGGTCAGCTGCAAACCCGCGTTCCAGGCATACTGCAGGCCGATACCCAAGCCATCCAGAAGCACGTAGCCCAGGATGACACCCACCATGCCCAGCGGAAACGCCATGCCGGCCACCGCGAGGCGATAGCCCGGTCGCTCTCGTTGCCAACAGGCGCATATGAAAAGGGCCCCCGTCAAAAACGGGAGCCCCAGTGCAAACAGGATTCTTGCCGCGTCCGCCAGCACGTCACACCCTCACAAACTCAGTGCAGGATACCCCTTCGTTTGAGATATTCCAACACGACATCCACCCCCTCTTCCACCGACAGTTTTTCACTGTCCACGACGATCTCGGGATCCTCGGGCGCCTCGTAGGGCGAGTCGATACCCGTGAAGTGCTTGATCGCACCAGCACGCGCCTTGGCGTAGAGCCCCTTGGGGTCACGCTGCTCGCAGGTCTCGAGACTGGCACTGACGTGCACCTCGATGAACTCGCCCTGCTCCATCAACTCACGCACCATCGCCCGATCCGAGCGGAACGGCGAAATGAAGGCCGTCAGCACCACCAGTCCAGCATCGGCCATCAGGCGGGCGACTTCGCCGATGCGGCGGATGTTTTCGACCCGGTCCTCGTCGGTAAAGCCCAGGTCCCGGTTGAGACCGTGGCGCACGTTGTCGCCGTCCAACAGGTAGCTATGGTGCCCACGCTGGAACAGGGCCTGTTCCAGGGCGTTGGCCACCGAGGATTTGCCCGCACCCGACAGCCCGGTAAACCACAGCACCGCCGGCCGCTGTGCCTTTTGCCCGGCCCGTTGCACCTTGGTGATCTTGTGCTCGTGCCAAACCACATTTTGAGACTTGTCGGCCAGGGTGTCGGTGACCGGACGCACGATCATACCGGCGCCAACGGTCAGATTACTGATGCGATCAACAACCACGAATGCGCCGGTATGGCGATTGTGCTCGTAGCTGTCGAAAGCCGCGGGTGCACCCAGCCGCCAGCGAACCAGGCCGATCTCGTTAAGACCGAGCTCGTCAACGTGCTGGTGCTCGAGCGTGTTGACATCGATACGATGATGCACCAGCTCGGGAATGGCCGAAACCGCTTTCGGGCCCAGCTTGATGTCGTACTGGCGTCCCGGCAACAACGGCGTATCGGCCATCCACACGACTCGGGCGTCCAGGGCTTCGGCCACACGCGCACGCTCGTCGGGATGGACCAGCAGGTCGCCGCGACTGATGTCGATTTCGCCTTCCAGGGTCAGCGTGACCGCCTGCCCGGTCTCGGCCCGTTCCAGATCACCGTCGAATGTAACGATACGCTCGACCCGGCTCTGCCGGCCCGATGGCATCACCATGATCGGTTCCCCAACAGCGACCTTCCCGCCGGCGATGGTGCCGGCAAAACCGCGGAAGTCGGAGCTGTGGCGGTTGACATACTGAACGGGCAACCGGAAATCGGACGCAGTGTGGGCACCTTCAGCAGGCAAGGTCTCCAACAGTTTCAGCAAGGTCGGCCCCTCGAACCACGCCAGGTTGTCTCCCCGCACGGTCACATTGTCCCCGCGCAATGCCGCCACCGGCAGGCAATCCACCGAGTCGAAATCGAGTTTGTTGGCAAATTCCAGGTAATCCGCCTTGATCGATTCGAAGCGGTCCTGATCGAAATCGACCAGATCCATCTTGTTAACCGCCACGACCACCTGCTTGATTCCAAGCAGGGAGACAATGAACGAATGTCGCCTGGTTTGCGTCTGCACACCCTTGCGCGCATCGATCAGAATGACTGCCAGACCCGCAGTTGAAGCCCCCGTAGCCATATTACGGGTGTACTGCTCGTGCCCCGGCGTATCTGCGATGATGAACTTGCGCCGGGCCGTAGCGAAATACCGATACGCCACATCGATCGTGATGCCCTGCTCGCGCTCCGACTGCAGGCCATCCACCAGCAAGGCCAGGTCGGCTTCGTCCCCGGTCGTCCCCCACTTCTTGGAGTCCCGATCGACCGCGGCCATCTGATCCTCGTATACCTGCTTCGAGTCAAACAACAACCGCCCGATCAGCGTCGACTTGCCGTCATCGACGGAACCGCAGGTAATGAAGCGCAGTAAGTCTTTTTGCGCGTCTTCGGTCAGGACCTTTTCGATATCCACTACAGCCATTACCACTGCTCCGACGCAGAGTGTGAAGTGTTCAGTGTGAAGTGTGAAGGATCCTCTTCCTTCACCTTTGCGCGTTGCTGTTGGGACAAGCTGTGCAGCATGGATGAAATTTCCTTTAATTCCGTAATCAATTCATTTGCCCTGTCTTCGGGCAGCATTTCAGCCCGTACCGGTATATATAGTTGAGTCCGCAACTCAGCGGCCGAACCACGAGCAATATCCAGAAACCGGGCAAAATCCCGAGGCGTACTCCGCTCTGCCCCCTCAGCAATATTCCATGAAATAGAAACAGCCGCCCGCATCATCTGATCCCGCAAGCCCCACTCCCGCGAGTTGCGAAGCAACGAGCAAACCTCCACAGCAACCCGACACCCTCGCTTCCAGACCTCCAAATCCTCAAACGAAAAGTAACTCATTCTTAGCCTTCACACTTCACTCTCTATAAATCCCCTTCCTGTGCCCCACCTTCACGACAGTTACCACCAACTCCTTGTCGCTTATCTCATAGAGAATCCGGTACCGCCCCTGCCTTAGTCGATACCGCTCCTGCCCCGAAAGTTTTTCGCAACCGATTGGTCGGGGATCATCCCGAAGTGACTCGATTCTCTTGAGGATGCGTGCAACGTCTTTTGGGGGAATTGGGCGAAGATCCTTGGCAACTGATCTCTTGAAGACCAGACTATAATTTGCCATGAGCCTTGAGGTCATTCAGCAAGGTCTCATAGGTCATGGTCGGCTCCGAGACCCGCTCCTCGAACGCCGCTAGGTCCTCCTGGTCCTCCGCCAGCGCTTCCCGTACCGCCTCGTTCACCAAATCCGAAAGGCTGCGATCGGTCTGGGCCGCCTTCAACCGCAACGCCGCATGCAACTGCGGATCAAAATAAACCGTAGACCGCTTCAAAGCGTCACTCATAACACACCTCCAGCCCCAATCTAGCATCAAAACGTTAAAGCGTCAAAACGCCACTAAGTCGGTCGCGAACCCCTTCACACTCGACACTTCACACTAACCTCGTGTTTCACGAAATCCGTGTCATGAAAAACGTCACCATTACGCTCGACCCCGAAACCGCCCGCTGGGCCCGAATGGAAGCCGCCCGGCGCAACACCAGCGTTTCCCGCCTGGTCGGTGAAATGCTGGCCGAGTATCGCCAACGGAAATCCCGAATCGAACAGGCCTGGTCTCTGGAAGACCGCCTGAACTACAGCTGGTGGGACCTGCTGATCCTGGCCGCCGCCCAGAGAAGCAATTGCACCTACGTCCTATCCGAAGACCTTAAAAACGACCAAACCATCGACAACCTCAAAATCCTCAACCCCTTCACCACAACCATCAACGACCACCCCTGAGCCACCTCAAGCCGACGGCGACACACCTAACACTTAACACTGGTGTCACTGACGCCCCGGAACGCTCCGGCCCCATCGTTCATATTTTGCCGTCCAGTCGAACGACACAAAAGCAGGTCGTCAGGGACTTGATGACATCGATGTTCACTCCTTCGTCTCTGAAATACCGCAAGATAGTCCGGTAGTCGAAACCAAAATGCGTTCCCCAACTCTCCCGATCATGTCGGTAGTTGAGGATCGGCTTGTCCATAACCAGGTCGAGCAGGTACTTCCACCTCACCGAAGGACGGCTCGAAATCTGATTAAAACCCGATCCGAAAAGCCCGTTTTTCAGCAGAAATTTCACGATGCCAACCGGGCCCACCTCGATCGGCATCGACACGATTAACAGTCCATTTGTATCCAGGTGCCTGACGAGATTTCGGGTCGCCATACCAGGAGAGCCGACGTGCTCTATCGTCTCCAGGCAGGTGATCAGATCGAAACGTCTGTCAAGCTCCAGCTCCTGATTCAGATTCGCCTCGGAAAACGAGATCTCCGGCCACAAGCGCTTTGCCTTGTTGACATTCCAGTGCCGCAGATCGAATCCGAGGGCCCTTTCCGCGCCCACCCACCGTGCGACTTCCCGCGTCAGATAGCCGTTGGCGCAGCCAAAATCTGCGTATTCACGAGGCGGTCTCTGGAGCTCCTGGCTCAGAATCCGCTGCAAGACCCGAAGCCGCCACCGATGAACCAGGTTCCGAGGCCGCCAGGATCGATAGGTCTGCGAATGATCAATTGCCATTCATGACCCGCTTTCAATCCCGCATCGTAGTCACTAAACGACTGAACGGTTGAACGAACAAGCCAACCAGAGAACGAGAGAACAAGCGAACGATCAGAAGTACCCCTCGATCTTCTTCTGCTCCATGGACGCGCCGGCGTCCTTGTCGATCGCCCGGCCTTGCCGCTCGGACTGCCGCACCGAAATCGTCTCTCGAATCACATCGAGCAGACTGGTCGCCTCTGATTCCACCGCCCCGGTCAGCGGCCAGCAACCGAGCGTGCGAAAGCGGACCATCCGCATCTCCGGCTCTTCGCCGGGCTCGAACGGCATGCGTTCCTCGTCGTCGACCATAATCAGCATGCCGTCGCGCTCGACCACCGGACGCTCGGCGGCGAAATACAACGGCACCATCGGAATATCCTCGGCGTAGATGTACTGCCAGATATCCAGCTCGGTCCAGTTCGATAGCGGAAAGACGCGAATGGACTCGCCCTTGTGGACCCGGCCGTTGTAGATATTCCACAGCTCCGGGCGCTGGTTCCTGGGGTCCCAGCGATGATTGCGATCGCGGAACGAAAACACGCGCTCCTTGGCGCGAGAACGCTCCTCATCACGGCGCGCGCCGCCAAACGCGGCATCGAAGCCGTACTTGTCCAGGGCCTGCTTGAGCGCCTGGGTCTTCATGATATCGGTATGCACCTTCGAGCCATGCGTGAACGGCCCGACACCCTGTTCGACCCCTTCCTGGTTGATATGGACCAGCAGCTCCATACCGGCTTCTTCGGCGATCCGGTCGCGAAACTCGTACATCTCCCGAAATTTCCAGGTCGTATCCACGTGCAGTAGCGGAAAAGGCGGCGGCGACGGCCAGAAGGCCTTTCGAGCCAGATGCAGCATGACCGAAGAGTCCTTGCCGATCGAGTACAGCATGACCGGATTGGAGAACTCCGCCGCCACCTCGCGGATGATATGGATCGATTCGGCTTCGAGTGCCTTTAAATGTCTATTCGTCATAAGTTTGTTAAAACGCTGCTTTCCGAGCGTGCAGTTAAACTACTTGGTAAAAGAGCGCAGGCTGTGGCTCATCAGGTACGACGCGCTATGTAGCCGCCCGAGACCTTCCTGCTCCCGATAGATACGGTAGACGTCGCAAACCTTCTTCAGCTTGTGGCCCGACAGGGAACCCCGGCGCACATGGTAAATCGCTTCAATACCGGGGTATCGACGCGCCATGATACCGCCACGGGTGAGATTCAGCCACAGCCCCCAATCCTGCCCCCTTCGGACATCCGGCATGTAGCGCTTCCCCAGCACTTCCTGGTTGAAAGCGACGGTCAGACAACCGATTGGACAGCCGTGCAGCAAATCCGCGTACCGCAATTTGTCGGGGCTGTGTATGATCCTGGCTTTTTCGTCGCTTCCTACTCGCCTGCGCAGGTAGTCACCGTAGGAGAACAGCGTGCCAGTTTCTTCCATGAAGCCGATCTGCCGCTCGAGTTTGGCCGGCTTCCACTCGTCGTCGCTATCGAGAAACGCGATATAGCGACCGCGAGCCTGTTTGATTCCGAAATTCCGGGCTTCCCCGGCGCCTCGGCGCGTCTGACGCAGTACGACCAGATGCGAATGTGCTCGCGCAAGCGCTTTGAGGACTTCATTCGTTTCATCGGTGGAGCCATCGTCGACGACAATATGCTCTAGCACCATGCTCCCCTGCTTTGCGACCGAGGCGACGGCGCGTTCGACCACATTTGCCGCGTTATGCGCGGGGGTTACGATCGAAACGCAGGACTCAAGCATCGAGCGATTGCGCTCTGTCACCCAGGGGCACACCCCGGTTCCCGAGTTCCTTCATTACCACGTTTTCCAATTCTCGTGCTCGCGCCCCGAATCCGTGCTCACGGCAGACCTGACCAGCCACATCGGCTGCCTCCTCGAGATACCGCGGATAGTCCAGAAGCATCTCCCGATAGGCCGCCATGAAATCATCCGACTCGGCCTCGCAGACGCCGCAGGCATTTCCGAAAATTCGTTCCACTTCAGGGGTCGCATCAGTGAGAACCGGCAAACCGCAAGCCAGAGCATCGAACACTCGATTATTCAGGTAGCCATACTCCAGCATGTCCGCCCAGTGATCATTAAGAGCGATCCTGGCGCGCCTGTACAATTCTCCCAGCCGATGATTGTCGATTCTCTGAGTAGCGACCTGTCGACCGAGCCCGAATGTATCCCATCCAACCCCATGCAGCCGAATGCCCGGCTTTACTTCCGCCATCTCCACCGGAATACGTCGCTGCCCACGCGTATTGCCGACGAATATTACGCCGGAACGTTCCGAGGCACGTGGCCCACCCAGCGGAGGGAAAAAGGTTTCGGTATTCGTGCACTGCAACAGCGTGTACACCTTATCCGGAAATCTCGCCTCCAGATCGCGGGCATGCGAGGAAGAGGCAACGAAAATCAGGTCGTAGTCCCCAAGCTCGGAATCCGTCACGTCGTCGGGATGGCTGATCAGCCAAAGAACGTGCAAAGCATCGGGATCGGCCGACCTTGAGCGGTCATAACGATACAAACCGCGCAGCACGACGACGACATCGGCAGGGCGACCTGCCTCCCATGAATCGCGGTGATCGATTTCGACATGGTGCCGCAGCGCCAGGGCTCGACACAGCGCCTCGGCAAAATGGGTGTCTCCCCATTGCACGCGTTTGAGCCGATCCTCGGGCGATGGTGCCTTGATCAGCCAACGCACAGCCTTCATCCTTCCGCAGCAACCCCGGCGTTCCCCGGACCAGCCGTACGCCATCGGCTGAAGGCATTCGCCAACCTTTCGACAGCCCGATGAGGCCGCTCCGCCGGCAACAGGACGCGGTCAAGGTACGCCAACCTTCCCCGTAGCGCAGACGAGTCAACGCTGAGCCAGCACTGACCGAGGATCATCAAGGAAGGACATACGGCAAGATCGCTTTCCCCAAGGTCTTCGATACAACTCGAGACCAACTTTCGAAGCTGCTCCTGCAAGGAATCGCGTTCAGGATCAGATTCATCCCGTTCCGGCGTAGAAACAATGGTCACGGCACAGCCCGTATGGAAGTGTGAGAGCAATGCCTGGAGCTGCGCTACCGGGCTATTGCCGAGCGCAATTACCCATTCAGCGTCCTGCTGTGCCAGCTCTTCGGCCAGTCCCGACTGAAATGCTTCCCATGAAACAGTTGAGTGAACACGGTCACTCTCGCACCCATCACCGGCCTGCTTGTCCGGGGCGCTGCAATCCTGCAACGCGTCCCAACGAGTTACCGCCACATCGACATTGGGCCCAAAAGCCTGCAGCCAGTCGTCCAAGGCAGCTTGCCCCGCCCTCTCGGGCCCGATAAGCCGCACCTGTCGAAAACGGGGTGAAACCGCTTCATCAATTCCCACGCTGTATTCCGGCCGATCGGCTAATGCGAAAGTCCGGCCACCATCACCCAGGGCCGGCAAAACCTGCAGCCCGGGAATGAATGCTCCATCGGCCTCGTCCCCGGAAGCCGTTGCCCAGGCTCCGAAACAGTCCGTTAGCGCCTTTCGGTGAACCAGGGCCGTCAGATCGTCTGCAGCGTTACTCTCAGCGCTATCCATCACACTCGAATACAGGGCGCCCTCCGGCCGATGCTGAAAGGCCGAAACAGCACGTTGCAGATGAGACGGCTGCCAATCGGAATCCGCTCCCCAGTACGCCACCAACTCGCCCGCACAGGCCGAAAGACCTCGGTTGCGCAGGTTGATTCGAGCATGACTCGAACTTGCCACCAGACGAACTCTGGGATCAGTCAAGCCCTCAAGATCACGATCACCTTCGAAGCTGGCCGGATCGTGGACGACAACCAGCTCCCAGCGTGGCCAGGTTTGTCGCTTCATCGTATCAAGGCAAGCAACAATCGACTTTGCATTGCCATTTTCTAAAACTAAAACCACGCTGACGGTCACACGGTCAAACCAATTGATTCGACCCGCATCGCCGCCTCGTCCCTTGCCGCCCAGCGAAGCACAAATACCGCCGAGCGCCGCATCCTGCATCCGCAAGCGCGCAGAGAGCGCCCCGGCTTCCTCTCGGGACTGGTCCAGTCGCTCGCGAAGCTCATCCACGTGACGCTTTGAGTCTTTGAGCGCTCGTTCGTATCGTGCGCGCACCTTTTCGGCTTGCTTTTTGGCTCCATCGGCAACGGAACGAAAATCCGAAAGCGCCTTGCGGGCCTCCCCCAGTTCAGCTTCCGCCTCCTGCGCTTGCGATCTCCAAGATTCGATTTCCGACCTGGCCGTGCCGAGTTCTTGCTTCAGACCATCAACATCCGCACGGACGCTCTGGAACTCTTTGCTTAGTGCCTTCGATTGGGCGCGAGCAGCCAGCTCACGCCCATGATCGACCTCGAACTCCTTCAAAGTCCAGATTGTCTCTGCAGCAACGGCCGGCAAGTCACCATAGAACTCGCCCCCGGAGAGCTTTCCCCACAGGGCCGAGACCGAACTAGGCAACCACGCCTCCTCCATACGCGAGTGCCGTTGATGCCTAAGAGATGGGTCAATCATCTCCATTCCACCTGCGATATCCAGGCCGCTGACGCCATTGTCTTCCAGCCAGTCAACCAGGCGCTCAATCACCATGTGAGGAGAGGAAACCAAGTCTGAATGTCGGACAAGATGATGTGTTTCATGGCGCGCCGACCGAAGCGCTGCAAGGGTATAGACCTCCCAGAGCGCCAGCCCCACCCGTACGGGAAACCCGTTGCGCTGCCGAAGCGACTTGGCGACCTCCAGAGGGTGACGAAGCACCACCACCACCAGCGGCTTCTGAAGCCAGGGACGGAAAAGTGGTAAGAGCAGGCAAAGGCGTGGCTCCTTGAGTGTCCAGTGACCGTGACTATCGAGCTCGTTGAGCAAATCGATAATGGCTTCGCGATGTCTGTCCGCGAGGGGAAGTTGATTGGAGTCGGAATCGAACCCCGACACCTTCCACCAATCAGCACCTTCGTCGTGCAACATGGCATCACAAATTCGGCGCGCATCCCGACGCTCAAAAAAACCCTTCGGATTCTCAGCAAGCGGCTTCGTCAGGTCATCGGGATCACCGACATACACACCCATGCCCGATAGCGCACCGTTCAACGCCGATGTCCCCGAACGATGCATGCCAAGTACAATTATCTGACGGGATTGAACCTTTTCCTTCATATCTCCAGGAGCTCTTTACAGAATCCGCGCCACACTTCGCCCCCTGGAATTGTCCCACA
This sequence comes from Wenzhouxiangella psychrophila, assembly GCF_042310375.1. Lineage (NCBI taxonomy): Bacteria > Pseudomonadati > Pseudomonadota > Gammaproteobacteria > Chromatiales > Wenzhouxiangellaceae > Wenzhouxiangella > Wenzhouxiangella psychrophila. Next base: position 104,856 of record NZ_JBHJMQ010000002.1, on the reverse strand, counting down.
CCATTGCCCACCTAGATGATCAGCCATTTATCAGCTGCTCGAGCGCATCCCTTCCCAGAATACTCGCGAGTTTTGCCTTTTTCTGATTCAGAATTCGGGCCGTTGCTTCTTCGACCTCACCGGCAGCCGAACTGGAACTTTTGACAGATTCAGGTGCATTCTGCGGAAACAACGTGCGCCATTGACTGTCACCAAACTCGGCCAGGATGTGCTCGTTCTCCGACTGAAATCTTCGCATGAAGTTCGATCTTTCTTTCTCGCTTGACCAGAGAGACAGATCGGCGGGATATTGACGCTCTAGTAACTCTCTCATTCGCCGGGAGCGAAGCCACTTGATTAACCTGACATTCTGTCGATCGTTCCTAACCCAGGGATTAAGCTTCTGTTTCAGAATGGTTTCACCGGGGCTTGGGCTCTTCCTGGTTTCGCCGAGTGAGTGTTGCCCCCCGGCGACATCGAGACCGAGTTCCGAAAAGAAGGCGGACGGCAATCCAGCCTGGCGCAATCTTTCATAGATCATCAAGTGCACACTACCGAATACGGAACGAAAGAGCCTCAGCCGCTCCAGGAAGCGCGACTTATCAATCGCCGCCTTCTCCAGGTAATCCCCAAATTTCATCCGGGCCGTCACACCCCGGCCCTGAGTAACGTGCTCCTGGTAGAGCGAGCGAACGAAGTCGTCCTGACGACGTACCACCAGAACAGGCTTGATATCGAAGCCCTCCAGCACCGACTGAAATCGGCGCAAAAAGGCCTCCTGGCTCGCCGCAAGTTCAGCCTCGCCCGACAACGCTTGCCGGCAGACTGCCTCGCTGCTGAGCAGAACAGTCAGCCCGCGCCCCTCTGCCGCGCGACGCCAACGCCCAACCAGCCGTGTTGCCTGACGCAGCGTAAGGAACCGCTCGTTGCCGGCAACCGCGTGTGCCAGAAAATGATGCCCGGCAACAGGCCGAAACGTCGCAGGCCAAAGCCGGGGATACAAAACGCCGCCTGCTTTGAGGCGACGGCGATGGTGGGCAGCGAAGTGCTGAATGGCTGTAGAACCAGTCTTGTGGAAGCCGGCGTGCAGATAGAGAACTCCACTCACACCATATCCATCAAGCAGCTTGTGCGCGCCCCGAAACCAACGGGTTATCGACAATACGTCTGGCAACGGCCAATGCACTGTTGTACTTATCCCTCTCGATCTCGATTTCGAGAATCCTGCACGCCCTGGCTAGCTCAACATGATCCACGGTCAGTTCATCCTCCTTCAGTCCCCGTGCCCGCCTGACAGCCGCCAGGATCGACTCGAGCCTCTCCCCCTGCAGAAACCCTGGAGCCCCCACGCCAATATGCTCAATAGACCATTGGTGCCAGATCATTATTCGCCATTCATCGTCACCGAACCTCGAAACGAACTGCGGAGATACTGCGGGATTGTGGATACAAAGGGGCACTTGCTTTAGCACGTCCTTGATCACACCAAGATAGGCTTGGAACGTTTGATAGGTCGCTATGGCATCATCCGAATCGAGAGCAACCGTCAATCTCTCCAGAAATCCCGAAGTCAATCGCCCCTCCAACGTAAACCTAGATGTACTGAATACGTTGACCAGGGATTCCGGGGGCCTTACCTCCCAGAGATGACGGGTAAGCGTCTCGCAGACTTCCGACCAATCAGTGTCCTCTGGCAAAGCACCAAGGCCAAAGTCAACCATCTGAACCTTGAACCCACTCTGCAGGAAGCGATCAACGAGTCTCGGCGCCAGAACCGTCTCTCTTGCAACATGCTCGAACAGCAACTCCTCATGATCAAGCCGGGAGACACTCTTCTCCGAGAAAATCTGCTGTTGCAGCAAAACGTGATCCTTGCTACCCGAATCAAAGAACTCTACTTTGAATGCGTATGAATTGCGGATACCGAAGTCAATATAGAACGTGTGCAGATCGCGCGGCTTATAGCCAAGTGATATCAGTCGCTCGCCAACGTGTTGTTCTCTCGCCTGGCGTTGAAACACCTGGCGAAAGGTCCGACTAACAACCCGATCACGCTGACCAATCTTCTCCTGCCGAAATATGAACGGATCAACATGTGTCTTGAATTGATACAACTGCGCAATCTTTGACGTGACTTGTACGGCGCCCTTGAGACTCTGACGGATAATCAGAATTGCCAGAATTGCAAACAGTATGTTTCCCTGCGACCCTTGCAGGTAGGGAATCAATAGAACGAAGAATCCGGTCAGGAAGTTGATCGAATAGAAAATAGTCAGATAGAACTGCGTCCTATCAACCATCAGACGCAGTAACGGATTGGGGTCAAGAACGCTTCCGAATTCCAGGAGAGCCGCTGACAAGCCATACTGGAGCATCAGAAGAGAGCCGATCACTATAACCAGTGCGGGATCAATAAAGCCCAACGCCGACATGCCAACTACAAAGAAGACCGAACTACCGCATATGGAACCGAAGTCGCTGTAGTACTCCTTTGATTCAACCCTTTGGTCCGTAGTCTGGGAAATTCCGCTACTTGCTGCAATCACCTTCGCGCTGCCCCTGGCGGCCACCCTGTCGGACAGAGCATCCAACAACAGAGAAAGTAGATAGAACACGACTGCCCCGACAGACAACCCGACGATCCACGGAAATTTGTCGGCCGGATCGATGAAGAAGGCAAAGTACCTGGGAACGCCGTCAGAACCAGCCAAAAGAATGACTTTCAGGGGCAGGAAGAACGCGAGCAGCCCGAAAATGCGCCCGAGCAGGGTCGCCATCACAAAAACCGGCATGGCAACCGGAGTAAGTACGAGGAGAGCGCATACTGCCCTTTGAACCCACTGAAGCGCATTCAGCGTTTCACGGAAAAGGCTCATGGAATTGGCTCCTCGGGGATCCTGTCTCCTTTGCCCCTTAACCGCGAGTAGTCAGGCCAGCTTTCGAGAGGCATCCCGCAAAGATCTCTTAGCAAGTTGTTCCACGGAGCATAAGCGCGCTCGAGAGCTGCACGAGACCCTGCATCCAGTGCGATGCTCTGCATGGGCCTGTAAAGAAGCTTGCGGCCAATAGGCGACCTGGACCATGCAAGAGCCTGCTTCGCCCCAACCAGCTTCCGCAGTCGAGCCCCGATCGGATTCAGTACATACTTGCTCGAACTACTATGATGCACCTGGTCAAAGCCCTCGTAGGCAGACTCTTCGGAAACGCCGATGAACCGGAAAATCCTGTCAAGCTCCTGTGTCGTCTGACTCCACAGTTTCTCGCATTCAACGATCAGGATTTGTTCATGGGAAAAGTATTCCAAATACCCCTTCAGGTGTTTGTAATAGCATCCGGTCAGAAAGACGTTCCCCGGCCCCCTTAGCTCCGACTCCACAAAAGCATCCGCCCTGAGCGTCGTGCGCGCCTTGGCGAGGGAATGCTGGTAGTGAGAAATAAATCGCTGAACGGGGTCTCTCACCAAGTAAATGAGCCTGACATGCGGCAACGCCGAATGAATCCTGCGGGGCACCTCGGGATCCAGATGGAGTTTTGAGTAGACCGGACTTACATCGCCCGTGACCACCCCGCCATCGGGGAACTGTCGCCTGTACCAGGCATATGATCTCTTGTTGTACAGCCGGCCAAAAAAGTAGTTGACTTCCTTCTTACGGCTAACGGTGACCTCCGGATGATGTCCGAGATAATGATACAGACTGGTCGTCCCGCACTTCATGCCACCTATGACAATAAAATCCGGAGACGGCATGATCACCTGCCCCCTGCATGCAGCCTTTGCAGGTCTCCCGACGCTTCCTTTCCGAACCTTTCAAGTGCACATTCATACAATCTTTGGTCGTAGCCAACCAGATTCCGAATCTTCTCGATTGCCGCATCGGTCGGCGCAATCAAGGGGCTACGATTGCGCTGAAGCAGCGGCACACTAAATCGTATCCCCGACACCGACTCGAACAAACTGATAGACTCTGAAAACTGTTCTGTTATCCCGACGAAATCAATGCTTTCCAATCGCCGGACTGCAGTCTCATACTCCCGCTCTCCGACCAACATTGGTGAATTCACGTTCGCCATCGGCTTCATGGAAAGTACTTTCGTCTGATAGTCTCGAACCTGGGAATTGACGAACTTTTCGTCCTCCAGCAACTTCAAGACAGCATCCCCGGCCGCCTCCGGATGGCCAAGCAAGTTCTCCGGGCCATCATGCTTCAACCGGTGCGCAATCATCGACAACGAGCGAGCAACAGGATCCCTGAGAAAAACCGCAAGACGCCAATCCCCCGGCATCCGTTCGGCAACGGACGCTGAGAAATGGCCACAAACCACCTGCCTCCCTCCAAGCGTGAGCTCACCGCTTTGAAGACGCTCCCGAAGTTCCCGGGCCTTCAGATACCAGCCCCTCTTGTGCTGCTTCAATTCCTCACGTGTGGGGTACACGGCGGCACCGAGCTGCTTCTCGAGCATCTTTCTGAAAGACGTACCCGCAGTCTTCATTACATGGATGAAGATCCATCCATCCGCACAATCACCTGTCTTCATCAGCCTTCAAACCGGTCATGGAAAATCGTCGTGTCTTCAAAATATTCATGCGCCCCAACATCACAAAGGGACCCAAACGGTCGCGAGTTATGTTCGATATCTTCATCAACGCCTACCAGACATTCCACAGACTGAACGAGACTCGAAGTCTCCTGGAGTCGATAATCATGTGATGCTGGATCCACAAAACCGGCATCGAGACCGGTGTTTCCTTCGCTTCCATCAAGGGCATTGAGATCTTCCACTGTATTGACGTTGATGCCGTTAATACGTCCAACACGTTCGGAAAAGTTTACGATGTTGTTGAAACCGATGATCGAGTCATCGCTTACAAAATCATCAATCCTCAGCGCCCATGCGTCACCATCAAAAATATTGTTCTGTATGGATCCATTTCCCTCGAGCCTGAGCGACCCGAATGCATTCCGTTCGGTCTGGTTGCCATAAAATGTGTTGTGTTCAATCCGGGAGAACGCATCAGGATAATTCTCCGGACGGTGACGCATGAATATCATGCCGTGGTAGCCGGAATTCCCCGCAAAAACGTTGTTGATGATTCTGGCAGTATTTCTCAGCACATACACGGCGCCAGTATCATTGATTGAAGGGTGGCCAACACCGCCATCCTTGTATCCATTGTCGAGAAAGTAGTTGCGTTCGATTACGCAGTGAACCGGCTCATCTCCGCCACCCGCGACACAGCCAACTCCCGGATGTACGTAGATCGATTGATTGTTCCGGACCGTATTGTCGGTAAAGACGAGCTGCACCTTGTCGAAGTTTCCTGAAGCATTGACATCGGCAATATTTCCTTCAATCAGGTTGTTCTGAAATAATTGCTTCGCCAGCGGCCCGCTGAAGAACTCGATAGCACCGCCCCTCCCACAATCACTGTTCCCGACGTCACTTGTGCATCGGGTGTCTACTGCGCTGTTACCCCGAAAGATGTTCCCGCGGATTTCGGCCGTGGAATCGGTAAAACCCACTGAAGCCCTGAAGTTCATATGAATTCCCCCGCCGGACACACTGTCGAATGCCGGCCCGACCTCGGGGTCATTTATCTGATTCGTGGCGAAATTATCTTCGATGACGTTATCGATTACCTGAAACACCAGATCCCTGTCATCCGTCTCGAGATGAATCCCCCCGCCGAATCGTGACCGGCCATTGCCGGTAATCTCGTTGCCGATGATGTCAGCACTGCCATCGAATACGGAAATGGCACCGCCGGCAAAACTCGCTTCATTGCCCTCGAACAGATTGCCGCGTATTTCGACCACATCCCCTTCGGTTCGAGTCGCCTTCACCCCACCGCCGCCGGGTTCAAGGCTACCGCGAGCCACATTGCCGGTAAAAACATTCTCGATGATCCTGGCACTGGCCCGGAAAATGTGGATGGCGCCGCCCTGACTGTAGGACCGATTGTTCAGGAATCGATTATTCCGAATGGTAGGACGCCCGGGATTGGGTGCGTTTTCACCCGCGGATATTTTGATGGCCCCACCGGAACTGGAAGAGTTCTCTGGGTCGCTGCGGCAGTTCTCAAATCTGTTGTGCTGAATTGTTGGAGACGACTCGCGGATCACTACACAGCCGCCTTCCCGAGAGCGAGTTGCCCGGCCGTCAATGAATGTGAAACCTTCAACCAGAGTATTCGAGGCAAGTGGGCCGCGAATGAAAAGAATACTGCCCGAATCCTGACCATTCAGAATGGTCGAATCGGCACCATCGTCCGAAATCAGGGTAATCGACTTATCTACAATCTCTATGAATTCACCAATATCGTAGTTTCCGGGCCCAACGACAATGGTATCCCCGCTAGCAGCGGCATCAATCGCTGCCTGGATCGAATCAGAGTCACCCTGTACCTGAATGGTGTCTGCATGGACCCAGCTCACAAACAGTCCCAGTAACAAAATACCACCCCAACATCTAGCGGCAAGGTGCCTACTTGTAGTTGATTCCGTCATTTAATCACCTTTCCTATACAAGTTCGAGATTAATGGAATGGTGCTGCTGGAGCCAGCGGATTCTTTCGAGCAGTGCCTTGTTCCCAGAAATTGCCTGACGCTCCCGCTCCTCTAATTCCCGTAGCCTGTCCTTGCCCGGGGTCTTGTTCCGATTTGGCGTACTGGCGATATAGGATTCCACATCTTCATCGGAGGTTCCATCCACCCCTAGAAACCCGAACAGGTTTCGGCACAGCCAGCCGGGCCTGTCGTCACTGGCAAGATACTGATCGAGATGGAGTATCTGTACTCGATAGAAATCATCCTGATTCATAACATTGAATGCATCAATGGATGCAATGGTGTTGGCGATGAACTGCTTCTTCTTTATCCCAAGTTTCGACTTCTGGGACAAGAAGTTCTGCTCGAGCCCCCGCACACAGTACAGGAAATCCACTCCATCGAATTCCGGCTTGAGGAGATTGTCCAGCGAAGGTTTAACCAGTTCCACATACGGCATCTTGAAACCAATCCGGTACCGCTCGACGCGGCCTGGCCACCCGGGTGACGCTCCGCCCTTGCCCAGGAGTCGGATGTTCTCGAGTATGAGTCGGAGCCGTGCCTTTCTGAAGTTGGGTTCCGTCCATTTGCCGGCATGGCAGGCCTCGGCCGTTTGCACCAGTTGGTCCAGCGCCACAATCAGATCCCTGTGAATCTCACCACGCATCCAGAACTGCGGGTGGCGATTCAGAATATCCACAAACTGCCGTGTGCCGCTGCGGGGGAACCCTCCGATAAGGCAAAACCTCACTGGACCCTCTCCCGTGACTCAGGGAGCATCTTGCGGCCCACACTTGTTGGTCTGGTCCACCTGATCCTCCGCAAGGATTGGCTTGCCCCCAGACAGCGTACGATCGGCCGCATTCTGGGGCGCATTCAACGTACCGACACGGTTAATGTACTCGTCGGCCATTTCGGCCAGCCGGTCCGCCGGGGCCAGGCCACCGAACTCCTTTGCGTAGCGCTGCCTGAACAGCCGACGATCATCTTTTCCTGACTGTTCGACACCAAGATCAAGCACCAGTTTACCCGGGTCGTTTTCCATCAAGAGCGCCTCGGCACAGTATACAAACTCGTCATTGGCCCGGGCGATTGCCGTCAACTCGTTGTCTGCCCGGTGGGCCCGGTAGCCGGAATACAGAATATCCTTCGGATACAGGCCCCGGACCCATGCCGTGCGCACCATCCCAAATGCGGCGATACGGCCATGCCACTTGCCGCAGTTGAAGGCCAGCAGCCCCTTGCCGCTGTCTTCGAGCTGCCGGTGGGCGGTCTTGAGCCAATCCTGGCCGGCCACGGCGTCTTCAGCCAGGTAGACCACATAGCGGGCCCGAATGCGACGGGCGCTTCGGTTGAGCGTGTCGACAAAGCCGCGACGCTTGTTGTCGAGCACGACCACGATGCGCACCGGCATACCGGCCCGATGGGCCAGGTGCCGCGCCGTAGCCAGCGCCCGGCGTCGGTTGATGGACGGCATGATCACCGTTACATGGCCCTCATCGCCACGCTCGAGACCGCGAAGCTGCTCGCCATCGATCACAGTGATGTCGCCCCAGAATCGGCCCGAGCTTCCATCTGCCCCACCCAACTCGGCACTGTCGTCCCGGAATCGGCCCGAGCTTCCATCCGGCCCACCCAACTCTGCACTGTCGTCCCGGAATCGGCCCGAGCCGATATCCGGGATCTCATGAGCAGTGCCCCCTTCGCCACCAGACTCACTTCCGGCTTTTCGCCGCCCCAGCCCCAGCACGCGCCCCAAACCCGCCCGAACACGCTCAAACCAGCCAACTGCCGGCGCATAATCAGGCTGTTCCGGCTCAAACCCGGCCAGTTCCGCTTCGGCAGCCGCCAGATCGTAGACGACGGCCTCCGGCACCTGCGCCAATACGCCTTTCTGCGCCGCGCGCTGCTGCACGGCATGCATCCAGCCGCGCGGATCTTTGGCTTCTGGAACCCCGTCCTCCAGACCCTTGAGCCACTCGCGGCGCACCAGGACGCAGGAAGAATGCTCTCCCGGCGCCTGCCCGCCGTTGAGCCCGAGCACGCAGGAATCACCAGCCGCACTCACTGCCAGGGCCTTCTGCAGCCAATCGACGCCGGTCAGTATGCCTTCGCCCACCACCAGCAGTTGACGGCACGGCAGCGTAGAAAACGCCATGCGAACAGCCTCGACGGCCTCGGCTTCGGAAGCCACGGGTACCATCAAGACCTTGAGCGGATGCCCGGCGCGGGCCACCAAGCGCCTTGCGGCGGCCAGACCGCGCCCGCGATGCCTGGCAGGAAGCAACGCCACAACACCGTCTTCCTCCAGCCCCGCCAGGGTCTCGGGCTCATCCAACTCGCGCACCTCGGGCGTGCTGATGGCGCCGGCCAGCTCACCGGCCACATTCCCCGGCAACGCAAAATCCTCATCGACCAGGCAGCGCTGCCGGTAGAAATTGGCGAAGAAGTCATAGAACGACTCGGCCACTTCTTCCTGACCATCGTTTTCCGCCAATGCCCGGCGCGAAGCCAGCTCGAACCCGGACCGCATCGCGGCGTAGGAAAATTGCCGCCGAAACAGGCGCTGTCCGGCTTCCTGCATAGCCCGCCGCTGCTTGCGGTCGGCAAACACGCGATGAATGGCTTTCTCGATCGCCCCCCAGTCGCCAAAAGGCGCCAACCGCAGATAGCTCTGGCGCGCCAGATCGCCCAGATCGGAAATATCGTTGGCAATCACGCTGGCCCCCATGGCAAAGGCATCGGTGGCCTTGTAGGGCATCTGGTAGTGGCTGGCGGGTACTTCAGGATCCAGCCACAACACGACCAGGTCGGCGGCCAGGTTGATGCGCGCCATCGCCTCGCGATCCTGGGGCGGCAGCACGGTGATTCGATTGCCGTACTCGGCCACCAGGCGCTTCTGGTCCGGCGAGATGCGCGAACCGACGAACAACAACTTGTAGCGCGGATCGCCCAGGCGCTCGACTAGCTCGATGAGCTCATAGATGCCCTTGTGCTTGCGGATCAGCCCGCCGAAGAGAATCACCCGATCGGAACGGGAAAACCTCAGCTCGCGCCGGATGGCATTGCGATCCCAACGGGCCGGATCGTACACGCGCTCATCCTTGGGGTTGCGCATGTAAAGGCAGCGGTGTCCGAAATGCGCATCGATATTGCGATTATGCGTGGCAAGCACCGGCAACTGCTGGCCCGCCCACTCCATCAGCAGCGACCAGCGATGACTGTAGGGATTATCCAGCTCCGGGTCGTCCGGCCGGGCCTTATCCAGCGGCAGGGCCGCGTCGGCGCTGTCGCGGCCCGGCGCCTGCACCACCGACTCCAGGTCGTTGATTTCCAGCACGATCGGCGTGCCGTAGACGTGCCGGGCCAGCAAGGCCAGCCCCAGGCTTGGCAGGCGCGGCTTGACCACGTAGATCACATCACCGCTAATGCGCGCCAGCGCACGACGCATGGCGTCGAAGAAGTCCGGAAGCTCGCCGCCGGGCAGGTACACCGTTTCGAATGGCGGCTTGACCCCGGCCAGCGGCGGAAAGATCTCCTCCTCGAAGAACCGGAAAGAGACGAGCTGCACGTCGTAGTCGCGAGAAAGCGCCTCGGCCACGGCAAAGGCCTTGGAGAAATGGTTGCGCGACATGTCCCAGGAAATCACCGTCACGCGTTGCACGGCCGGCGCACTCGCCTGGGGCAGGCCGTCGGACAGATAGCCGGCCACATTGGCATCGACAATCCGCTCGACCAGCGGGTTCTGATGCTTGGCGGTCACCGTCAGCTGCTCGAGGCTCTCGTTGCGCTGATACAGCGTGACGATATCGGTCACGTGCAGCGGATCACGCAGCCAGGTGTACTTGATGATCAGGTCGTAGTCCTGACGGCGCGGCAGCGATTCGGTGAACCCGCCGAAGCAGTCGTAGAGCTCGCGGCGATGCAGGAACGAATTCAGGTCGATATAGTTCTTGTCGAGCAGCCGCTCGTGATCGAACGCCGGCCTTTGGTAAGACTTGACCTTGATCCCGCCCTGCCGATCGACCCGGTAGTCGAGAAAATCGGCATAAGCGCAGCTTCGCCCCGGGCACTCGATCAGCGCCCACAGCATGCGCGCCAGATAGCCCGGTCGCCACATATTGTCGCTGTCGAGATAGGCGATGAACTCACCTCGGGCGAGTTCCAGCCCCCGGTTGCGCACGGCCGCCGCGCCCTGCTTCTCCAGCTTCAGGTACTGGATTCGCGGGTCGTCGAACTGTGCCACCACCTCGGCCGTGGCGTCGGTACTGGCATCGTCGCAGACAAACAGCTCCCAGTGCGCCCAGGACTGCTCCACGACGCTCTGAATGGCTTCGGCAATGATCGAGGCCCGGTTGTGGGTTGGCATCACGATCGACACCAGCGGTTTGTGCCCGATCTCGACCAGCCGCCGCTCGGCCTCGGCAATGCCGCGGTCGCTTTCTTCCAACGCCTGATCAAGGCCCTCCGGCTGGTCCTGGCCGAGAATCTCCTCGAGCCGGCGAGCGGCGATGCCCTCGCCTTCCGGCTGGCGCTTCGGAGCGGCCTGCGGCCCCAGAAGACCCTCGGGAAAGTACGGAAAATGCGGCAGAATGCGACGCGCAAAACGGCCGAGCCTCGGATCGTCCTCTTCCGGCAGCGCCTCGACCACCTGCCGCAGCCGCCGAGCATTCACCGTGGCGGAGAACTCATCGAGAAACACCTGCCGAATCTGCTGGCGCTTCTCGTCGTTCTGCCATTCGTCAGACAGCGCCCGATCCAGCACCTGATCGAGGTCGGTGAGATCCGTAAACAGCGCTACGTCGTCAAGCGGCAAATCGGTAAACGCCGGATTGCGCACCACCAGCGCCGGCCGCCCCATGCCCAGCGCATCGCTGAGCTTGGCCGGCACCTGCGCCCGGGTCACGTCGCTATCGGGATGCTGCAGCGCCAGGCAGACATCGGCCGCGGCCACCAGTTCCGGCGCGGCCGACAAAGGCTGGTCTTCCAGAAAACGGATCTCGACGCCGGATACGGCCTGCATCTGCCGCTGAACCGAGCGGGCATCAGCGTCGAAGCCGCCCACAACCAGCATCGACACATCATCTCGCCCCAGCCGCGCCAGCGCCTCCGCCGTCTCCACCAGCCCCTTGTGCGGCCGCGGCGTGCCCAGAAACAACACGATGCGCCGATCAGCCGGCAGCCCGTACTTATCGCGCACAGCCCTGCGATCAAAACGACCGGGGTCGAATTCACGCTCACAGCGCGCATGCCGAATCACCGTGCCGCCAAACCAGTCCTGCAGCACCGGATTGGACACCGTCACGCCATCGAACAAGGAAACCAGCTTGACGGCCACATCCGTCCACTTTGGCCCGGCCAGCCGGTCCGGATACGGCAATGCACCAATGGTGGCCGGATCCAGATCCATCTCGTCCTTCAAGCCACCGCGCCGAAACGCCAACTCGTTATCGTCCACATCGACAATCACCCGTGCGCCCCAGATCAGCTTGTAGAGCAACCCGAAGAGCATATTCGGCATACGCGGCTTGGAAAGATGCACCACCTGGCAAGGATGCTCGGCCACCAGCGCCATCGCCTGCTGCACAAAACGGCGCTGATCGTCGGCCCGGAGCACAAAAGGCTCGATATCGCCCTCGGCAATCGGCGGCCAGACGCCATCGCCGTACTTGGGAAACAGCGCCCCGATCAACTCCACCTGAGAAAACTCGCCATACAGCCTGGCCAGCAGATGCGCCCGGCCGGCCGCGTTGTGCGTTAGGCTCCAGCCACACACCGCCACCCGCAACGGGCCATCTGCCACACTCGCAAGATACTTGCGCCGAGTCATCTCGATATTCTGACGCAGCACATTGGCCAGCCCGGGTCTGCTGGCCAGCGACTCCAGATAAGCGCGCATGGCCGCACCGTAGCGATTGGCGCGAAAGGCTTCATTGGCAGTTTTCAGCCGCAACACAAAACAGGCCCGTCAAGAAAATTCGATTCAAATAAGGAGGACATTTGGCTTATACAAATGCGTAGCCGAAAAATTAGTTACCATGCTGATCCCTTTTTCTTTTCCCAATTCCAAGCATGGCGAATAATCTCTGACAAACTTGAAAACTCCGGTTGCCATCCCAGACTAGAACGTGCCTTTCTACTGTCAGCCACAAGTATCGGCGGATCACCCGGCCGACGCAGACCATTTTCGACATGAAAATCCTGACCACTGACTTGCCTGACGGCGTCGATCACCTGCCGGATAGAATAGCCATTGCCATTGCCCAGGTTGAAAACGGCACCACGACCCTCCTCGTCCAGGTAATTGAGCGCAAGCCAGTGAGCCTGGGCAAGATCCTCGACGTGGATATAATCGCGAATGCAAGTCCCATCCTTGGTGTCATAATCGTTGCCGAATACAGTTATGCTGCTGCGGCGCCCAGAGGCCGCTTGAAGAACGAGTGGGATCAGATGCGTTTCAGGTTGATGTCTTTCGCCTAGCGCGCCGTCAGGGTCCGCACCTGCAGCGTTGAAATAGCGCAGACAGACACTTTTTAGCCCATAAGCAATAGCGTAATCGGCCAACATCTGCTCGACCAACCACTTACTTCGCCCATAGGGATTGATCGGCGCCTTGGGATGTTCTTCGTCAACAGGCGTGTACTGAGGATTCCCGAAAATGGCCGCCGTCGAAGAGAACACGAAATTTTGCACTCGATGACGAGCCATCGCCTCCAGCAAAATAAGTGTATTGCCGACATTGTTTCGAAAATAGCCGGAGGGATTCTTGACTGATGCACCAACTTCGATAAATGAAGCAAAATTCATGACAGCGTCAATATCATTCTCCGAGAACAGCCTGTCCAGGAGTTTCGCGTCTCCAATATCGCCTTCCACGAAAAGCCCTTCCGGCACAGCGTCACGGAATCCGCCGCAGAGGTTATCGAGCACCAGAACCCGGTGACCTCTCTCGAGTAGATACTTGACGCTGTGCGAGCCGATATAGCCAGCGCCACCAGTCACAAGAATAGTATTCATCAGTAGCCCTTCAAGAAAAGATCCTTCAACATACGACAACCGGCAAACTGAATGGCTTGGCAGACTTGGTCATAGGAATTCGTTTGAGTATGATGTGGCGCATTTGCTGCCGCGCGAAAAACAGAGATGTGCGGCAAATGCAGTGTTCCGAAAAACAATCCCTACTAATTGCTATCATGCCATGAGGCCATACGTGTCTGAACCAAAAAGACTTTTTAATCTGCTGCCTGCTGCCGCAGTCATCGCCTTTCTCGCGTCCTGCAACGCCAGTGATGATCAGGCTGACCCGGAATCGACTTCCGACTGGCCGGCCGACCTGATAGCCCCCATCGAAGGCGCCACCTTCAGCCTTTCTGAATCCCATCTGCCCGGCGCCCCCCGCGATTACCGCGAAGGCAGCCACCAGGGTTTCGATTTCTTCAACGGCCTGTCTAGTCGCCCCCTTGCGGAAGGCGAAGCCGTCGTCGCTGTCGCCGACGGAGAAGTCATCCGCATCGACCGCGACTACGACACGCCCGAGCAGGCTCGACAAGCCTACTACAGCCAGCTGGCGGACGATGCCGGATTCGTGGGTGAATACGCCCTCGACCAGCTCCGCGGCCGGCAGGTGTGGATTCGCCACGAAGCGGGCCACGTATCCCGATACGCTCACCTTTCGGAGGTTCACCCCGAACTGCAGCCCGGCGATGCCATCGAGCAGGGACGGGCCATCGGCCTGATGGGCAACACGGGCATCCCGGCGACCGAAGACCAGCCTGATCCGGCGCCACACCTGCATTTCGAGCTTTGGTCCGCCGATGGGGAGCGCTTCCTCGGAAAGGATCGCACTCCGCTGGCAACCCACCAGGCCATTGCAAGCATTTTCGGGCCGGAAGCCCTGCCCAGATACGCCCGCCAGGTCGTCTCCGCTGTCGAGCAGGGAGAGCCAGCGCCGGACTCCTACCCGCCGGAAGAGCGTCCCGACGTCGGGTTCACGGTCGACCCGCCCTCGGAAATTGCCGCCGGAGAGGCTTTCGCTGTCCCGATCACCTGGGAGGACGATCACTTCGGGGTCGAAGATTTCTTCAGCCTGCTGGAAGGAACCCCCCTTGGTATCATCGACGCGGGTGACGGGGCATGGATTTTGGGCGCTGTCCCGATAGAGGCTGCAGAAGGGGATATCCGCTTGACCGTCGGAGCCGCCGACCCCTACGGGCAGTCACTGGTCGGACAGCGAGACATCGCCATAAACTCCGCCGCCGAAACGCCGGCGCCCATTGAGGTTGATCCTGGCGTTCTCGATCGCTATAGCGACGAGAATCTGCAAACCGAATCGCAACAACTCGCAAGAGCAACCTTTGCATCCCTGCGCACTACCAAGCCGCGATGGGACAGCGAATTTCAAGCGCCCCTGAATGGCGACGTGGTGGGCGAATTCGGTCAGCGCATGGTTTCCGGCCCCATGGCCCCGTTTCACCCCCGCCCGGGGTATCTGATTCGTCCGGATGACAACAGCCGGGTACTGGCGAGCAATGACGGTGTCGTGGCCCTGGTCGAGGAACTGCCCATTCGAGGACAAACGGTTGCCATCGACCACGGCGGCGGCGTGGTTTCCATCTACGCGCACCTGGATTCATCCCAGGTTGAGCAGGGGCAGGCCGTCAGCAAGGGCGAAGCGATTGGAATCGTCGGCCGCAGCGG
This sequence comes from Wenzhouxiangella psychrophila, assembly GCF_042310375.1. Classification (NCBI taxonomy): domain Bacteria; kingdom Pseudomonadati; phylum Pseudomonadota; class Gammaproteobacteria; order Chromatiales; family Wenzhouxiangellaceae; genus Wenzhouxiangella; species Wenzhouxiangella psychrophila. The sequence continues at coordinate 89,635 of NZ_JBHJMQ010000002.1, read as the reverse complement.
GGCCATCGACGACGACTTGCTCCGCTGGGAAATCCACGTTGCGGGCATTCCCAGCGACCCGCGATCATGGCTCGACAGCCTGATCCCGGGACGGTGACAACGCCGCCCCGGCGCCGCACGGGGAACGCTACCTGACGCGATAGATACGGGCCGCGGGAGCCGCGTCGACCACCAGCTTGAAATGCGGTGCCAGTTCGGCCGGGTCGCCGACAAGGAGCTGGACGGCGAGGGTGCCGAACAGATCGGCATCCATCACCACGCCCTCGCCGGCCTCGTTGTTGATGATTGCATGGGCGCCGTCGGCCCGATCCCAGTGATTCCGGTAACTGCTACCGGAGGCATCCAGTATGTGCATCGAACGCAGGGCAACCGGCCCGTCGGCGGTCTCGAGTAGGCCACTTTCCCCATCAAACTGAACCGGCGGCCTGATTGTGGCGATCCGGCCGTAACCGTGCTCGCCGCCAGTCAGCCGCCAGCGCCCGTACAGATCCGCCCATTGCGCCTTGCGCAGCGTCTTCCAGCTTGCCACCACGAACTCGTCGGGCAGGTTCTCCACGTCACGGGGGTCGAGCCTTTCGGGCCGTTCCAGCAGGCGCTGTACGTGCCGAGCATCACGATGCGTCATGGTCTCCAGCGGCTCCACCTCGTAGCTTGCCCTGCGCCAGTCCTCCGACGAACGCATCGCTCTCTGACGCTCGGCCGCAGAACGGCGCACGAACGACGCTGCACGTTGCGGATCGCGGGCGCCGAACACCTGGCCCAGGGCAAAGGTTCGCAGTCTCGAGGCATTGCCGCCGTCGGCCAGGGTCGGCAGCCGGCCGTAGAACTGCGCCGGATAGCCTTCGTCCCACCACGCCCAGATGCGGCCGCGAGAGGAATCCAAATGCCGCAGCTCCTTCAGGGAATCAGCCCAGCGGGGCGACACCGCAGGCTCGGGCCGCAGATCGCGTGCGTGCCAGCCGATGACGGCCACGACCACGCCGGCCAGGGCGATGTGAATGAATGCTTCCAGGCGCCGATGACGCCTCATGCGCTCAAGCAGCGTCGCCGCCCCCAGCCCGATCCCCAGCCCGAGCGGCGCCGCCGCGTACATGGCAAATCGGTGCCCCAGATCGATGGACAGCAGCCCCAGCACGAGCAGGGGGAAAAACGTCAAAAGGCTGGGCCAGCGAATGACTGTCACTACGAAACCGGCAAGGCCGAGTAGCAGGAAGGTCCAGTGAGTGCCCACGCGCTGGATGTACTCCGCCCAGCTGACAGCACCTGTTTCCTGAATGCTGGCATCGACGCCCGGCAACGTCCAGTTGCTGACGAGGCGCGGCCCCGCCCAACCGGTGTACGCGGAAAGCCGCGTCCACGTCTGCTGCAGGAACGCCCAATCGAGAACGGCAATGAGCACCACCGCCACAACGAGCGACACAACTCCCAGACTCGGACGCGCCGGACCTCGCCGTGCCAGCAGCAAAACCAGCCCGAAACCGCCCAAAACGCCCCACCATCCGAAACTCGAGGCCAGCAGCAAGGCTGCCAACAACGCCAGCAGGGTGCCCGACGCTGCACGCCCGAGCAGCCAGACACCAAGCCCTGCGGCCATGACCGAAATCGCCACCAGGACCGGAAACCCGCTGGGATACGCCCACTGCGCGAGCCCGGCGACAGCGATCAGCAAAACGCCTGGGAGCATCCATTCCGCGGCGCCACCCGACCCCGGGGCCCGTTGCCCGTCCAGACGATCAATGGCCCAGGCCCAGATTGCGGCCAACGCGGTCGGCAGAAACAGCGCGAATAGATCCGTATCCGCATAACCCAGCCGCGTCCGCCCCAGATAACCCAGGCTGGCCGCCGCGAAAATGCCGCCGGCCAGCCCGGCGACCGGGTGCCCCCGCTGCCAGCACACACCGGCAATCACGACGCCGGGCAGGCACGCCAGTACCGCCGGAAGCCAGAATGCGATCCATTCCGGCGCATACCCGGAGAATGAAGACAGCCAGGCAATCACATCCGACATTGCCCAGCCACTGAGCCGCCCGACGCTATCCAGGCCGGTCAGCCAGGCGTATGCATCGGCCGTAGGCAGCACAGGAGGCGAGACACCCAATTGGGCCCACATTGGCCACTCGAGCAAGCGCAAGCCAGCAGAAAGCAATACAACCAGGCCGACGACTGCGAAACCGCATTGGAAGCGCCAACAGGAACGTGCCGTGGCAAATTGCTCCCCTGAAAACACCATTTTAAGTTATTTTTGCTACATTTCGAGACACATTAGGGGCCTTTAGCTTCTTTTTTATCCTTGCCGTGCCGCGTTACAGACCTAAAAGAGGCGCACCCCCCCAAAAAAACCAGACAGGTGTCACACATCTCCCTCATTTCTCGTTTAGGGTACTTAAGAGAGTTATTGAATTCGCTCTCTTCTAAATGGGAGTTTTCTCACATGATCACTTGCACAATTCAGGAGGGTTTCATGCGATACCTAAGCAGCAGCAGCTTTTCCATACTACTAGGAACTCTATTAGCTTTATGCCTGAGTTCACCACTGTCTGCCGAGTCACTTGTCGAAGCCGAAAACGATGGCAATGGCATTACCGCCTACGCTCACAGCTCTGATGACATTTTGTCGATCAGCATTCGGATCGTGGGGCCCGACAATTTTGTGTACGAAAACCGAGTCGAGGATGCCGCCATCGACTGGGTCCCCGAAGGCGAGTTAAGCGACGGGCTCTACACTTGGGAAGCCAGAATGGTAACCGTCGAACCCGGTGCGCCGCTGCGCGAAGATGTTCTCTCCACACAGGCATCAACCGCAGCGAACAATAGCGCGGACTCGGCTGACCAAGGAAATACACTTGACGCGGCCGCTTCGCTGGAAAAAAACGCCTCAGAAAAGCGATCCGAGCCCCCGCTCGAGCGCCTTTTTGAAGGTCAATACAAGAATGTCACAACCGAGACTGGCACTTTCAGGGTTCGCGATGGCTGGATCGAACCGATCAACCGACAAAAAGGCGCAATAAGCGCGGAAGAATCCGTCGGTTACCTCCACGACAAGCAGCCCGGTATTCTTGGCACCGTGGCCGGGGCAGTCATCGACTTTATCTTTCCCTCAGCACACGCCGACCAGGTCATTAACGACGATGTGACCATCAGCGACGCATCACCTTGCCTTCGCTATGACGATACTGATACGACGGGTGTAGATTGGAACTCGTGTACTTTTGATGGCGACGGGTTCTCGCTAAACAACGGTGCTAGCGCCTTCACGGATACCGCAACGTTTGGTATCCAAGAAGGCGCCCCAGACAGCTCATTCTTTATAAGTTCTACTGGCAATGTTGGCTTAGGAACGTCCGCACCGAGCCGAGCGCTCCATATCGCTGATACGATACCGGAAATTCGCATCGAAGATACCGATGGCACCCAAAGCTGGTACATCAAGAACAACAACGCAGGACGTTTTGAAATTGCGGAAGTGACAGGCGGCACCAACCCGTTCACCATTGCTCCGGACGCACCGGATCAGGCCTTCCATATTACTTCAAGCGGAAATATCGGCATCGGCACGGATAACCCTACGTGGCAGCTCCACATGGTGGATTCATACCCGCAGCTCGTCTTTGAGCATACAGACGGCCGCACAGCACAGTTTGAATATGGTGACGGCCTATTCAAAATTGAGGGTAACAGCGAACAGGATATCGTAACTATCTCTGATGCCGCCCCACAGCCTTCACTCTCTATTGATGCCTCCGGAAATGTTGGCGTTGGGACCAGCAGCCCACTTCAAAATCTACATATCGTAAGCTCTGGACGCGCCTCCGTCTTGTTCGATGCTGGGGCGGACTCGCAAGCAGATTTCGCGTTTAGAGAGGAAGGTATAGCCCGTTGGATCTTCAGAAGGCGGGGTGACACGGGCGATTTTCAAATTTCACGCCGAGACACCGATGGATCGTCACTTGATGCGCCGCTTATAATTACTGAGAGTGACGGACGAACCATTCTCCAGAACGGCCTTCAAATCAGATCAAGTGCAGAGCCTTCCGCTCCATTTGAGGGGGCGACCCTTTATGTCGACGAATCCAGCGGCGATTTAAAAGTGATCTTTGACAATGGAACAACTAAAACCATTGCTGCTAATTGAGCTATTTTGTTTGAGTCGGCCAAGAGGCCACTCCTAGGAGTGGCCTCTTTACATGAAAATGACAACCTCAACTTCTTCTTGAATTCCAAATAGGTATCCTGGATTCAACTACGAGGTGCAACAGTAAGCTGTAAGGAAGTGTCGTGGAACACTTCGTATGGCGTCAAGTAGCCCAGGCATTTTCGCAGCCGATAGTTCAGTCGAATCTCGATCTTTCGGACTTCTGGACCGGTCAACGTTGTGAGATTACGACCCTTGGGCAGGTACTGCCGGATCAATCCATTGGTGTTCTCGTTCGTGCCACGCTGCCACGATGCGTAGGGATCAGCGAAGTAAAACTGGCAGCCAAGATCGGCACTGATCCGTTGGTGGTCGGCGAATTCCTTGCCGTTGTCTCCGGTGCGGTGGTTGTCAAGATAGATGTCGCCTTACCCATGCTTAGGCAGCCTGTTTTTCTGGCCGCTCTTCCTTCTCCGGGTTCAGCCACACGGTTCCGACGGGTGACCAGTTCCGGGTATCTCCGCTCCAGCGCTGTGGATGCCGCTCTCGCGCCGCCTGATAGACGGCGTGCCGCTTGGCCAGGTTCTCGATGTCCTGCCCGGTGTGACGCTGGTTCGGCGTGACGTAGTTGATGCCGCGATGCTTGTGTTGGTGGTTGTACCAGTCGACGAAGTCACAGACCCACTCGCGCGCGGCCTTGAGCGAGGCGAAGCCGGTCCCCGGGAAGTGCGGCACGTATTTGCAGGTTCTGAACAGCGATTCGACGAAGCCATTGTCGTCGCTGACCCGCGGTCGGCTGAACGAGGCCGTGATCCCGAACTTGCCGAGCATGACCTGCACCGTCTGACCCCTGATCGGACTGCCGTTGTCGCCGTGAAGGACCAGCGGATTTCCGATGCAGCCTTCCTTCCAGACGCTGCGTAGTGACCGGGCCAAGCGCGATGAAGTGCTGATTCCGCACATCGAGCGTGTCTGGGATGCCAACATGCAGGTCTATGGCGCCGATAAGGTCTGGAAGCAGATGAACCGGGAAGTCATTCCCGTGGCGCGCTGTACCGTGGAGCGGCTCATGCGCCGTCTGGGCCTGCAGGGCGCGCGCCGTGGCAAGACGGTTCGCACTACCGTGCCCGATCAATCGGCGCCGTGTCCGCTGGATCGGGTCAACCGACAGTTGAGCGCAGATCGTCCGAACCAGCTCTGGGTATCGGACTTCACCTACGTCTCCACCTGGCAGGGCTGGTTGTATGTGGCCTTCGTTATCGATGTCTTTGCCCGGCGTATTGTTGGCTGGCGCGTCAGTCGCACCATGACCACGGACTTCGTGCTGGATGCGCTGGAACAGGCGCTCTATGCCCGTCAGCCCGAGGACTCTGAGAACTTGATTCATCATTCCGATAGAGGCTCGCAGTATGTGTCGATCCGCTACACTGAACGCCTGGGCGAGGCCGGCATCGATCCGTCGGTGGGCAACAAGGGCGACAGCTACGATAATGCCCTGGCCGAGACCATCAACGGCCTGTACAAAGCGGAATTGATCCATCGGCGCGGCCCTTGGAAAACCATGGAATCTGTAGAGCTGGCCACGCTGGAATGGGTATCCTGGTTCAATCACCATCGGCTGATGGAACCGCTGGGGTATATCCCGCCGGCAGAAGTTGAGGCAAACTACTACCGGCAGTTAGACAGTCAGGCCGCTATCGCAGCCTGACTTAAACCAACGAGCCTCCGCGAAACCCGGGGCGGTTCATATAGCTCATCGTGCAACTCCAACGTGGTGGTTAGAGTGCCGATGCTAGCGCACCTCACTTCTAACCGTTCAGTGGTGTTGCACTTCGCGGTTGAAACCAAGTGGGGAATTACCTATCCAACAGTGAATGCACCCCCCTTATGTAAGACAACTGGTTTTCAGACACCCAAGCCTTCCAGCCTTCAATCTCACTCCAGTCGCTCAGAAACACGAAGTCCAGCCCTGCAGTACTCGCTGCCCGATAGTCGTACTTGCTGTCACCCAAAAATAGCGCTGGCTTCCGGATGTTGGCACAAGCCAACTCTCTCGCGAGGATCTTGTCTTTAGAATCAGGGCTGCCGAATATGCCACCGTCAAACCATTCGGCAATTCCACGCTCGGTTAACACATTACGCAGCTCCGCCTGGTCACCGCCGGAAACGATTAACCATCGGGTGTTGGGAATATGCTGGCGAAGTGCCCCCAATGCTGGGGCTATCTCACAGTTCAGGAGCCCCTCCCGCACATGGTCGGCATAGGCCTGTAGAAGAGACTCTAAGTCCGCTCTCTTCTGCTCCGCATGATTCAGAACAATCCGTTCCAGGAAGTAATCAAATTTTTTGTACCGTGACACCCCACCTTTCGCTACGTGGTAGTCAACCATAGCCTGCGCAGCTGACTTACCGAATGGCAAGGTGGCCTGATAGAAGGCCTCGGTCTTGACCTTGTTGGAGTTAAGCACCACACCGTCGCAGTCGAAGATCAAAGTAGTGTACTCGGCCACTGAATATCTCATTGCGGCACCTGACCAGTCTGACGTAGCGCGTCTTCGACCTTCGCGACATCTTCACGCACATCCACTGCCAGGCTGCCCGGTTGGGTTTCTACCATGTAAATGGTCCTACCCAGCTCAAAAAAGCGCAGAATCTCTATGTCCTCGGCGTATTCCAGTTCGCTCTTGCGCCCAAAAGCCCGGAAGGCAGCCAATTCCTCCCGAGTGAAGGCGTAGATGCAGACCTGTTTCCTGTAGCGGCTGGGAGCGCACTCGGCGTCTTTGAAGCCCGGCAGCGCCACCCGCGACATGTAGACCAGCTCGTCGCGCTCGTTGGTGATTACCTTGGGAATGTTGACGCTGTGGGGATCTTCGTTATCGCCCACCCAACTGACACCGTTGATAATGGCATCCATATGAGCCAGCTTGGCGTCGCGCACCTTGAGAATATCAGTCGGATCGGCCAGCGGCTCATCGCCCTGAACGTTGATGTAGATGTCCGCCTCGACCTGCTCGGCGGCCTGAGCCACGCGATCGGTACCGGTCAGGGCGTCGTTGCTGGTCATCACCGCATGGAAGCCGGCTTCAATAACGACCTTGGCGATGCGCCGATCCTCAGTAGCGACATAAACATTCTCGGCGCCGACGGCGCGGGCCGAAACCTCGGTGACCCACAGGATCATTGGCTTGCCCAGCAAGGGCACCAGCGGCTTCCCTGGGTAGCGGCTGGAGCCATAGCGGGCGGGAATCATGGCTACACTGCGCATAGAGGCCTCTTATTCATGAAATGGGATGGAGTGGTATAGAGAGAAGCAAAGGCGACGAGGGGAGCGAGAATTTATCCTTAGAGCGCGTAAACCGATTCGCTATGCAGCCCGTAGCGGGTGGGAGTGATCGCCGTGATCGACAGTGCACCTTCAGCATCCTGATACTGCTCCAGCAGCTGATGCATCTCGCGGCTACGCGGATCGTCAGCCTCGTAGCCGTCGAAGCCGGCCATCAGAATACGAGAGGCTTGGCCGCTGGTGGCCACCGCCAGGGCGTAGGCTACCACCAGCGACGTCGGCAGGGTGCAGTGGGTGTCGTCGAAAGCGAAGGTCTCCGCCTGCACGTTCAAGCCAAAGTCCAGCACTTCCTTGCCGCCCAAGGAGTCACGCACATCCGCTGGCAGCATGGAGTAGGGCGTGATTAGCGGCTGGGGGAGCTGTGTATGCGACTTACAGTCGGCCAGCAGGCGCACGGGGTGGCAAGCCACGCGTAGGTCAATTAGGTCGGCATTGATGTCGCTATGAGTATTTAGGGCTACCACAAGCGGCTTCTGGTCGCGAATATAGCACTCCAGCGCCCAACGGTGGCGCGCCACGCCGGGACCGGCGCCCAGCAGTAGCACGTCCCGCCCAGCGAAGCACTCCCGAGGTGACCACCGCCCCTTGGGCTCGCCCCTATAGAAGTGGCGCGCCGCATGAAGAGTATTAGGGCTGAACTTTTTGCCGCCCTCTACCCTAAGATGGTCGATAACCGCCAACACATCTTCTTCGCTATAACGGGAGTCGCTGAGCATAACCTGAATAAAAGTAGGGTGAATGCCGTACTTGCCCGCCAGGTAGTAGTAGGGGTTAGTACCCCAGCCGAAGTGCGCCTGCATAGACTTGAAGTGCTCATGCACCAGCGTCATTAGCGGCACTAGATTTGCAGCCCTTCCACGGCGCTCGGCGATCTCGATGACCAGTTCCTCGGTGCGGGCATTACCTGGCCCACGGCCCATACCAGTGACAGTGGAATCCACCCAGGTTACGCCCTCATCCAGCGCCCGAAGTGTGTTGGCAAGAGCCAAGCCCAGGTTGTCATGAGTATGGATGCCCATGGGCCCCGCCCACTCGCTACGGAACCACTGGATGATCTGTGCAGCCTGATCCGGACTCATGCTGCCCATGCTGTCGGCGAAATAGAGTGTATCAATCGGGTGGGCATTGGCCTGACGGGCAAGCGCCTTAACTTCCTCCTGGGTGCGATCCGCTACCTGCATTAGGTTGAAGCCGACCTGATAGCCACGCTCCTTCAACCAGGTAACCACCGGCAGCGCCTCCTCGAACTCATGCACGTGACAGGCGATTCGCACCAAGTCCACAGGTGAGTTCACCGACACGTTGGGGAACAGTCGCTCCAAAGCCTCCAGCTGCGGCACCTTCCCCACTAGCTCGTTGCCGTTGACCATCACGCCAATCGTCAGCCCGTCCGGCCTCGTCAGGCTGCGGAGAAATTCATCGGTAGTGAAGGCGCACGGGCCTTGGAAACCTTGATTTTTTAGGGTACGGAAGCCCAGCTCCACAACATCCACCTCGGCAGCCTGCATAGCGTTAAGGTACTGGTGGATGAGCTCTGGAGTGAAACTCCAAGCATTATAATAGCCGCCATCACGGAACGTACAGTCAACAAAAATCATAATTTTTCCCTTAAATGGCTCTTCACTCAATTGTGTGGGCAGCAGTCAACTGCGAACTGCCCCCGGGTAGAGATCGAGACCACCCAAATGGAAGTAGATCGCAGTCTTGAATCGTTGCTTGATCCGTAAGCTTCCCCGTCAAGGCGACAGTTCAAAAGTGGGTCTGTTGAATACCAAGTGGGTTAAGCATACACATGCGGGTTGATACTGCGGAAGTCGAGCTTCCCTGCGAGCATGAATATCACCGTCCGTGCTGTGCTCAGCCGTGTGTAGCCTCGTGCTTTCCGTTTCGCAGCCTGGAACAGTCCGTTGATCGCTTCGAGGAAGCCGTTGGTTTGGCGTGTTCTCACCCAGGAGACGATGCCGTCGAGGTGTCGGCGGATCATCTTGGCAACCGATTTCATCGGCTCGACCTTGGAGCGCATGACATTCGTACACCACTGGCGAAGCATCTGGCGGACGACGTTGACCTGCTTGCGCCGCAGGATGGCGCGCAGCTGCTCGCGGTACTGCCAAGCGCGCGCCGTTCTAAGCGTCGTCAACCGGCCAACCAGAGTCTGGAGTTCCTGCCGAGCACCCCGGCTGAGACCATTAGGGGCTCTGAGCAGCTTCCAGCGCATGCCCTTCAGAGCGGGATCAGCTTTCTGCTCGAGCCGGCGCATCCGGTCGACGGCCTCGGAAGCCTTGGCGATGACATGGAACTTGTCGAATGTGATCGAGGCGTTGGGCAAGTGATCGGTGACACCCCGGATAAACGCCGGCGACATGTCGATACTGCAGCTGTCGATTGCGCTCGGATCCCCGCCATGAGCGGTCAGTTCGTCGGCCAGCTCGGCAACGGTCTCCGACCCGCGTCCTTCGGTGACGAAGATGACCGCCCGGTGCTCGGCATCGGCCGCCAGCGTCAGATAGTCGTGCCCACGGGCCCGGGAAGTCTCATCAATCGCCATGCTGCGCACCTCGGACAGGTCCACCTCGGCAGTCGCAAGCGCCACATAGCGCTCGCAGATCGCCATGACACGGTGCGGGCTCAAACCTACAATGCGAGCGACCGCCCGGAACGGCATTTGCTGCGCCAGCATCAGCACCAAGGCCTCGAACAGCAGCGTGAACCCCGACAGCTTGCCGGCCCAGTCAGGCTGGACTTGTCGAACCGATCCGTCCGGGAGCTTGACGCGCGGCACGCGCACCTCCAGAAAGCACTCGTGCTGGAAAAAGTTGAGATGTCGGTAGCGCTTGGTGACGGTGTCATGGACTGGGTGTTCACCTTCGAAACTAGCGATCTGGAAACGACTGCCGCGCCGGAAATCGACCTGGATGGTCAGCGTTTTGGCTGCCTCCTCGAACTCCAGGTCAGCAATGAACCACGGCGGCGTCAGGCCAAGGGCGGCTTCGAAAATCTGGGCACTCATCACTCAGGCTCCAATCAAGGGTCCGCAGCGATGATACCCACTCAAAATTCAACTGAGGCGTCTTTTGACGCATTTCCAGAAGCCTCGGCGGGGGTGCAGGTCAAAATACGCGTTCATCGCATCGACGATTTCGGCGTCGCGGGCCAGCGGGTCAGGAGGCGGTCGATACCAACTCGACCGACTCAGCCCCACCGCCTGGCAGGACCGGCTCACGCTCAGTTTGTGCTCGGCCACCAGTTCAGCTGCCATCTGGCGCTTCTCGGTGGCCGTCAGCGCTTTTTTGAGATGACATCCTTCAGCGCGTAGTTCTCGTGGGCCAACTCAGCGTACATTCGCTTGTACTGGGACAGCTCTGACTCCAACTCCTTGAGCCGCTTGAGATCGGAGGCCTCGAGACCGCCGTACTTGGACTTCCACTTGTAGTAGGTCGGTGAGCTGATTCCGTGCTTGCGACAGACGTCCTTGACCGGGACGCCGGACTCGGCTTCGTTCAAGATGGCAACGATTTGGTGCTCGGTGAATCGAGATTTCTTCATGACTTCCTCCTTGTGTGATCATGCCAGAAATCTCTACTTTCTGGTTGTGTCACCAGCGGGGAAGCTTACGGATCCAGCGTAACGCTTGATCTACTGGATCATGGTATTGAAGCCCTCGACACGGACATTGGTTGCTCCGGTGATCACCGCAGTGAGAATCCCTTCGAGATGCGTCTTGATCGCTCGTGCGACATTTATGAACCGCTCCAAGTGCGAGCGGATCGCCAAGTTGTACCAATCCATCCGGGCGCGGCGAGCCCAGCGCCTGACCTAGTAGTCCCACAGGCACGGTAGTGCAACGATTTTTGCACACTTTCTCGGAGACAGCGGTTCCAGTCTTATTCTCAGGCAACGGATTACCTCCCCGTTTCGTGTTGCTTTGTCTAATTCCAATGAAGTTGAGCCTGCTGGAGCACGAAGCACGGTCCCAAAATCATATTATTGATGTGTCGTTTTGAAAGAGACGCGTACGTCTGCGCATCACAGTAATTCCTCTCCCGCCGTATTATTAATATATCTTCGCGCCGCAGAATACAACTCTCTCGAATCCGCCCTAAGAGAAAGCCTAACGATCCGGTCTAACATTTCTTTAGGAGGCTTGCGATTAGAGTCAAACATAATAATAACTTTCCTCGCAAGATAGGCATTCTCCCAGATCCATCGAAAGTCACCAAACCATCCGATGCTTTCTGTAAAGCGGCTGGCCGCTTCATAAAATAGGCCGAATATATCCCATGCAATATCATACGCAGTTTCCCTTTCCCTTCTGGCTATCGCCGTCGCTAACAGCAGCATTAAACTCTTTGATCGATTCAAAGCATAAACCGGCCTTTCATCGTCATCGAAGTTCATCTGCCCAATTTTTATCAATAACCTATATACCTCATGAACATCATGTTCACGTAACATAAAATGCCAAGCAGCTGTACGTATTGACTGACAAACTAGCCTACCATCTGTTTTCGCGGATGATCCTTGGCATGGCAGTTGGAGCGCGAGCTCCTCCGCATTCCGGATAAACCGTTTTGCTATACTACATGATATCCATGAATATCCTTCTGAGTGCTTGTAGAGATATACTACTAGTGCATTTAATCGTAGGAACTCTTCGCTCTCTTCTCTCATAAAGGTTGCAAGACCGACATATGCTAGCGTCCACCGGTCTACGAGCCGTGTTTTTTGCCTTATTATCAGGTCTAATCCCATTTTCCTGCCAGTAGGGCGCAGCGAGGAAAGAGAAAGGCTCTCAGTTAACCAAGAGACGGGTTGATCACAAGCATGAAAACCAAACTCGATGGACATAATCTTCATGTCTATTATGTTATTCAATAAAATCTCGTATTCGTCTGAACTCTCATAAAACGCATGTGTATCGCTTGTATTCTTCCAGTGGGAATCGATCAGTCTTGTTAACTCCATGTTCCATTTTTCGCGTGCCACTTGACTAGCTTTATATTCGTATTTTTTACCACCGCTACTAATTAGGCGGATAATGCCTGTTTCATTGCTATCACTCTTGGACAAAGAGAGCACACGAACTATTACCTTATTTGGGCGCAATATGCCCACAACTACGTCTTCGGTCATTGGTTTACATCACTCGAATAATTCATCAATCATACGTTCTACTCTCAACATAATCATCAGCCTCTGCTGAATTTTGAGTGGGAATCATCCCCCCTCTGTCAGGATAGTAATCGCCTCTTCTAGAATAGTCTCTAAGAGGGGGCGGACAGGAGCTGACAGTGAAATACTCAGAAGAACGCAGACAAGCGGTACTGGCCAAAGTGTGCCCACCGCACAATCGAACCGTCCTGGAGGTTGCCGCCGAGGAAGGCATCTCGGAAGCCACCGTGTACAACTGGCGTAAGCAGGCTCGGGAACGCGGGGAACTGTATCCCGATGCCGGGTCTGACGCCCAGGGCTGGAGCGCCCGCCCTGTGTGTCAACATCCCTCCCAACAACACCTGATCGGTTTTATCTGTAACATTCAGGGCGCTAACGGAGTGGAAATATGTCTGATTCCAATGAGGTGGTTACCGACCCGCGCCTTGAAAAACGCACCCGTCGTCGGTTCAGTGTAGCCGAGAAAAAGCGACTTCTGACTGAAGCCGACGACCTGCCTCACGGCGAGAAAGGCGCCTGGCTGCGCCGCAAGGGTCTGTATGCCGGCCAACTGTCAACCTGGCGTAAGGATCTGGCCGAGCAGCTGGTCGATCTCCAAAAAAAGTCTTGCACCTGTTCGACAGCGCCAAAGACGACAACAAATCGTGAGCTGCCTGACTGCACTGCCGCCGAATGTACCCAAGGCGCAGGCCTGCCGGGCCCTGAATGTACCGCGCCACTGGTGCTATCCGGATCGCCGGCAACGCAACCGAACTACAGTGACAGCCGGGACAGGTCGCGGACTGTCGGAAGCCGAAGAGCAGCGCATCCTTGATGAGTTGTACTCCGAGCGCTTCCTGGACACTGCCCCACGCCAAGTCTACGCGACGCTGCTCAGCGAAGGCACATTGCTGCGTTCGATCTCGACGATGTATCGCTTGCTCCGCCGACGAAAGGAAACGCGCGAACGCCGCAGCCAGCGCCCGGCACAGCAACATATCAAGCCGCAACTGGAAGCGACGGGCCCCGACCAGATCTACACGTGGGACATCACGAAACTGCCGACCATCGTCCGCGGTTTCTATCTGTGCCTGTACGTCATCCTGGACCTGTTCAGCCGATATCCCGTGGGCTGGATGGTCTCTCGCAAGGAAAATGCCGGCCTGACTTGTCACCTGTTCCGCGAAGTCCTCTCGCGCCGGGCCATCGAGCCCAATCAACTGATCGTCCACCAGGACCGTGGCTCGCCGATGATCGCGCACAGCTTTGGAGATCTATTATCTGACCTTGGCGTGGCGCGTAGCTTCTAGAGGCCGAGAGTCAGCAACGACAATCCGTTCAGCGAAAGCCAGTTCAAGACTGTCAAGTACTGCCCGAGCTACCCGGGTCGCTTCCGGGACGATGACCACGCCCGGCAGTGGTGCAACGAATTCTTCCCGGCCTATAGCCGCCGACCGCACGAAGGCCTGGCACTGTTTACACCTGAAGACCTCTACACCAGTCAGTTCGAATCAATCTGGCAGGTCCGGCAGGCGGCGATTGACCGGCACTTTGCGGCGCATCCAGAGCGTTACGTCAAAGGGCCACCGCGAGTCGCCCGGCCACCAGCAGTGGTCTCGATCAATCCAGACGATGGTCAGACCGCAGCGGAATTGCTCCACAAGCCCGATGCGTTCCATATCTCACCAACCCCGGTCAGCAGCGAGCTACCCGAGGTTGTTACATAGCAAAACGCGCCGATGTGTTGGGAAAATGTTGACACGTTCCGCATGGTCTCGCGCGTCTCCACGTCTGCTGGCCTGGCCTCAATGCCCACCCGGTCGGGAATGCGGCCTCGCCGATCGCGTCCACTGCCGTAGCGCTTGCGCCGTTTGCGTTGACACCTCAGGTGGCGCCACAGATCGCCACCCACCGCCTTGTCGGCGTAGATGAACTGATAGATCCATTCTGGCGAGATGTCGAGCGTTCCCTCCAGGGCGGCCCAAGCGGTGATTTGCTCCGGGCTCCAGTCGAGACGAATCAGCCGGCTGATCTCGGTCCATTGGCGCTTGGTGATTCGGTGTCGGCATCGGCTGGCAGCTGCGCGCTCGCTGGCGAACCGATCCGCCTGGCCGGGTCGATAGCCTCTCAGACCACTGTTGCGAGCCAGCTCCCGCGAGACGGTGCCTGGAGAACGGCCCAGAACACTGGCAATGCAGCGAATCGTGCAGTTGGCGTCAAGCATGGCTCGAATCTGGTACCGTTCTTCCCTGGTGAGGTGCGTATAGCTCATCGTGCAACTCCAACGTCGTGGTTAGAGTGCCGATGCTAGCGCACCTCACCTCTAACCAGTCAGTGGTGTTGCGCTTCGCGGTTGAATCCAAGAGCCAAAATAATCGCACAATCAAAGGCTACACCTGCCAGAGGCTCCGCACGTACTCTCGTCCGAACTTGATTTCAATTGCTTTATACACTGTCAAGTAATATTTCCTAGCAAAGCGACAAGCCGCCTCATCAGGCCTAGCCTTACTTTCTGAAGCATTCACACGAACGTCGAAATTTGGAATAATCTTTTTAATCTCCAAAAACTCAGATAACCGATCGAAAAACGACTGATTGAACATATCTTCAAAGAATCCGTAAAAGACTTGATTTGGCTCAAACACCTCCTCAATCGCGGCCACTGTTTTATCGTAGCGGGTCCGAAGCATATGACCTGGATCCTTAAACTCCTCCGCAAACCTCTCGTGCGCAGGATGTTCCACAATCCCTTGATTCCTATCTGCCATTTTCATCGCAGAAAAAATTCGATCCACGGGATCTCGCATAACAAAAAGTACCTTCAGCTCAAAATGATCTGAAAGCAGGTCCCGAATAAACAGGAAATGATCCGCATTCAGCATAGAGTACGCTGGCGTAATCTCACCAACTAATGATTTCCCCTTAGACGCCCGAACAAAATAGTCCACATACGCAGACGGATCATAATCAAACATTACCCTCCATAAGAGTTCTTTAGTTTGCCTATCAAATTCATCGCTTACGTCCGACCCATTAGACAGTCGAAGACTTTCAATTAACGCCTCTCTTCGCCTCCGACGGAACCCGCCACATATCTTCGGCAGAAACAAGGCGTCGAATACATGAAGCTCCTTCGGAGAGCTCAAGAATACGTTAGGACGGCCCCTTAGCGCATGATGTATAAAACTTGTACCGGCCTTTTGCGCACCGATACCAAGAAGAAAGTTTGGTTTTACATTGATTGTCAATCGTTACCCCGCAACACTACACCGGCAAGTTCCGACTTTCGCTCCCAATGCATTATGCCCTCAGCATCCATTGCAATTCAATTCTATGCAACTACCAGGCTAGAACTAGACGTTGTTTTACCAAATTCACATAAAACAGAGACGGCTGGGGATCCCCAGAGTCCCCAATGTACAAGACCTCCTGCCAGGCTCACCTCACGCACACAGAAGCGCTTGATACCTGCTCTCAAGCGCCTCAATCCACGGATGCCGAAATCTAATGGTGGAAATCGACTCAGGCACCAACCGAGCACCCATTGCCTCACCGGCCTTTTCTTTCTGCTGTTTCAACGGATTTACAACCCCCCAACTGGCAATTGCCTGCTCGGCAGCATCCGGCAGCTGATCCAGGCCAAGGAACTGACAAAATCGTTCAGGACTCAGACTATCTGGATTATCGATATCTACCGCCAGCAACCTCTTCTTGTTATGGAGAAACTCATAAAAGAAAAGGTCATTCTTCCACGCCTGCAAAACCTTGTCCTCAGTCCAACCCCATGACTTCAAGTTGTAATGAGATATGACAATATCCTCAATATTCCGAAGGGAGCACAGCCAGAGTATATCTGTGCAACGCTCCGCAATATCCATGCACAGGGTATCCCTTCCGGGCGACTCGATTTTCAAAAGAAATGAAGATACCTTCTGCATGGCTGTTATAGATCTTTCCGCATTTCTGAAAATTGAAGATTCTTGCTCGAACGGCGACGAGCAGAGGCAGGCCTGGTGATTGATATTTCGGCCCGGTGTGATCGAAACGATGCACTCGGGCCTTCGATGGAGGGACTGGAGAATAAGCTTTGAAACAAATTCACTTCCAGAACGCGGCATGGTTGCATTAATCAGTCGCATTTCCTTAATTTCTCACCCTCAGAGAAACTTTTTTAAACATAAACATCAGGATTCCACCTGTAGGTATCGAAAATACTTGCTTTCCTTTTCTGTTGAGCTGTAGTGTCGGAAATATCACTGTCTGCAACATCCTGGATAATCAGATTCGGATAAGACGTCAGGCACTGGCCAGGATAAAGGGCCTTAGGCCAAAACAGCGGGCCTTCGTCATACGGAAGATCCAGCCTTTCACATTCATTAAGGATCAAGGGCAACACTTCGGCCCTCAATACTGTTGCATGAGAACCAACACTCGTACCGTTGCATGAATAGAAGTGCGGCTCCCGCCAATCTATAGCATTCTCAGCCCAGTTATATTGAAGCGCACCCAGCTGCCATAACAACCAGTCTTCCGGCAAGCTTCTGGATTGATCATCAACAAGGCGTTGCATATCCCTGTGGAAAAGGCAGTCATCGTCCAGAACCAGGATCGTTTCATAGCCCGAACTGATTGCGTCCCTCAGGATTGCGATCATTGTACAAAGGTAACCCCAGGCTCCGGGGCTTCCGATTGCCTTTCTTTTGTGCTTTTGTTCGAAGAAGGCCACTCTCGCCATATGATGAGCGGCCGGAGACCTCAAATCACGCGTATTATCAATCCGAATATCGTCTGGTACGGAAACCAATGGTCGCCGCGCGTATTCCTCGTATCTTGCTCGCACCTCGGGATCGGCCCCATCGACTGCAGAAAATCGCTCGATAGGAACCCCTACCTTTGCAGCTGACTCCGAGATCGCTTTCCAACGATCCTGACGCCGGTCAAGATTCAGAACATAGACTTTATCTACCCATACTTGACCCAATTGGAACCCGGCGCTCTTTTCATGCCTTGGTGGTGGCACGTAGATTCGGGAGACGTCGGCCATAACCTTCATTCGTCTCTCGAGCTCCTCCGGATCCTTCGTTTTCTTGTACTCCTCGCCCCAGGGAATTGCACAGCGGTAATCCTCGCTCAGGTAGTTCTGTATCTCCAGATAGTTATTGCTACCCAGGGCATCGAAAAGATGCTCAACTTCATTACAGCCGGCTCGAGCGCAGCGAATATGGTAGTCCACGTGCCACTGCCCACGGATGGGAAAATTCGCCTCATCCGCAAAACCGGCCTTCTCCAGGGTTTCTGGCGTAAAGGTGACAAGACTTCCCGTGCCCAGATCGAAATGGGAATCACCATGGGCAACGCAGGTCAGTGAGGGATCGTGAACGGGATCTGGCAAATCCCCCGCGTTTTCCTGATTGGAGAGCAGATTCCTCGCATGCCGAATATGGCGGTGAACGAGATGAGAGTATCCACTCTTTTCAATAGCGTTTATGTAGAGTTTGTCCCAACCTGACTTTGTAAAGATCAGGTCGTCATCGACGTTAAAGCCATAGTCGAACCCTATTGACTGAGCGAGTTCATAAATCGTATTAGATTGGCCAACTGCATACCTGCGTGAGTTCTCGATCACATGCAGTTCAACGTCGGGCTCGAGCTGCCGGAGATAGGCTTTCGTACCATCTGTCGAGCCATCATCGGCGACAATCAAAACCCATTGGAAATCAAGGCTGCGTGTCTTGAGAAAACTCTCGATACAGTCTCGCAGGTAGCCAACGCGATCGTACGTTTTGATCCCCAAAACCACCTTTGGCCTTGACAATACGCGCTTTGGAATCGTCAATGGCCGACAATTCTTTAAAATCGCTGTCTGTATTTCACCAGTATTTGTGCAAGCTTCTATGGCACCTGTCGAATGCTCATATATACTATGACCGTCTGTATCTAACTGTCGCAGCCAGTTGTGCGGGCGAGCACATCCAACCAATCCGATATCACGGTTGGCAGCGATCCTGGCAAGCCAGATGTCAGCCATGTTTCGATACGCGAAGTCATGTCGACTGATGCGCACATGTTCACTGTGATACGCGACCGTGCCGGTTCCAAGGACATGGCAGAATCTGTCGGCTGAAAGCCCATTCCTGAAATGCCAAACTCGGCGCTGATTCTGATGATAGTAGTCAGTGATCGGCTGCCTCAGGAGCGCCGAATGTACACCGACGACGCATTGCCAATCGTACCGCTTGAGGGACTCGGTCATTCTCTCCGCATAGTCAGGGGGGTACTCAAGGTCATCGTCGCAGATCAGCTGAACACCCGGCTCTGTCGAATCTGACCAGAAGAACTTTCCGCTATCGCCCTGGTCTCCAAAAATCTGCGACCGCGCAACCTGGATCTTGGGATCGTTCTTCAGAAAATCGGGAACATCGGGATATTCGTTGAGAAAAACGCGAACCACATCCACTTGATCATAAAGGCTACGGACAGTTCGCTCAAGACAACTCACTCTTTCAGGGATCGAGGCTAGTGAGGCAAAAACATGGCAGTATCTCTCGTCGTCGAAATGTACAGCTGCACGCGGCTGATCGCTTTTTACGAGCTCAAGCTCCTCGATACCAGCCAGGAGAGCCGCATCCTGGGTCTTGCTACACAGATTGACGGTAACGAGTTCCGGCTTGGTGCCCGTGCGAAAATAGAGTGCTTGACCGCCGGTATCGTTGTACCCGCTCCGAGAGACCGGAACAGGCAGACAGTTCTCGCTAAAATAATCTGCCTTAGCTGTTGCATCATCCGGAGTAATCGTCAAATAGATTTCGGCGGCAGGGTTCTGGCAGTTGTACTTGAAGTGAACTTCGTAGACTGAATTCGGCTCGAGCCGCAGGATTCGCGAACTTGCGAAGAGTCGACCGGAGCCTTCAGGGAGCCGGAGCACACCATAGGGAAGCACTTCCACACCCTCAGCAAGGCTCCAGGAATGCCATCGGTCGCCCCCTCTGTCCCTGCTAAGGGAAGCCAGGGACTCCTGACATCCTGATTTTTTCCAGGACCCATTGTTCCCCGGCACACGAATTTCCGAGCCTTCCCCGGCAACCTCTTCGCGCTCGAGCAGGTACCGGAGCGCTCCGATGTTGCCGACCTCCTCCAGCGCGCGTTGTAGTTCTCGCTTAGACCGCATTGAACGTGTTCTACCTAGATTACCTACGTATTAAACCTGATTAATGCGAAGAAAGCAGCAGCCCTTCTCTAGCGAGAGGACCTGGGTATCATATTCAAGTGATCGCCTTTCTAGTTCACATTGCCACATTTCTACAATCTCTTTTTCTTCCTTTCGTTCGTAGTCGTCCAGCACCACATGCAGCTCGTGCCTGGAGAAATTTTCAAGAAGGATGGGAAGCGCCGGAAACCTTGTGTGTGAATTTGTGTTACCCGGTGGTCCGTCTACCAGGACAAGCACTTTCGCCTCCTTTCTCTGTAGCATTCGGGCGGCCCTTTCCAGCGAGTCGGAGCAGTGATAAAATAAATACTCCCGATCGCCCCATTCGAAGTCACGGAGCGGCGAGTATTCCAGGTCCACGAAATGGCCAACGCCTGACTTGCTGAGCAGGTTTTCGGTTTTCTCCAAATAATTGCGACTATGCTCAAAGGCCAGAACGCGATTTGGCACCTCTCCGGCAGCACTCTCTCGCTGTACGGAGAGAGGTCTGGCATACCCCTGGTCACTGTCTCGGCCCTGCAATGAGAGCTGGCTGATGAGCTGGCCAATTCTCGGTATCTTGGTGGCTCGCTGTTCCACCGCTTGAGCCAATAGAACCGTTGAACTGCCACTACCAAATTCGATGATCAGATCATAATTCTCGTTTTCCAGAAGCTCGACAAGATACACGGCCAGGTCCGGACTGATTGTCCAGCCGTGCAGGGCTGGCGTGAATTCGCCATAGTCCAGGTACTTGTTCAGGGCCATATAGGATTCGATCTGAACCCGGGACTGGTGGATTTCACGACTGAGGGTCTTTTGAAGCCCGGCGAGCAGTTCCGCCGTGCGCGGTTGCTGATCAAGCTGTTCCAATCGAGCGTTAAGGTCCGCTGACTTGGCTTCGAGTTCTTCCTT
This sequence comes from Wenzhouxiangella psychrophila, assembly GCF_042310375.1. Classification (NCBI taxonomy): domain Bacteria; kingdom Pseudomonadati; phylum Pseudomonadota; class Gammaproteobacteria; order Chromatiales; family Wenzhouxiangellaceae; genus Wenzhouxiangella; species Wenzhouxiangella psychrophila. The sequence continues at coordinate 68,908 of NZ_JBHJMQ010000002.1, read as the reverse complement.
TTGCTTGCGGGCTACCTGCAGCTTTTCGGTAAGCTTTTTAGTCTGCTCCTTCAACCGCTTGTTTTCTTGCGCGAGGAATTCGTTTTCTCGTCGCAGGCGGCGACACTCAATTGCCTTTGCGTTGAGGCGAAGATGGCTACGCGGCCAGTCCCCGTCGGCACTGTCATCGGCACCCTCGCGGTAATAGCCAAGCTTTTCGAGATTGCCAGCGAGTTCTTCGGCCGTTGCCGCTCCGTCGTAGTAGATATCGGCCCCCGCACGAATGATGATGCGATCGAAATGGTGGAGCTGCGCGTGCTGCGCCAGCGCGCTGACGATTGCCGATTCCTCTCCGGGCGTGTCGATTACAAGCCAGTTGTCTTCGCTACCCTCCAGGCCCAGTTGGGCAGGCAGCTTGTCGGCACGGATGACGTCGACGATTGCCTGGCGCGTCTGCTGAAGCCCGGGCAATAGTTGAAACAGGCCGGTAGGTCTTCGCAGGCTGGAAAGGTCCGGGTAGTTATAGATCCTCAGGGCTTTCTTTCCCTCTTCGGCGCTGACGGCCATGGGGAGAACTTCCACGTCGTCATGGCCCGAAGTACGCTGTCTCAGTTCGGGCAGCGCTTCAGGATTAGGTTCTAACAGCACGATACGCCCTGCACCCGAGCTGACGTAGTGCGGCAACTCCCGACACAGACCGGCGCCGAGGTGCACGATGGTCTCCGGCGTCCGTGCGTGATTGAGCTGATCCTCGATCCAGTCCATTGCTTACTTACTCACTTGGCCTTCTTGCGCTTGAGCAAGTTGCCGGCACGAAGCGGCTTGGTGAGGCGCCAGGAGCGCGACTTGCGCATGGCGTCGATCTTGTTCTGAAGCATCCCGGCTCTCTGCAGGGCGCTGTTGCACTCTCGCTCCAGCTTTTTGCGCTCGGATTCGGCTTTCTGGTACTTCTGTTGATGCTCGCGGCTTTCGAGGTAATACGACTCCAGCTCTTCCTGTACGTTGTGCAGTTGCTGAAGTAGCAGGTCGTTCTCTTCTTTCAGTTCGAGCTGATCGCGGGCTTGGTTCGAGCCACTGCTCGCCTCTTGCTCGTCAAGCTGCCGCTTGAGCGCCTGCCTTTCCTGCCGCAATTCGCGGTTCTCCGATCTCACTCGCTCATAATCTGCGCGCACCACCTTTTCGTGCGTGCGGTGCGACTGCCAGGCAGTCAGTGGATCGGGCAGAAGGTCGTCCTTGCCAGCCCCCAAGGGCAGTGCAGTTGCTTCCAGTTCCTGGGCGATTCGGTGAGCCAACGCGTTGGTTACGACCGTGCGTTCGGCAATCAAAGTCTCGATCGGGTCCAGATCTTCTGAAGGACCGGTGATATTCGACGAGGTCGACAGGGAAAGCGCCAGGCGCTGAGCAAGGCGCTCGGCAAGCATGCCGGGGTGAGCCTGGGCCATCGAGCTTTCCACCAATGTGGTGCGGCGGCGGTTCCGTCTTACGGCCCCCATTAATGTTTCGGCCTGGCCAAGCCATTGGTTCAATGCTTCGTCCGGCGCGACGCCTTCGGCCATGGCTCTTGCCACGGCGGCGACGGGGCTGCGCCAGAAGACCAGACAGTGGCCTTGCGGATACTTTTCAAGCCAGTCGGACAGCGCTTGCGGATCTTCCCCTTTGACCGCGTGTAGCGTCGGAGCATCACCGGACAGGCCGATGCGGCTCAGATGATCCTTCAGGGCCACAGCATTTTCGTCGAAGGGGCTGGCTACGCCCAGTTCTTCGGGCCGGCCAATCGACGGGACAGGCCCGCCTTCCGACGGCGCCTTGCCGTAATCAGGGTCCATTGCGTCTTCTCCGGGGGGTACTGGAACGGGATGCTTTCCGTTCTTCTTGTTCTGGCTGGGCTGCTCCGGCAGGAGTAGTCCAGATTCACATTGTTGCCAATTTGCATCGGATGGTACGGCCATACTAAAGCCCCCTAACGGTTTCACGTTTGTCCCCAGGGTGTTTCAGTGCCAGCAGAGTCACAAAATAGTTGATGCGCCCCTTCGATTCAACGGTTGCTTGGGTTCGAGTGCAGCGCCTGGCCGATCTCGACCGGCCACAGGCTGAGCTGAACGACAATAGCCCTCAGGCGGTAGCCGACCGGCCAGCGGGTGGCCCGCAGGTATTTCCAGCTCTCGATCACCGGCGGCAGGAAGGTGCGCAGGCGGCGGCGCCAGTCGCCTCGGCCAACCTGGCCGGCCTTGATACGACGCAGCTTGGCGACCAACTCGGGCCGCGTGCTGCGGGCCGGGTGCTCAACGATGGCACCCGGAATGTATTCCAGACTTGCGCCCTGCACCGCGGCCCGGCGACAGAATTCGGCATCTCCGCCTGACATTCGCGCCGCGTCAAAGCCGCCCAGGCGGCCCATCAGGGCGGCAGACACTGCCAGATTGGCGGTTGCCGCATAGCCGCGCTTTACGTACCAGACCTGCGGAATGCCGCGGACCAGGTCGTAGATTTCCCAGCGGTTTGGTGGGTCGTTCTGGGGGACCATCTCGACTGGGCCGGCCAACAGTGTTTGCTCGTTCGCTTGTTCGCTTGTTCGCTTGTTCGCGGCCTGGAGGCCGCGCCCACCCCTGTCTGTCAGCTGGTTGGTGGCGGCCATCAGGTTCTCGAGCCAGTCAGGTCGCGGGCGACAGTCAGCATCGGTGAAAACCAGCCAGTCGCCGCGGGCCTTTTCGATGCCACGGTTGCGTGCAGCGTAGGAGCCCGGGGTCTCGCAGGTGATAATCCTTGCGTTCGCCGGCAATGATTCCGGCGGCTCGAAGACCTCCGAGCCGTTGTCGACCAGCATCGTCTCGAACGCGTCTTGCGGCAGCGTTTGCCGGGCCAGACAATCCAGCAGCGTCGGCACCAGGTGCCAGTGGTTGTAGACCGGGATGATGATAGAACACAAGGGCGCGTGGTCTGTGGTCTGTGGTCTGTGGTCTGTACTGTTCATAGGCTCACTGACTACGGGCTACAGACCACGGGCATACAGCTATTAGCGTGACTTGCTAGCTGATTTACTTCAGGCAGCGCGGTTCCGCGGTTCGACGGAGAGTCGCATGCCCACGGTCTTGAGCACGGCCAGCAATGTTTTCAGTGTCGGGTTTCCCTTTGGGGAAAGCGCTCGGTAAAGAGATTCACGATTGATACCCGCTTCTTCTGCCACAGCGCCCAACCCGCCATACGCTTCTGCAACGGTTCGCAGCGCAAGAAGGCCCGCGGCGCGGTCGTTTGGATCATCGAGCGAGGCCATGGCAGCCTTGAGATATTCTGCCGCCAGTTCCGGGTCCGATCTCAATTCGTCCAACTCAGCTTCGTGGTGAGAAATGGCTGCATTGCTCATTTCTGTCTCTCCTTCCAGTCCCGCAGATAGTCAATTGCCAAACGGAATCTGATACGCGCCTGTACGGCTTTGTCTCGGATTCCGTTCAACCATTCGGAAAACGGGACGGTTCCATCCCTTCGCTGGTAGCGGTACAACTGCATTTTAACAGGAATGTAGCTTAAAAGCTACGACTTCCAGCTGCGGCTTCTGGATTACGAGTTCCGGGTTACGCTGCGGCCTCGGCCTATGCCGTAGTAAGCGAGGCCGGCTTGTTCCATTTCTTCGGGTTCGAAAAGGTTGCGGCCGTCGAAGACGGTGCGGTCGGCCAGTCGCTGCTTGAGCTTTTCGAAATCGGGGCTGCGGAACTGCTTCCATTCGGTGATGATGATGAGCGCGTCGACGCCGCTCAGGGCGGTTTCGGCGCTGTCGCAGTATTCCAGGTTGTCGCGGTCGCCGAAGATCCGGTGCGCTTCTTCCATGGCTTCGGGGTCGAAGGTGCGAACGTGGGCGTCGGCCTCCCACAGCAGGGCCAGCAGAGTCTGGCTGGAGGCCTCGCGCATGTCGTCGGTGTTGGGCTTGAAGGCCAGGCCCCACACGGCGAAACGCTTGCCGGCCAGCTTTTCGGGGCCGCCGTAGTGCTGACAGATCATCTCGAACAGGCGGCGCTTCTGGCGATCGTTGACCGACTCGACCGCCCGAATCATCTCGGGTTCGACACCGTGCTCGCGAGCTGTACTGGCCAGCGCGCGGACGTCCTTGGGAAAACACGAACCGCCGAATCCGGCGCCGGGGTAGATGAAATGCCAACCGATGCGCGGGTCCGAGCCAATACCGCGGCGGATCATCTCGATATCCGCGCCGACGCGTTCGGCCACGTTGGCGATCTCGTTCATGAAGCTGATCTTGGTCGCCAGCATGGCGTTGGCGGCGTATTTGGTCAGTTCGGCTGATCGCACGTCCATGACGATCAGACGGTCGTGGTTGCGATTGAACGGCGCGTAGAGCTTGCGCAGCGTTTTAGCTGCCTGCTGCGAGTCGGTACCGATGACGATGCGATCTGGACGCATGCAGTCCTTGACCGCGGCGCCTTCTTTCAGGAATTCCGGGTTGGAGACGACGTCGATATTGATGGCCTCGCCGCGGGCTTCCAGGCGGGCCTGGACCGTCTCGCGTACCCGATCGGCCGTACCCACCGGCACGGTGGACTTGTTGGCGATAATTGCCGGTTGCTTCAGGTGATCGCCGATGGTGGTCGCGACCTGCAACACGTATTTCAAATCCGCGCTGCCGTCCTCGTCCGGCGGCGTACCGACGGCGATGAAGATGACCTCGGCTTGCGCCACCGCCTCCGCCGCCTCGGTGGTGAATTGCAGGCGACCGGCATCGTGGTTTTCCTCGACCATTTCCTCCAGGCCCGGCTCGTAGATCGGGATCTTGCCCCGATTGAGCTGGTCGATCTTGTCCTGGTCGATATCCACGCAGGTGACGTGGTGGCCGACATCGGCGAGACAGGTGCCGGTGACGAGGCCGACGTAGCCGGTTCCGAAGATGGTTACTTTGAACACGTTCGCTTGTTTCCTTGTTCGCTTGTTTGCTCGTTCACTCGCTTGCCTTTTGGCTCGTTAAGCGCTGGGGCCATTGTCCCGTTTCAGGTAGCGCTGGAAGCCGCTTATCTTGCTGCCCACCTTGATGGTCTGGGCTTCGAGTTCCTTGAACTCCTGCTGGTTGATGAAGCCCACATCCAGAGCAACGTACAGGTGGGATTGGACCTCGGAGCAGGAGCCCCTGGCGATGCGTAAATAGTGGCTCAATTCTTTTCGGCTCTTCCTTTCGAAGCCCTCTGCAATATTAGCCATGATGGACACCGCGGCTCGCTGAATCTGGTCGCGTAGTCCAAAATCTCGACTGAAAGTCCCTTCCCTGGTGTGGGCATAAACCTGTCGAACCAGTGCCCGGGCATCTTGCCAGGCCTCGAGATCCTGAAATCTGGATATGGTTGCCATCGAACAAGCGAACGAGCAAACAAGCAAACGAGCGAACAAAATTCGAACTATTCTTTCACCGCTCCGACTTCTCCCCGCAACCGCTCGATCTCTTCCGTCAACGCCCGGTGCTCTGCGATCTTGCGCTTGAGGAAGCGGTTGGTGATTCGGGCCTTTTCCGAGAGGCCGGCCGGGGTGAGTTTGTAGAGGTAGCGGTGTTTCTTTTCGCTGCGATGGAAATTGCCGGCCTTGACCCAGCCTTTGTCGATCAGGGCGCGCAGGCAGTAATTTACCTTGCCCAGGCTCAGCCCGAGCTCCTGCGCGAGGTTGCGCTGGGAGATATTGGGGTCATTTTCCAGCGCCCGGAGGAGCCGGAAACGGGTGTCGAGATCGATAGGGGATTCGGGCACGCTACCGCCTTGGGTGTTCCCAAAGGCCTCATTTTCGCGTTGTCAAGGGCGTTCAAGATTGAACGCCCTCAGTCTATACGGCGAATTGCGCAGGCGCAACGCCGCCCCGCGCACGCTCGTGGTGCCCGGAACCCCTTGCTCAAACGAGATTTTCTTGCCCCTCTGTCTATCCTGGTGCCGAGGAGAGGACTCGAACCTCCACGGGTTGCCCCACCTGGACCTAAACCAGGCGCGTCTACCAATTCCGCCACCTCGGCGCCGGGGGCTATTGTAACCAGTCGGGGGGTGATTTAAAGGATTGCGATGGTAGTTAAGCGCGTGGATTTGTCGTTTTGTCGTTTCGAAAGTATGTCGCCCCGGAAATCGCTTAGTGATTATCCGGGGTCTCGCGCATTGCCGGTGGCAGTGAGTCTGGCCGTGCCAGCGTAAAAGTGCGAGGTCCCGGCTCGAGGGCCGGGACGACAGTTTAGGTCGGTGCGAGGTCCCGGCTTGGGGGGCGGGACGACATTTCTAGGCGGGTGAGAGCGTGGCCACTCCCAGCGCTGTACCGGCACTCTGCAGGGGCTGCTTGTCGAGGGTCACCATCGTCAAGCCATGGTTGGCACAGACCGCCAGGTGGAGGGCATCACCGGCCCGGATCCCCGTCTCGGGTTGACTGCAGTAGTGTTCCGCTGTGCGGAAATCATCACGGGCCATGGGCACCACCAGCGTCGAGGACTCGACCAGGCTGAAGAAGGCCGTGCGGACGCTGGCCCTTTGTTCCGGGTTCAGTTGTCCGGTCCGCAGCTTGATGGCGATCGCGCTGGAGAACTCGGTTACCACCCAGTCACTGATGTGCAGTTGACCGGGCTCGCGTTCGGCAATCCAGGCCTGTACGGCTGCTGTCGCCTGTTCGTTAGTCAGGGCGGCAACCCACACTGAGGTGTCGATGTAGTAGCTCAATAGCGGGACTGGTCTCGCATGGCCCGGATCGTTTCCCCCGCTTTCTCTTCCTGGGCGGGCAGCGAGTCCGTGAGGGCGCGCAGGCGTTCGATCTCGATCGGCTTGAGTTCACGCCGGGCGCCCGATATACGCGCGACCGGCTTGCCGTGCCGGGTGATGGTGGTGTCCTCACCCGTCTCGGCCCGGCTGACCAGCTCGCTCAGGCGTGCCTTGGCGTCTTTCAGGTTGATGTTGTGTTCTGTAGCCATGACTTAATTGTAACCCTTTTTGTGGTCACTTTCATCAGGCGCTCAGTTGGGCCGTGCCAGAAGAAGTGTGCGAGGTCCCGGCTCAAGGCCGGGACGACACCTCTAGACGGGTGGGGCCAAACTAATGCTTGGGACGACAGGATTTGAATCGCCGGGCGGAATGAAAAAGCCCCGGCTCAGTGGCCGGGGCTTTTTTGTTCTGTCGCCCCGGAAATCGCGGAGCGATTATCCAGGGCCTCGCACATCGCCGGTGGCAGTGAGTCGGGCCGTGCCGGCTTCAAAGTGCGAGGTCCCGGCTCTTCGCTGACGCTCCGGCCGGGACGACACTTCTCTAGGCGGGTGTGAGGTCCCGGCTCGGGAGCCGGGACGACACTTTTATTAGCCTTCGTCGTCGATGACCAGCCCGCGGCGTTCCAGCAGCGGTTCGATGCTCGGTTCGCGGCCGGCGAAGTCCAGGTACAGGTCCATGGCCGCCTTGCTGCCGCCCTTCGAGAGGATGGTGTCGCGGTAGTGCTGGCCGGTCTCGCGGTCGAGGCCGCCGTTTTCCTTGATCCACAGCGCGCTGTCGGCATCCAGCACTTCACTCCAGATGTAGGAGTAGTAGCCGGCGTCGTAGCCGCCCATGGAATGCGAGAAGTACGGCGTGCGGTAGCGCGGCGGCACCGGCTCGTAGTCCAGGCCGTGCTCTTCCAGGACGCTGGCTTCGAAGTCCATCACCGCGTCGGCGGCCGGGGTTTCATCCGGGCCGAGCTGATGGAAGGCCTGGTCGATGATGGCCGCGGCCAGGTACTCGGTGGTGGCGAAGCCTTCGTTGAACTTCTGCGCCTCGATCACCTTGTCGAGCAGTTCCTGCGGGATCTGCTCACCGGTCTCGTAATGCTTGGCGTAGTTGGCCAGCACTTCCGGCCAGGCCGCCCAGATCTCATAGACCTGCGAGGGATATTCGACGAAGTCGCGCGGCACGCTGGTGCCGGCGAAGGTCGGGTATTCAACGTCCGAGAACAGGCCGTGCACCACGTGACCGAACTCGTGGAACATGGTGGTGGTCTCGTCCCAGGTCAGCAGGGTCGGCTCGCCCTCGGGCGGCTTGGGCACGTTCAGGTGCATGCCCAGCACCGGGTGGCCGCCCAGCAGCTCTGAATTGAGGCGGTAGGAGTTCATCCAGGCGCCGCCGCGCTTGGTGCCGCGAGCGTAGAAGTCCATGATGACGATGCCCAGCGACGTGCCGTCGGCCTCGAAGGCCTCCCAGGCGGTGGCGGTTTGATGCTGGGTCGGCAGGTCCGGGCGCTTTTCGAAGGTGATGCCGAACAGCTTCTCGGCCGAGTAGAACACGCCGTCTTCGAGCACGGTGTTCATCTCGAAGTAGGGCTTGATCTGGTCTTCGTCGAAGGCGTAGCGGTCCTGGCGGACCTGCTCGGCGTAGTAGAACCAGTCCCAGGACTTGAGCTCGAAAGGCTCTTCTTCCGACTCGTTGATCATCTCCTGGATGTCCTCGCCTTCGAGGCGGGCATTGGCCACGGCGATCGGGGCCAGTTCGCCGAGCATGCCGTTGACGGCCTCGACGGTCTGCGCCGTGCGGTCCTCGAGCACGTAGTCGGCGTGGGTGTCGTAGCCCAGCAGCTGCGCCCGTTCGGCGCGTAGGCGCACGATGTCGGCGACGACGCCGGTGTTGTCGTACTCGTTGCCGCGTGCGCCGCGCGCCAGGGAGGCCTTCTTGACCTTCTCGCGCGAGTCGCGGTTTTCCATTTCGGCGATCGGCGGCTGGATCGAGGTGTTGACCAGGGTAATGACGTACTTGCCCTCTTCCAGGTCGCGATCGGCGGCTTCATCGGCGGCCGCCTCGATACGCGAGTCGCTCAGGCCTGCCAGGGCCTCGCGGCTGTCGAACACCACGGCCGAGTCGTTGACTTCCTTGAGCACGTTCTGGCTGAACTGCGTGGTCAGCTCGGCGAGCTCGGAGTTCATCTTCTTGAGCTCTTCCTTTTCTTCGTCGTTGAGCTGCGCGCCGGCGCGGACGAAGTCCTTGTGGTATTCCTCGACCAGGCGCAGGCCTTCAGGGCTCAGATCCAGCTCGTCGCGCTGGTTGTAGACCGCTTCGATGCGCTCGAACAGCTCCGGGTTGAGGTTGATCGCGTCGCTGTGGGCCGAGAATTTCGGCGCCAGCTTGCGCTGGGTTTCCTGCAGCGTATCGTCGGTGACGGTGCCGTTCAGATTGGAAAACACGCGGCCGATGTACTGCAGCGTAAGGCCGGCGCGCTCCATCGCCAGGATGGTGTTCTCGAAGGTCGGCTCCTCGTCGCTGTTCGCGATTTCTTCGACCTCGGCCATGTGCTCTTCCATCGCCGCCTCGAAAGCCGGCTGGAAGTGCTCGGACTCGATCTTGTCGAACGGCGGCATGCCGTAAGGCAGGTCGTTCTCCGTCAGCAGCGGGTTGTCGCCGGTGCTTTCGGATTCGGACGAAGCTTCAGTTTCCATCTCGGTGCCTTCCGGGGCTTCGGCCTCGGCGGTTTCGGGCGCCTCGGGGGCTTCCGGGGGCGGCGGCGCCTGCTCGGAGCAGGCCATCAGCAGGCTGGCGGCAATCGCCAGCGTCAAAAGACTCAGGGGTTTGTTCACGTCTTTCCTCGTACTTGAGTTGCACAGAGCCCGAAATGGTAGCACTGATGACTATGTGGGGTTCGGGGTTCGGGGTTCGGGGTTCGGGGACAACAAGTGGCTCGGCATCCGGGTGGGGGCTGGCGCTTTGCGCCAGGGTTGGTGGGTGCAGGGCGGAATGAAAAAGCCCCGGCTTAGTGGCCGGGGCTTTTTTGGTTCTGTCGCCCCGGAAATCGCGGAGCGATTATCCGGGGCCTCGCACGGGGCGGGTGGCAGTGAGCGGGGCCGTGCTATCGGATGAGTGCGAGGTCCCGGCTCGGGGGCCGGGACGACAGTTTGCTGGCGGGTGCGAGGTCCCGGCTCGGAGGCCGGGACGACATTCCTGGTGCCTGGCTCGGGGGCCGGGACGACAAGAATGTCACGCCAGTCCGATCGCCAGGGCAAGCAGGCGGTTGAGTTGGACTATTTCCTGATCGCTGAGGCGCCCGACTGGGTCGCTGATTTTCTCGGTTCTCACGGTGACCAGCCGGTGGGTTTGAACCTGCGAAACTTTGTGCAGGCCATTATCCGGACGGGGTTCGACAGTCAGACGCAGCAAAGGCGCATCGCGGAGGGTGCTGGTCATTAAGGCAACGATGGTGCTTCGCGGATTGGCGTGGTTCAGCACATCGCCCTGAATGATGACTGCCGGCCGAGGTTTGCCATAGTCACCCGGCGCGGCCACGGTGACAATATCGCCGCGCCGCATCAGTCTTCCCAGTCGGCAACCTGTTCGATGAAGTCCAGCGACTCATCATCGTCAGTGCCGGCCTCGACTGCGCGTAGCTGCTTCTCGAGCTTGCGTTCGAAACCGGCCTGCGAGGTATCCGGCACCCAGAGCTGGATCTGGCGCAGGCCACGCGCCTTCAGGCGCTGGCGATAGCGCTTGAACTTGTTGGATTCGATCTGCGTAGCGGCCATGGATGGACCCGATCTAAGGTAGCGATGCTACTCGATAATAGCATGCTTGCTGTCGCCGACGCACTTTGTCGCCCGCATCGGTCTTGGTGTCATCCCGGCCTTGAGCCGGGATCTCGCACGGTGCGGGTGGCAGTGAGCGAGGCCGTGCGATCGGATGAATGCGAGGTCCCGGCTCGGGGGCCGGGACGACAAGCGTCCCCACCCTGTCGCCCCGGAAATCGCGAAGCGATTATCCGGGGCCTCGCACGGGGCGGGTGGCAGTGAGCGAGGCCGTGCTATCGGATGAGTGCGAGGTCCCGGCTCTTCGCTGACGCTCCGGCCGGGACGACATGTTTGGGACCTGGCTCGGAGGCCGGGACGACATTCTTAGTGCCTGGCTCCCGGGCCGGGACCACAATGGGCTACCGCCGGCTGCGGAAGAATTGGCGCAGCATTTCGGCGGAGGCGTCGGCCAGGACGCCGCGGGTGACTTGGCAGCGGTGGTTGAGTTCAGGGCTGGTGAGGACTTCGAAGATGGAATGGTGGGCCCCGGCGCGCAGGTCGTCTGCGGCGTAGACCACGCGCCTGACGCGGGCGTTGACCAGGGCGCCGGCGCACATGCTGCAGGGCTCGAGGGTGACGTAGAGGGTGGTGTCGGGCAGGCGGTAGTTGTTCACTCCGCTTGCGGCCTCGCGCAGGGCGACGACTTCGGCGTGCGCGGTCGGGTCGGCGTCGGTGATGACCCGGTTCCAGCCCTCACCGAGGATTTTTCCTTCGGCGTCCACCAGCACCGCACCGATCGGCACCTCCCCCATCGCCTCGGCACGTTGCGCCAGCTCGAGGGCGTGCTGCATCCATTCACTATCGTTCGGGCTCAATATCAACTCCCGGCCAGATGTTGCTCAAGGGCGCGATTATAGCGGCCGACCCGGCAAACGGCCTCCGGTATACTGGCGCGCTGTTGTGTTTTGAGCCGTTGTCATCATGATCGTCGACGCACGGGAGAACCTGCCTTCCACACTGGAGGCGGATGTCGCCATCGCCGGCGCCGGACCGGCCGGTATCGTGCTGGCGCTGGAACTGGCCGAATCCGGTTACCGCGTGCTGCTGCTCGAAGGCGGCGGCGTCGATTCGCCGGGCGAGGCCGCTTCGATCTACGACAACTCGACTTCCGGCCGGGGCTATCCCCTCACCGGCTCGCGCCTGCGCTGGCTCGGCGGCACCTCCAACCACTGGGGCGGCTGGGTGCGGCCTTTCGACGAGCGCGACTTCAGCGACCAGCCGGCCGGCGAACTGCCCGGCTGGCCGATCGAAGCCGCCACGCTGCAGCCCTGGTATATACGGGCGGCCCGATGGTGCGAGGTCGGCAGCGGGGACTACGACCCGGCCAGCATCCGGCTTGAACAGCGCGCGCGATTGCTCGATCTGAGCGACACCGGCTTTCGCCATCGGATCTTTCGCTTCAGCCCGCCGACCCGTTTCGGGGCGCGGTACCGCGAAGCCCTGGATAACAACGAGAACATCGACTGCCGCGTCAACCTCAACGTCGTCGGCCTAGAGCAGTCCGACGGCACGGTGCGTTCGGCACGGGCGGTCACGCTCGACGGTGAAGGCTGCGACATCCGCGCCCGGCAATTCGTCATCGCCATGGGCGGGGTGGAGAACGCGCGCTTCCTGCTCAACCAGGAATCCGTGCCGGGCAACCAGTCGGACCTGGTCGGGCGCTGCTTCATGGATCATTTCGGCTTCACGCCGGGCAAGATGCTGGCCGACGAGGGCCTGCAGTACGAGCGCGGCCAACTCGCCGGCGACGACCTGATGACCGTCATGGCGCCCGAGCCGGGCACGCCGGGCCCCAACTCCTGCCTGCTGGTCTCGTCGAGCCAGCCCGACGACGTCCTGCCCCCGGCGTTCTGGAACAACCCGACCGCCGGCGACGGCGCGGGCGCGCATTACCGCATCAGCATGATCAATGCGCCGACGCCGCACCCGGAAAGCCGCATCACGCTCACTGACGAGCGCGACGCAATCGGGCTGAAGCGGCCCAACCTGCACTGGCACCTGCCGCGCAGCGATTTCGGCCCCGTCATCGCGCTGTTCGAGCGCTGGATGGAAGCCGTCAGTGCCGGCAACCGGGCGCGCGTGAAGTGGGATCGACGGGATGCGCCTTCTGACGACGAGCATGTCGGTGTCGGCTACCACCACATGGGCACGACCCGCATGTCGGCCCAACCGGAACACGGCGTGGTCAATCCCGACGGACAGGTCTGGGACCGGGACAATCTCTATATCGCCGGCAGCTCGGTCTATCCCGCAGCCGGATTCTCCAACCCGACCCTGACGATCGTGGCGCTGGCTGCCCGCATGGCCGACCACCTGGACCGGAAACTGGGAGGCCGCTGATGCATCGTCGAACCTTGCTGCAACTGGGTGGGCTGTCCTTCGTCGGCCTGCAACTGAGCCTGTTGGCCGGCTGCGAAAAACAGGCCGAGTCGGCACTGGCCACCGCCGTCAATTCCCCGCGCGCCGAGGAGGCCCTGCAAGAACTCGCGGCCAGCCTGGCCGGCATCGAGTTCGTCGGACCGGCCTGCCGGCGGGAGTTTCCGGACGAGGACACGACCCGGATGCTGCTCGAGCGCCTCGACGGCACCGGCGACCGAAGCCTGGAGGAGGCGCTCGGCCAGCGCATCGCCCGCGACCACCGCGACGGCGAACGCGTCGATATCGGCGGCTGGCAGCTGGCCAGCACCGAATGCCTGCTGCTGGCTGTCGCCGCCCGCGCCCAGGGCCTGGGTGAACCGCGGCGAGCCGAAATGCCCGACTTGCGCTTCGAGCCCTTTGCCGAAATCGAGCGCTGGGGGCCAAAGGAAACCATCGAGGGCGAGATTTTCAATCCCATCGGCAACGGCCGCGGCGGATTCTGGGTACGCATCGAAGAGCCGGTGCCCGGCTCCACTCGGCTGATGCTCGACGGCGTCGAACTGGCCACACACTTCGAGCCCGGCGTGGTTACCGCCAGCCTCGAGCCGGACTACATGGACCGGGTCATCGCCGAACCGGGCATGTACGAGCTGCTGATGGTCGACACCGCGCGCAACGTCGCCCAGCGGGTCGGTCACCTGACGGTGCGCCCGATGCCGCCGGCGGCCACCCTCGACAACGGCCGCAAATCCGAGGTGTTCTGCGAGATCGAGCGCTGGGGGCCCGATCACGCCCCGCAGGGCCAGGCCTTCAACGAACAGCCCGACGGCAGCGCGGCCTTCTGGGTCCGAATCGGTTGCGCGCCCGACAGCGCCGAACTGGTGCTCGACGGCAAACCGTTGCCCACGACCGTGCGCAGCGGCATCGTCACCGCGCGCGTGCCGCACTACGCGGACTTGCCGGTCGGCGAGCACGAACTCACCCTGAGGGACCCGGAGTCGGGCGAGGTGTTGACCGTCGGCACGCTCACCATTCTTTAGGATTCCCGAACCGATGAGCCAGCAGCAATACGCAGGCCCGAATCGAAGACTGCCGGCGGTTCTGATCGTATCGGCGGTGCCGGCCCTGTCGTTTTGCCTGTTCGGGCCCTTCACGATTTTCGGCGGCAATCCGGGAGAATTCGAACGGGGCTTTCTGGAGCTCCTGCCCACCCTGCTGCCGCTCGCCGGACTGTTATGGGCGGCGCTGACGCTGGTCGGCCTGCTGCTCCTCAAGGGCGGCGCGCGGGACCGTTACCTGTGGCTCGTGCTCGCCCTCGGCGGCCTGGTCTGGGCGCAGGGCACCTTCCTGATGCACGACTATGGCGCGCTCGACGGCCGCGGGCTGGACTGGCAAGCTACCGGCCGGCTGGCCTGGCTGGACCTCCTGTTGTGGATCGGCGTCCCGCTGGCCGTCCTCGCATTCAGGACGCGACTCAAGACCCTGCTGGTCCCCGCGGCGCTGATGATCATCGCCCTGCAAGTCATCGGCGCCTATGAAACAGCGCGCTCGTTCGAGGATTCGCCCTGGCATTCCCAGCCGCCCGAGGTCGAGCAGCCACCCGAAGCCCTGTTCCAGCACTCGACCGGGCGCAACGTCGTCCATATCGTGCTCGACAACTTCCAGACCGATGTCTTCGCCGAACTGGTCGCCGAAGCGGGGCTCGAGTCGGTCTTCGACGGCTTCGTCCTGTTCACGGAAAATGCCGCGGCGGCGCCCTACACCAACCTGGCGATTCCGTCGATCCTGCTCGGGCGAACCTTCGACGGCAGCATTCCCGACAACGAGTTTCACAAGGAAGCCGCCGAAAGCGGCCTGCCGAGCCGGCTGCACGAGATGGGCTACCGGGTCAATCTGAACCTGATGATGTCCCTGCAGGGCACCCGCCACAGCGCGGCGTATCGCATTCCGGGCACGATCGATCAAACCCGATCCGAACTGGCGGGGGCCGAAGCGCTCGACCTGCTCGACATCATGCTGTTTCGCGCGACACCCCACCTCGCTCGCGGCTGGGTCTACAACGACAATAACTGGCGCATTCGCCGACTAGTCGACCGGGCGGAAACCCTGCCCAAGGCCTTTGTCCATCGCGATTACCTGCGCCGCTATGCCCGGCGCATCCGGGCCGCGGATGCCGACCCGGCCTACCATTTCATCCATGTCTGGCCGCCCCATCCGCCCTACGTGACCCGGGCCGACGGCACACCGGCCGGCGAAGCCCTGCCGAACACGCGCGAGAATTATCGCCACGAGGCGCGGGCGACCCTGCAGGCGGTCACCACCGTCATCGAATCACTCAAGGAGCGCAAGCTCTACGACAACAGCCTGATCGTGCTCCAGAGCGACCACGGCGGCGCCTTCGAGCCGGATTTCACGCCCAAGCGGATGTTCGCCCTGCTGGCGGTCAAGCCGCGCGACAGCCGCGGCGAGATGACGACTTCACGGGCCCAGAGCTCGGTCACCGATGTGGCGGCAACCATCGTCGAACAGGAAGGGCTGGACGTCGACTGGCCGGGCGAGTCGGTCTTTGCCATATCCGAATCCGAGCCGCGCGCACGCCACTACGCGATGTATCACGACGAAGACAACGAGACCCTGCGCACGGTGCGAATCAAGGGGCCGCTGGGGTCGCCGGACAGCTATGAACGCCTCGATCCGCGAGACCTGGCCGTGTATCGCCCCGTCTATCAGTACGGCGAGGTGGCCAACGTGGGCCTGGAGGGGGACGGGACGGGCTATCTCGGCGCCGGCTGGTCGATGCCGTTTCCCAACCTCGTCTGGAACAACGGCCACGAAGCAACGCTGGAAATCCCGACCGAGCCGACCGAGCAGGCGCTGGAGCTGTCGCTTTGGCTGCTGCCGAGCATTCACGGCGACGACTGGCCGCGGCAGCGGATCATCCTGCGGATCGCCGACCAGGAAATCGGGCGTTGGGAACTGACCGAGCGGGAAAGCACGAAACTGACGGCGCGGATTCCCGCCGGGTTGACCGATACCGACGAACTGGTGCTTGGCTTCGAGTTTCCCGACGCGGTTCGCCAACGCGACATCGGCGTCGGCCAGGATCGGCGCCTGCAGGCTGTCGCCCTGGGACGCTTCCGTCTGCGAGAAGCCGGGGACTAGCCGGCGCGACTGCGAAGCAGGTACAGCCAGCGCTCGCTCTGGGCCACCTGCCGGCGTTCGACGATTTCGAAATGCTGCCGCACGGCGTCTTCAAAGCCGTCCTGGTGATAGCGGTCGAAGATATCCTCGCGCGAGCGCAGCAGGCGCTGCACCTGGCTATCGGACTTGGGCACCCACTCGATGATCACCGCACGTGCGATGCGGGCGAGAAATGCGGCGATGCGCCCGAGCGGCACGTTGTTGGAGATGGCCAGGTGATGGATCAGGGCCAGCGCCATCACGCAGTCGACCGGGCCGCGCTGGATCAGGGATTCGCGCTCGCGCTCGTCCCAGCCCAGGCCCGGGCTGGGATTGGACAAATCCATGACCAGCGGCAGCGGGCCGCCGGCCCTTTCCTGCCGCACGCGACGGTAGTTGGCCTCGACCGCCGAGGGATCGATATCGAAGGCCACGGCCGGGATATCCATCGCCGTTGCCAGGCGGGTGAACTCGCCGTTGTTGGCGCCCAGGTCCCATAAAGCAGCCGGCGCAAGCGTCTCGATGAACTCCGTGACAATCGCCCGCTTTTGCCCGAACGCGCTGTCGCTGTAGTTGGTGTCGTTGTAGTAGTCGGCCCACTCGGTGCCGCCGGGATTCCAGTCGAGCTTCGAGATGGTGTTCTTGAGCCCGTCGATCAGGCCGAGCAGGCCGGTGCGGCTGACACGCGCGCCGGCCTTGCGCTCGCCGTCCCCTGCCCCGCGCGTATCGGCATGTCGCGCCTGGAAACGGGCGTGCAGGTGCAGATGCATGGCCAGGCCGGGCCGCAGCCGGGTGGAGCGCGGCAGCAGCTTCGAGGCCAGGTCGAGCGGAATGCCGTCGATGTGCACCCGAAGGAGCTGCCCCAGGCGAATGTCGCGCCGGGCCATGAGCGCCAGCGGGGCGAGAAAGTGCTGGCAGAACTGGCGGTAGGCCTGCCAGGGCCGGCCCTCGTGATAGCGCTCGAACGACAGCGTGTCGATCATCACCTGGCGGCCGCGGTGGAATTGCATGTTGTAGGCCGAGGCATCCTTGAGAACCATGCCGTGCTCGATGGCGGTCTTCTGGATCGCCAGGGTGGCCAGGGCGGCATCCTTGAGATGGCTGAAGCTCCATTCGAAGGGCCAGGACAGAAACGGCAACGGCTCGGGTTCGATGATCCGGTACGCCAGCGCCGGGTCCGCCGCTTCGATGTCGACTTCCTGGTGGGGAATCAGCAGGCCGCGCTCGACCAGGCGATCGTAGAGGCCGGAGCTGATCAGCAGATCGTAATCTTCCTGCGCCGAGCGGTTGACCTGGCGGTACAGTCGCCCGTCGCGGCGGAAAACGAATCCGGACGGATCCCGGAACGAGGCCGGGACCGGGCTGCTGACTTCACTCATGCGCTTCCTCGAATGACAGGGAAATCGTGGGGTCCTTCACGGGAACGACATATTACATTCTTGCTACAATCCGCGCTTCGGTTCCTGAACCTGCAAAGCACAGCCCGGAGTGCCATCGATGCTTCACCGTCGCCCGATGCTCGTTTCCCTTGTTTTTGGTATCACCGGCCTGCTGGCCAGTTCATCGGCGTTCGCCTATATCGATCCCGGCACGGGCAGCGCCGTGCTGCAGGGCATTCTCGCTGCACTGGCCGCCATCGGCCTGACGCTCAAGCTCTACTGGCACCGCTTTCTCAAGCTGATCGGCATTCGCAAGTCGGCCGAACAGGATCAGTCCACCGCATCGCCGGCACCGGAAGAACAGCCGCGGTCGAGCCAGGCCGCATCCCGCGAGAAATCCGGGAACGCTTCCTGAGAGCGGTCCTTCCAGGTTGCCGGTCCCGTGGCCGGCGCGGGAAACCTCATTCCAGCACCATGTTTCGCCGGGTCGTTTCAACCTTTCTTGCCTGTGTGGTGGTCGCCTGCACGCCGCTCGTGGCAGTTGCCGGCGACACGGTCGCGGAAGACGCCCATCAGCGCCTGAGCTTCGTCGACGGCCAGCCCGGCATCGGGCAATGGCTCGTCCGCGCCGGCGAAGACGGCCAGTGGCGTTCACTGCTCAGCCCGCCTGAACAGACACGGGCCTCCACCGGCCAGCTTCGCGTTCACGTTCCCGGCCTCGAGCGCGGAGACTGGCGGGTTGCCGAAACAGAAGACGACACGCTGTCACTGAACGCCACTGCGCAGTCCGGCGGGATTCGGGTGTCTCAGCGAGTCGAGCTGCTCGGAGAACCGCACCGCCTGCAATTGAAAATCACCTTCGAGAACCCCTCCAACCGCCCCTGGCGGGCCGATGGACCGGTCGAGCTGCGGCTCGGGCCGGGACTCGGCGAGACGCCGGCGCGCGGCCTCGGTATCGCCGAGTCGCTCTACTCCTTCGTGCGTCCGATCGCCTGGGACGGTGACGACGTTCACCTGCCCGAAGCGGCGCAGTCGCCGACCCTGGCCGAATCACTGGAATGGACCGGGCTGTACAGCCGATATTTCGCCTTGCTGGTGAAACCGACCGATCCGGCCTCGATTGGCGGGGTGAGCTTCGTCCAGCCGGATTCAGCCGCGGCATCACTGCCGCCGCGCTACCTGCCCGAGGCGTTGATCGATCTGGGCATCGACGAACTCGCGGCGGGGGAACGCGCCGAGCGCGATTTCCTGGTCTTCGCCGGACCGCGATCCCGCCAGGCGGTCAGCGGTGACGGCACCGATTTCAGCCGCGTGCTCTTTCCGGGCCTGTGGGACTGGATGCGGCAGCTGTGCTTTGCCCTGCTCTGGCTGCTCGAGGCCATCTACCTGGTCGTTCCCGACTGGGGGCTGGCGATCATCACCCTGGCCGTGCTGGTGCGTCTGGCGATGTATCCGCTGGCCACCCGGGTGCTCGCCAGCCAGCAGGAATTTGTCGCCGCGCAGCGGCAGATCCAGCCGGAGATCAAGCGCATCAAACAGCAGTATCGTGGCGGCGAACAGAGCGAACGAATCCTTCAACTCTACGAGTCCCATGGCGTCAGCCCGTTGGCCGGGCTGAAACCGCTGTTGATCGTGCTCATCCAGATTCCCGTCTTCATCGCGCTGTTCCATGTCCTGGGTGAGGCCTTCGAACTCAGGGATGCTTCCTTTCTCTGGATTGAGACACTGGCCGAACCGGATCGCCTGTTCGGCCTCGGCGGCAACTGGCCGCTGATCGGCGAGCACTTCAACCTGCTGCCGGTTCTGCTGGCGGCCACCACGCTGGCCACCTTGAAGCTCTCCCCGGCCCCGGCCATGGACGCAAAGGCGCAACATCGCCAGAACATCTTCCTGGTGGCGATGGCCTTCGGCTTCCTGCTGCTGTTCTATCCCTTCCCGTCCGGCATGGTGCTTTACTGGACGGCGGCCAACGCGCTGCACATCCTCCAGAGCCGCTGGGCGATGCGCCGATCAGGTTCGGGCGACCAGGCCGGCTGATTCGGCCTGCCGCTCAACTGATTCAAAACCCAATCCCTGAACTTCCAGGCTGTTCACCGGCGGCGAATTAAAGCGTCCTTCCGCGGCTAGTGTGGCGTTGCCCTTGTGTACGCCGCCGCACAGATCATTTCTCGGCGCCGCCCCAGAATCGAATCCAGTATTCACGATATCTGGAGAAGAAACGCCATGAACAGGATCAATGTAGCCAGCGGATCGCTGCTTGCGATACTGCTTTTGACCATTGTCGGCTGTGCAGGAAGCGAGACTCAGGAAAGCACCGGCGAGTATATCGACGACACCTGGATCACGACCAAGGTGAAGACCGAACTGGTCAAGGATGAAATCGTCAAGTCCCGCGAAGTCAACGTCGAAACGTTCAAGGGTATCGTGCAGCTTAGCGGATTCGTCACGTCGCAAGAGGCCATGGAACGGGCCGTTTACATTGCCAGCAACATCAAGGGCGTGAAATCCGTCAGGAACGATATGAGGATCAAGTAGGGCTTGCCTTCACTCCCACTCGATCGTCGCCGGCGGCTTGCCCGAGATGTCGTAGACCACGCGGGACACGCCGTCGCATTCATTGATGATGCGGCGTGAGACGTGGTCGAGGAAGTCGTGATCGAGGTAGGCCCAGCGGGCGGTCATGAAGTCGATGGTCTCGACCGCGCGTAGCGCGATGACGTACTCGTAGCGGCGCGCGTCACCCACCACGCCGACGGACTTGACCGGCAGGAACACGGCGAAGGCCTGGCTGACCTTGTCGTAGAGCCCGGCCTGCCGCAATTCGGAAATGAAGATGTGGTCGGCCTTCTGCAGCGGCTCGACGTATTCGGGCTTGACCTCGCCGAGGATGCGCACGCCCAGGCCCGGCCCCGGGAAGGGATGGCGCATTACCAATGATTTGGGCAGGCCCAGCTCGACGCCGATCTTGCGGACTTCGTCCTTGAACAGTTCACGCAGCGGCTCGACCAGCTGGAGATTCATGTCCTCGGGCAGTCCGCCGACGTTGTGGTGCGACTTGATCACCTTGGCCTTGCCGGTTTTCGCGCCCGCCGATTCGATCACGTCGGGATAGATCGTGCCCTGCGCGAGCCAGCCGGCTTCCTGGTGGCTCTTGGCGGCGGCGTCGAAAACATTGATGAACTCGCGACCGATGATCTTGCGCTTCTCTTCCGGGTCGGACACGCCGGCGAGCGCATCCATGAACTGATCGCGGGCGTCGACGCGCTCGACGCGAACGCCGAGATGCTCGGCGAAGATCGCCATGACCTCGTCGCCTTCCTGGTAGCGCAGCAGGCCGGTGTCGACGAAGATGCACAGCAACTGATCGCCGATGGCCTGGTGCAGCAGCGCGGCGACCACGGAGGAATCGACGCCGCCCGACAGGCCCAGCAGCACGGTGTCTTCGCCGACCTGTTCGCGCACGCGCTCGATCTGATCGTCGATGATCGCCTCGGTGGTCCAGGTCGCCTCGCAGCCGGCAATCTCGAGCACGAAGCGCTCGAGGATGCGCCGGCCCTGGCTGGTGTGGGTCACTTCGGGGTGGAACTGCAGGCCGTAGAGGCGCTTGTCTTCGTTGGCCATGCCGGCAATCGGGGCGGATGTCGTCGTGCAGGTGGTCACGAAACCTTCCGGCAGGCCGCTGACCTTGTCGCCGTGGCTCATCCAGACCTCGAGCAGGCCCTGGCCGTCGGCCACGCGATCCTCGATGCCGGCGAACAGGCGGCCCGGCTCGCTCAGCGCCACCTCGGCGTAGCCAAACTCCTTTTCATCGGAAGGGCTGACCGCGCCACCAAATTGCGCGGCCATCGCCTGCATGCCGTAGCAGATGCCCAGCACCGGCACGCCCAGTTCAAACACGATTGGCGGAATCCTCGGACTTTCATCGAGGGCAACTGATTCCGGCCCACCCGAGCAGATAATGCCGCTGGCGTTGAACTCACGGATCGCCTCATCGCCAACGTCGAAGGGCATGATCTCGGAATACACCCCGATCTCGCGCACCCGCCGGGCGATGAGCTGGGTGTACTGCGATCCGAAGTCGAGGATCAGGATCCGATGACGATGAATATCCATAAGCCGCTATTTTCCTGAACCCTGAACCCCGAACCCTGAACCCTCAAGCTTATCCAAGCTTGTAATTCGGCGCTTCCTTGGTGATCGACACGTCGTGGGCATGCGACTCGCGCACGCCGTTGGCCGAGATTCTGACGAAGCGCGGCTTGGTCCGCATCTCTTCGATGGTCGCGCAGCCGACATAGCCCATGGCCGAGCGCACGCCGCCCATGAGCTGGTGCACGACACCGCTGATCGGGCCCTTGTAGGGCACGCGACCCTCGATTCCCTCGGGTACGAGCTTGTCGGAGTCGGCCTCGGCCTGGAAGTAGCGATCCTTGGAACCCAGCTCCATGGCGCCGAGCGAACCCATGCCGCGGTAGCTCTTGTAGGAGCGGCCCTGGTAAAGCTCGACTTCGCCGGGCGCTTCTTCGGTGCCGGCCAGGAGGCTGCCGATCATCACGCTCGAGGCGCCGGCGGCCATCGCCTTGGCTACGTCGCCGGAGAAACGGATGCCGCCGTCGGCAATCACCGGCACGTCATGCTTCATCAGCGCTTCGGCGGCCGCGGCGACGGCGCTGACCTGCGGCACGCCGATGCCGGCCACCACGCGCGTGGTGCAGATCGACCCCGGCCCCTGCCCGATCTTGACGGCGTCGGCACCGGCCTCGGCCAGGTCGCGCGCGCCATCCGAGGTCGACACGTTGCCGCCGATGACCTGGACGTCGGGATAGTTCTTCTTGACCCACTTGATGCGATCGAGCACACCCTTGGAGTGACCGTGGGCCGTATCGACCACGACGATATCGATGCCGGCGGCAACCAGCGCCTGGATGCGATCTTCGGTGTCGCCACCCGTGCCGACAGCGGCGCCGACCAGGAGCTGCTCGGCCGAATCCTTGGCGGCATTGGGGAAGTCGCGCGACTTCTGGATGTCCTTGACGGTGATCAGGCCCTTGAGTTCGAAGTTGCCGTTGACCACCAGCACCTTTTCGATGCGGTGCTTGTGCAGCAGTTCGAGCACCTCGTCCTGGTTGGCGCCTTCCTGCACCGTCACCAGTTTGTCCTTGCGCGTCATGATGTTGCGCACCGGATCGTCGAGTTTCTTCTCGAAGCGCATGTCGCGGCTGGTGACGATGCCGACCAGCTCATTGCCGTCGACCACCGGCACGCCGGAGATGTTGTGCCGGCGGGTCAGCTCGATGACCTCGCGGATGGTCGTGTGGGGGTCGACCGTGAACGGGTCCTTGATCACGCCGGCCTCGTACTTCTTGACGACGCGGACATGATCGGCCTGGCGCTCGATGGGCATGTTCTTGTGGATCACGCCGACGCCGCCGGCCTGGGCCATGGCGATGGCCAGCCGCGCCTCGGTGACGGTGTCCATGGCCGCCGAGGCCAGGGGGATGTTGAGCTTCAGGTCGCGCGTGATGCGGGTGGAGAGATCGACATCGTTCGGCAGGACTTCCGTGTAATCCGGAACCAGTGAAACGTCGTCAAAAGTCAGGGCTTCTTCGATCAAACGCATATTGGCGGGCTCCGGCGGGTAAATCCCACCATTTTACACCCTTCGCTCAGTTACACAAAACCTACTGAAACCACGAAAGACACGGAAATCACGGAAATTCTGGAGTTCACAATCCGAGCGACCGGATGCGACAGCACCTCGATATCCGAAATTCTTTCAAAAATTCCGTGCTTTCCGTGCTTTCCGTGGTTCCGCATTCAGGGCGGGAGCCGTTTCTAATTGCCAACAGTAAAACTTTCTCCACAGCCGCATTCACCGGTGACGTTGGGATTGCGGAAGCGGAATTCGCGCACCAGGCCCTCGTTGACGAAATCGACCGTGGTGCCGGCGACCATGGGCATGGCCTTGTCGGAAACGACGACTTTCAGGCCGTCCTGCTCGAATTCGTGGTCGGAGGCCTCGATCTGGTGCGCCAGGCCGACGTCGTAGGCGTAGCCCGAGCAGCCGGTGCGGCGGATGTCGATGCGCAGCCCTACGCCGCCGTCGCGCTCAAGGAACTCGCGCACGCGCTCGACGGCCGATTCAGTGAGAAGAATGCCGGATTCGCTTGCGTTTTCTTGGGTTGCCGTTGCCATGTTGGGTATTATTGCGGCTTGCTCGTCCGGTTTCAATGAAAAGGATTCTCAACACCATGCAGATTGCCAGCATCAAGCAGGTGCTCGGCGGCGAAATCGCCGTCGGTTCCGAAGTCACCGTCCAGGGCTGGGTACGCACCCGGCGCGACTCCAAGGCCGGGTTTTCCTTCATCCACCTCAATGACGGTTCGACGCAAGGCAATCTGCAGCTGGTGGCCGACAAGGCCCTGCCCAATTACGAGGACGAGATCCGCCACCTGACCTCCGGCTGCTCGCTGAGCTGCCGCGGCACCGTGGTCGAATCGAAGGGCCGCGGCCAGTCGGTCGAAATCCAGGCCGGCGAAATCGAAGTCGTCGGCTGGGTCGCCGACCCCGACACCTATCCCGTCCAGCCCAAGAAGCACAGCTTCGAGTTCCTGCGCACCGTCGCCCACCTGCGCCCGCGCACGAATACCTTCGGCGCGGTGACCCGTGTGCGTCATGCCACCATGCAGGCCATTCACGAGTTCTTCGACAGCCAGGGCTACTACTGGATCAATACCCCGATCATCACCTCCTCGGATGCCGAGGGCGCCGGCCAGCTCTTTCGCGTCTCGACCCTGGACCTGATGAACCTGCCGCACACCGACAACGGCAAAGTCGATTTCGGCGAGGACTTCTTCGGCCGCGAGGCGTTCCTGACGGTGTCGGGCCAGCTCAATGTCGAGGCCTATTGCCTGGCGATGAGCAAGGTCTACACCTTCGGCCCGACCTTCCGGGCCGAAAACTCGAACACCGCCCGCCACCTGGCCGAGTTCTGGATGGTCGAGCCGGAAATCGCCTTTGCCGATCTCGACGACCTGGCCGACCTGTCCGAGCAGTTCCTGAAGGCCGTGTTCACCCGCGTGCTCGATCGCTGCGGCGAGGACATGGCCTTCTTCGCCGAGCGCATCGAGCCCGAGGCGGTTACCCGCCTGGAAAAGCTGATCAAGACCGAGTTCGTGCAGATGGACTACGCCGAGGCCATCGAGATTCTCAAGGCCTCCGGCAAGAAGTTCGAGTACCCGGCCGAGTGGGGCCTGGACCTGCAGACCGAGCACGAGCGCTACCTGACCGAGCAGCACTGCAAGGCGCCGGTGGTGGTCAAGAACTACCCCGACGAGATCAAGGCCTTCTACATGCGCCTGAACGATGACGGCAAGACCGCCGCGGCCATGGACGTGCTCGCACCCGGCATCGGCGAGATCATCGGCGGCTCGCAGCGCGAGGAGCGCCTTGACGTACTGGAGCGCCGCATGGCCGAGCATGGCCTGGATGCCCAGACGTACAGCTGGTATGTCGACCTGCGCCGCTACGGCACCGTCCCGCACGCCGGTTTCGGCCTGGGCTTCGAGCGCCTGCTCAACTACATCACCGGCCTGACCAACATCCGCGACGTCATCCCCTACCCCCGCACACCCGGCCACGCGCCGTTCTAGCCCACATCGTGTCGTCCCCGGGACCTCGCACGCCAAGGCCCTGCACGGCCTGGCTCATTGCCCGCCGATGGGTGCGAGGCCCCGGATAATCGCTGCGCGATTTCCGGGGCGACATAGGGGCTGTTAGGTGCAAGGGCCCGGATAGCTCCTTTCGCAGCTTCCGGGACGACAAAACCGCTGTCGTCCCGGCCCGAGCGAAGCGAGGAGCCGGGACCTCGCACGTCAATCCTCTGCACGGCTCCTCTCAGTAAGGCACTGACGAACCAGCCCCATTAGACTCCGCCAACTCCGGAAACAAATCCCGCCAACCGGGATTCTGTTGCTCAATCAACGCCAACTTCCACGCCCGGCGCCAGCGCTTGAGCCGTTTCTCTCGCTCGATCGCCGCGCAGATGTCACCACACACTTCGAAATGAACCAGCCGGCGCAAACGATATTTGCGGGTAAACCCCGAAACTCTACCCTGTCGATGTTCCCACACCCGCCGAATCAGATCGTTCGTCACGCCAATGTA
This sequence comes from Wenzhouxiangella psychrophila, assembly GCF_042310375.1. Taxonomy (NCBI): domain Bacteria; kingdom Pseudomonadati; phylum Pseudomonadota; class Gammaproteobacteria; order Chromatiales; family Wenzhouxiangellaceae; genus Wenzhouxiangella; species Wenzhouxiangella psychrophila. The sequence goes on along the minus strand of NZ_JBHJMQ010000002.1, from coordinate 43,327 downwards.
GAGCGTTCCTCGCAATCGATTGGTCAGGATGTAAACGTAGTACTGACGCTCCATTAATGAAGTGTTGCAGTCGACCCATTCTCGGATCGATCGGAAATCAGCGTTCACGGATGTAGGAATTGCACGTGAGGCGTGGAGAACGGCCTTTTCAAAGGCGTGCACTCCGATCGGTGCGAGGCCCCGGATAATCGCTGCGCGATTTCCGGGGCGACAGAAAGGGCGCAATTTCCAGGGCGAAAGGGGGCTGTTTGCGGGGCGACTAGGTTCCTGTCGTCCCGGCCGGAGCGGTAGCGAAGAGCTGGGACCTCGCACGCCAAGGCCCTGCACGGCCTGGCTCATTGCCCGCCGATGGGTGCGAGGTCCCGGATAGCTGCTTTCGCAGCTTCCGGGACGACAAGGGGGTGCCGTTTCCGGGACGACAGTGGTGGGGCTGCCTTATTCACAAAACATACATCCATGTATGTATAATTGCGCGCCTGTTGAAGGACGCCCTGCCCGTCCGACTGAACCCCATCAGACCGGAGTCAACCGAACATGCCGTTTTCCTTCCGTAACGGGCCTCGCGCCCGGGACCTGGCCGTCTTGCTTGCGGTCGCGCTGTTGCTGTCCGCCTGCTCCGAGCCCCAGGGTGAGGATCAGCAGCCGCCGCCACCGGTCCGCTTCACGACCGTTGAACCGGTGGATTTGACGATCGAGGAGGAATACGCCGGTCGCGTTCGCGGCTCGCGCGAGGTCGAGGTGCGATCGCGCGTTGAAGGCATCGTGCTCGAGCGACTCTACAACGAGGGCCAGCTGATTTCCGAAGGCGACGACCTGTTCCTGATCGATCCCCGGCGCTACGAGATTGCCGTACAACAGGCCGAGGCCGAGGTGGCCAACGCACGCGCCACCTACAACCAGGCCGAGCGCGAATGGCGCCGCATCAGCGGGCTGTATGAACAGAATGCCGTCAGCGAGCGTGATCGCGACCAGGCGCAGTCGGCACTGGAACTGGCCGAAGCGGGCGTCGCGCTGGCCCGGGCCGGACTGGCTTCGGCACAGCTCAATCTGGACTGGACCCGGGTCACCGCGCCGATTTCGGGGGTCACCGGGCTCGAAACGGTCTCGGAGGGCAGCCTGATCAGCACCGGCGCCCTGCTGACCACCATCACCCAGACCGACCCGGTACACGTGCGCTTCGCCCTGCCCGAGCGCGACGCGGCGATGCAGCAGCGCGCCCGCCGGGCCATGCGCGGCCGCGGGGAGAACACCGAACAGACCGCCCGCCTGGAACTGCCCGACGACAGCGAGTACGCCAGTCCGGGCCGGGTCGACTTCACCGACGCCACCATCGACCCCCGCACCGGCAGCGTCTCCGCCCGGGCCGTATTCCCCAACACCGACGGCGAACTGGTGCCCGGCCAATTCGTCCGCATTCGCATGACCACCCGCTCATTCGAGCAGGTTTACAGCGTGCCGCGCCAAGCCGTGGCGCAGGGCGCGGACGGGGCGCAGCTTTTCATCGTCGGCGACGATGACGCGGTGAGCGCCCGCAGCGTCGAGCTCGGTCCGACCCGGGGCGAATCGCGCCTCGTACTGTCCGGGCTGGAGTCGGGCGAGCGCGTGGTTGTCAGCGGCCTCAATAACCTGCGCGACGGAATGACCGTCGAGGCCCAGCCCGTTGAGGCAAACCCGGAATCCGACGACGCGCAGGGCGGGGCCTGATCATGCTCAGATTTTTCATCGACCGGCCGATCTTCGCCTCGGTCATTTCGATCATCATCGTGCTGGTCGGGGTCGCCGCCCTGCGCGCCGTGCCGATCGAACTCTACCCGGACGTGGTGCCGCCCCAGGTCGTGGTCCAGGCCAGCTACCCCGGCGCCAGCGCCGAGGTCATCTCCGAAACCGTGGCCGCGCCGATCGAGCAGGAGATCAACGGCGTCGATGACATGATCTACCTGGAGTCGACCGCCACGGACTCCGGCGCCCTGACGATCACGGTGTCGTTCGAGATCGGCACCGACCCCGACCAGGCCACCATCAACGTCAACAACCGCGTGCAGGCTGCCCTGCCCCGGGTACCGCAATCCGTCCGTGATCTGGGCGTACGGGTGGAATCGCGCTCGACCAACATTTTGCTGGTGCCGGTGCTCTACTCGCCCGAGGGCACGCACGAAGCCCTGTTCATGTCCAACTACGCACTGCTCAACGTGCTCGACGAGCTGGTCCGCGTACCCGGCGTGGGCGATGCCTCACTGTTCGGCCGCCAGGACTACTCAATGCGGATCTGGCTCAAGCCCGACAAGATGGCGCAGTTCGGGCTGACCCCGGCCGACGTGGCCGGGGCGGTGCGCGACCAGAATGCGCAGTACGCCGCCGGCCGGCTCGGCGCGGAACCGGCGCCGGACGACACCGCCTTCACGATGGCGGTATCGACCAGCGGCCAGCTCGCCGATGCAGAGGAATTCGAACGCATCATCCTGCGCTCGCAATCCGACGGCAGCGTGCTGCGCCTGGGCGATGTCGCCCGGGTCGAACTCGGGGCGCAGGACTACAATTTCTCGGCCACCTACAACGGCCAGCCCAGCGTGCCGATCGGCATCTACCTGCAGCCCGGCGCCAACGCGCTGGAAACCGCCCAGCGCGTGCGCGATGCCCTCGACGAGGCCCGGGGCCGCTTCCCGGCGGACCTGGACTACGCCGTCCCCTTCGACACCACCGAGTTCATCGATATCTCGATCCGCGAGGTCTTCACCACGCTGATCATCGCCACGCTGCTGGTGGTGCTGGTTACCTTCCTGTTCCTGCAGCACCTGCGCGCCACGCTCATCCCGGTGCTGGCCATTCCAGTCTCGCTGGTGGGCACCTTTGCCGGCATGCTGGCGATGGGCTTTTCGATCAACCTGCTCACGCTGTTCGGCCTGGTCCTGTCGATCGGCATCGTCGTCGACAACGCCATCATCGTGATGGAGAACGTCGAGCGGCTCATGCAAGAGAAGAACATGAAAGCGCGCGAGGCCTCGATCAAGACCATGCAACAGGTCGCCGGCGCCGTGGTGTCGTCCACGCTGGTGCTGGTGGCGGTATTCGCCCCGGTCGCCTTCCTGGGCGGCATGAGCGGCGAGCTGTACCGGCAGTTCGCGGTGACCATCGCGGTGTCGGTGGTCGTCTCCGGCGTGGTCGCCCTGACGCTCACGCCGGCGATGTGCGCTCTACTGCTCGACGGCGAACGGCGCGACGTGTCCAAACCCTTCCAGTGGTTCAACAACGGGTTCGAGAAATTCACCAACGGCTTCGTGACGAGCGTGGAATGGCTGCTGCGCCGCTCGGCCATCGGCGTCGGCCTGTTCGCGCTGGTCATCGTGCTGGCCGTGCTCGGCATGCAGCGCCTGCCACCCGGCCTGGTGCCGGCCGAGGACCAGGGCGTGGCCCTGGTGTCCTACTCGCTGCCGCCTTCGGCTTCGCTCAATCGCACCATCGAGTTTCGCAACCAGCTTTCCGAATCGCTGCTGGCGATGGACGAGATCGACGACTTCACCACCTTTGCCGGATTCGACATCATCTCCATGAGCCAGCGCACCAACTCCGGTGCCGGCTTCGCCAACCTGGCCGACTGGAGCGAGCGCGAAGGCCCGGGCCAGGACGCCCAGTCGATGACCGGACGCATCATGGGCATGGGCATGCAGATGCCCGACGGCTTCGTCATCTCCTTCGCCCCACCGCCGATCCAGGGCCTGTCGCTGACCGGCGGCGTGGAGGGCTACCTGGAAGTGCGCGGCGATGCCGACACCGATGAAATCCAGGCCCTGGCCGCTCGCCTGATGGCCACCGCCAACGAGCGCCCGGAGCTGACCAACGCGCGCACCACGCTGGATACCTCCTTCCCGCGCTACCGGGCCGAGGTCGACCGCGACAAGGCACTGGCCGCCGGCGTGCCGATCGGCCAGGTGTTCTCGACCATGCAGGCCACCTTCGGCTCGCTCTACGTCAACGACTTCACGCTGTCCGGGCGCAACTGGCAGGTCAACCTGCAGTCCGAAGGCGATTTCCGAAGCACGCCCGAGGACCTTGACAAGGTATTCGTGCGCTCGGACAGCGGCGAAATGATCCCGCTAAGTTCCCTGGTCACCCTCGAGCGAACTTCCGGCGCGGACATCATCAACCGCTTCAACATCAACTCGGCGGCCAAGATCATGGCCGACGCCGCACCGGGCTATACCAGCGGGCAGGCCAAGACGGCCTTGCAGGAAGTGCTCGACGCCGAAATCGACGACCGCAACGTGCTGCCCGGCTGGACCGGCGAGGCCTACCAGCTCGATGCCGCCGCCGGTGCCGGCACCCTGGCCTTTGCGCTGGGCCTAGTGATGGTGTTCCTGATCCTCGCCGCCCAGTACGAGCGCCTGACCCTGCCGCTGGCCGTGGCCACCGCCATTCCCTTCGGCGTGCTCGGCGCGGCGCTGGCGGCCATGCTGCGCGGCTTCCCCAACGACATCTACTTCCAGGTCGGGCTGCTGGTGCTCATCGGCCTGGCCGCCAAGAACGCCATCCTGATCGTCGAGTTTGCCGCCCAGAACCGCGCATCAGGGATGAGTGCCTTCGACTCGGCCGCGGCGGCGGCTCGCCAGCGTTTCCGGGCCATCCTGATGACCGCGTTCACCTTCATCATCGGCACCTTCCCGCTGGTGATCGCCAGCGGCGCCGGCGCCAACAGCCGCCAGGAGATCGGCACCGTCGTGGTCGGTGGCATGATCTTCGCCTCCACCCTGGCGCTGTTGTTCGTACCGCTGTTCTACAAGCTGTTCGAGGACTTCTCGGACTGGTTCCGGCAGCGGCGTGCCGAACCCGGTTCCGGAGGCGCGTAGTCCATGGCACGCCGGACCAAGGCTGAAGCCGAAGCCACCCGCGAGTCCCTGCTCGACGCCGCCGAGGCGGTCTTCTACGAAAAGGGCGTGGCGCGAGCGACCCTGCGCGACATCGCCCACACCGCGGGTGTCACGCGCGGCGCCCTGTACTGGCATTTCGAGGGCAAGGCCGACCTGTTCCAGGCCATGCTCGAGCGGGTTCACATGCCCTTCGAAGAGCTGGTCGAGGCCATTCCGGACGAGCAGCAGGCCGAGGGCCACCTCGACGAAATACGCCTGGCCTGCCTGCAGGCCCTGGATCGACTCGAGCGCCCGCAGTACAAGCGCGTTCACGCCATCCTGCTGCATCGCTGCGAGTTCTTCGCCGATATCAACCCGGTCGGGATGCTGGCCGAGCTCTCACGCGAGGCGGTGGGCGCCACCCTGCCTCGATTCGAAGCCGCTCGCAGCGCCGGTGAGCTGCGCTCGGGGCTGAGCGCCGATGATGCCAACCAGCTGCTCCACGCGACCCTGCGCGGCCTGATTCACGGCTGGCACCTGGACACGTCGGCGTTTTCGCTGGTGGAAACCGGCACTCGCCTGATCGATCAGTGGTTCCGCCTGGTGTCGGCCGACGGCTGACTCAACCGTCGGCAAGCTCGACCCGGTTGCGCCCGCCTTCCTTGGCGGCGTAAAGGGCCCGGTCGGCGCGCTTGACCAGCTCACGGCTCTGCTCGCCTTTTTCGTGTACCGCCACACCGAAGCTGGCGGTGACACTGCCGTAGTCAGGAATGGCCAGGGCCTCGATCGCGACTCGCAGCGGTTCGGCCAGGCAGATCGCGGCCGGTCAGCCGCTGCATGAGAGGATGATGGCCCAGCGCGTGGTGCGCCTCGGCCGTGGCCCGGCGCAAGGTTTCGTGCACGTGCCTGCGTTGACGCCTGTTCATGGCATCAAGATAACAGTTGCGCGCCGACCAGGTACCAAAAGGGCACGGTGGCTGCCGACAGCAAGACGCCCCAGGCCACCAGCGCGGAAGCGAGCTCCGGCGCCAGGCGGGCCGACGAGAGTAGCGCCGCGGCGGTAATCATCGGCGGCATCGCTGCCTCCAGCAGGGCCACGCGTGCGATATCCGGGCGCGTATCGAGCAGCAGGATCATGCCCAGCGCCACGGCCGGCAGGATCAGGAGCTTGCTGAGCAGGCCGATCATTAACGGCCGGCGATACTCCGGCACCAGTCGCAGGTGCAAACTCATGCCGATGGCCAGCGTCACAAGCGGCAGCAGCATGTCGGCGAAGTTGTGCGCCAGGTCCATCAGCCAGGCCGGGAACCAGGCATTGCCCAACAGCAATGCGCCCACCAGCGCGATGAACGGCGGAAAGGTCACGATTCGCCTGACCATATCGCCCACGGCCGGGCGCTCGCCGGTGCCGAACCAGGCCAGCACGAACAAAGCATGCGTACAAACGATCAGGAAAGAACCGAACTGGTCGTAGACGACCGCGTAGCGAACCTGGTCGGCGCCCAGCAGTACCTCGACCAGCGGAAAGCCGAGGAAGGAAGTGTTGCCCAACGGCAGCAGCAACAACAGCACGGCCACCGCCTCGCGCCTGAGTTCCAGCCAGCGGGCCAGTATCAAAACAATGCCGACGCTGACCGCCAGCAGGGCCCAGGGCACGATCACCAGCGGCAGCAACGCGGTGCTGGCCTCCAGCGTCGGCACGTGAATGAAGATCAGTGCCGGCAGGCACAGCATGATCACCACGCGGTTGAGCACCTCCGGCGCGCTGGGCGGAAAAAAGCGCGCGAGCAAGCGCCCGACCACGATCAGGGAGATGATGACGAAGTAAGCCGACATGGGCGGAAATCATACGGTAGTTCGGCAGGCCACGCGCGCAAAGCAGACCCGTGTCTGCGCAACGAGGCTAATAGTATGCTGCCGCGAAGGAACCCAACCCGTCATACCGGACCAACGGGAAACGCAGACATGAAGCAAAGGGAGAAAAACCGATGCTGACGGAGCGCCCGGCTGAGCCGGGCACTCCATTGAAAACAGAAATCAACCGCCGTGATTTAGGCCAGTCGTCGCCACCCGATCATCATCAACAACAAAATCAGAACCGCGCCAGCAAAAGAGCTCATGACGGGAATGATCAGCGGGCGAATGGTCGCCGCAAGCGTGATCGTGTCCGGACTTGAGTCGGCATTGCTTGTAATCGTGACGCTGGAGGCAACGGCACCAAGCTCCTGCACGGGCTCCATGCGAAAGTCGATTACGCAGGATTCGCCCGGAGCGAGACTCAAGGGCAGCGGCATGCAGGTATTGCTTTCGACCGCGAATGGTTCGGAGGGAGACCCGAAGCCGGTAATCTCCAGGGTCTGCGTGCCGCTGTTCTGCACCGTCAAGCTCGCGGTATCCGGCTGGTCGATGAATACCGGTCCGAAATCCAGAGGGCGGGCTGAGACTTCGAGAACCGGCTCCACGCTATTGACCAGGAGATCGACCGAATCGGGACTACTGCGCGCATTCGATGGAATCCGGAATCGCGCTTCCCTGAGCCCCGTTTCCGCCGGATGAGCGCTCACACTCAGTTGGCAGCTGCCACCCGGAGCAATTGTCTGGTTACTGCAATCGTCGGATTCGAACGTGAAGGCATCGGGATTTGCTCCGTCAAGAGCTACTTGTCCAATCTCCAGCGACTCCGATCCGCTGTTCTCCAAAATGATCTGACGGACCGATGCTGTTGTATCCACACGCAGATCGCCAAAATCGACCTGCCCAGGATTAAAGCTCACCAACGGCTCGGTCCCGCGCCCCTCCAGGAATATCCCTTCCTGAAGTGTGGCCGGCGAATCTGCAGCTGGTTGCCAGGATACGCCCAATGTCGTGTTCTCTTGTCCATCTGCTTGGGGCGTAAACCGAACTTCGATTGCGCAATCCTCTCCCGGCGCCAGGGTCGCCGGGTCACAGTCGTTCGAAACGATCTCGAAAACCTCCGAAGAAAGGCCAGCATCCAAAATCTCGAGCGGCTGGCTTCCGATACTGCTCCCGGTCACGGAGGCAACCACCGAATTCCCGACGCTGACGGGCCCAAATGCGAGCCGCTCCGGTTGAAAATCCAGGTCCGGAACGTCCAACTCGAAAGCCCCGATATCGGCCCGGACACCAAAGACACGGGGAAAGCCAGCACCGCGCTGATCGACCGTCAGATTTTGAGGATTGGAGCCAGCGTTGACCGCCGGACCCGAAGCTATGGGCGGATTCATGGGCACGCATTCGTCAGGAGCCGGCACCGCACAACCCCAGTCGCCGAATCCAATCATCTGAGGATCATTGAGAAAAATATTGTCGACATTAGTGTCAAAACCACTGTCGGGGCCGCCGAAAATGCTGTTGCTCAGATTGAAGGTGTCAGTCAACCCACCAACTTGTTGTAGCGGTGTACCGTTGTCAGCCAGTATGGTGCTTTCTACGTTCAGTTCAGCAAGATTGACCAAAACCGCCGTCCCGCCCGAATTGCCCAAGATCGTCGAGTTGAAGATATTAAGCACAGCGTTAAAACCAGCGGCAGAGACGGCGGAGCCCACAGACTCGCCGAAGGCCACGTTCTGGTAAATGGTGGAATTGACGAGATCGAGACGATCGCCTACAAAGATGGCAGCGCCTGAGCCGTCGTCTCCATCGCCTGAGCCGTCGTCTCCATCGATGATATTCCTGAAGAATGTACTCCCGGAAACAGAAAGCTCGACCGCATGGATACCTGCACCATCGGACTCAGCCGCAATCTGGTTACGCTCAATATAGGAATTCTCCACATTCACAATTCCCCCCCAGATGCCGCCGCCACGACTTCGAAGACCGCTGGCAACGTTCTCGGATACGCGGCTATTCACAACAGAAGTCGTCCCTGCTGAGAGACCAGCCCCGAAACCATCCTCGACAGAGATCTGGTTTCGTTCTATGACGCTGTCCCTGACCTGGATCGATCGAGCGTAAACGCCACCTCCGGCGGGAAAAGGTAGGCTGGAATCGTTAACGCCCGCAACTGTATTACCGCTGATGGCGCTGTTCTGTATTGTTACTGGACCGGCGGAATAAACACCACCGCCGCGGGCATTGGAAACACCAGCGACCGGTCGCTCTGCACGGCTGGCGCTGATTTCACAGTTGCTGAAAGCTGCTGGTGCGGCACTTATGTGGACAGCACCTCCACTTCCATCGCCCGAAATTGATCCACACGTCGCCGAATCTATACCGTCAATCAACCTCAGATTTTCGAATTCAACCCCAGCGGTCACCTTGAAGATTCGAGAACACTCGTTACCGCTAATCGCTTGCCGATCCGTCGGACCACGAATGATCAGGGAATCCGTAACCTCGATCTGGCCCGAGGTCAGCGTAATCGTTCCGAGCCCCGGGTCGAAATTGATCTCGTCCTGCCCGGCTGCGGCGTTAGCGTCAAGAACCATCTGCCTGAGGCTGCCCGCACCGCTGTCTGCATTGTTTGTGACAGTGAAAACGGCACCGCTCGCCTGAGCCGATGCCAGAACCAAAACGCCGGCCAGCAGAACCCGGCGAAAAATATTCCATTCCGTCATGTAATCTCCCTCTGCGAAAAGCATCTCCCACAACTCCGTCGCACCGCCTGGGTGATTGAGCGCCCGGAGGCCGAAAATCACGGGTTTTAATATCGCGAGGTTCACCTTAGCAATTCTGGGCGCCAATTTCTTCCTCGGACCCCCGAGAATTGACGAATTGAAAGCCTTTCGACAGGTTCCGAAAAATTGAATGTGCTTTATTGATCCTCCCGCGGTGCACAAATACGGGCGCCGCGCTCCAATTGAATCCGGACTGGGAGGTTCGAACCATGAAAACTGCCATACTTGCCGCCGGCTGCTTGGCGCTGTCGACCAGCGCCGTTCTGGCCGACAACCACGAAGAAGCCGAAGACTGGGTACAGCGCGTCTACCTGGAATACGTCAAGGGCGACATGCACGACGCTTACAAGGAAGTCGTTACCGAGTGGAACGAGTGCATCAAGGAAGCCGATGAAGACGCCGAGTGGTCGGTGTACCGGGCCGAGACCGGAAACGTCAGCCGCTACGCGTTCGTGATCAACAATCAGCGCTGGGCCGATTTCGACGAGGACGACTCGGAGCTCGACAGCTGCTATGAGCAGTTCAAGGACCGCTATCACGACACCGTCGACAAGGTCTACGCCTCCTTCGACGTCTACCTCGAAGAGCACAGCCACCACGTCGATGACGACAAGGATCGCTCGATCGCCTGGGTCACCAGCTTCGAGCTCGAGGACAGCCGCGCCTTTCTCGAAAACGTCAAGAAGTACACCGAGGCCGCGAAAGAGAAGGAATGGACCGAACCGTACTACTTCTACTCAGCCATCGGCGGCGAACACGGCAGCGGCATCTATGTCATATCGCCCGTGTCCAATTTCTCCGAGTTCGACGGCGACAACGGTTTCTGGAAGATGCTCGAAGAGCATTTCGGTGAGGAAGAATTCAAGAAGATGCGTGAAGCCGACCGCGAATCGATCGAGGACTACCATGCCGACATCTGGGTCCGGGTCGACGAGCTCAGCCACATGAAAGAATAGGCAGAACAACCCCGGCGCCCGGTGGGCGTCGGGGTCTCGTCTGCGCTTATCCCAGCCTTCTCACAGCCACCATTGAGAGCATCAGCACCAGGATCGCCAGGCCGTACCCGCCCAGCGTGGGTACGACACGCGGGCGAACGGTCCCGCGCAGCGACACCGTATCGGGGCTTGACGGCGCATCGCTGGTGATTTGGAAGCTCGATTCGTAGGAACCGATGTCCGTGGCCTCGAACTCGAACAGGATGTCGCACTCCTCGAACGGCGGCAACGTGGCCGGCAGGGTCAGGTCCATACAGCTTCCGCCGGTGATGGTAAACGGCGCTTGCGGATTACCGATTCCTTCGATCAGGAGTTCGAGCCGCCCGGCTTGCAGGGTCAATCGGCTCGACCCCGTGTCACCCTGGATGATCGTGATTTGCGGCTCGGAGTCGCTCAGTCGCAATTCCGGCAAAAGGCCTTCGGAGATCAGTTCCACCGAATAGGGGCTGTCCGGCGCATTGGACGTGAGGATCAGATCGGCCGTACGCAGCCCCTCCTCGGCCGGCGTGGCATTCAGTTCGAGAAAGCAGGAATCGCCGGGTGATACCGTCTGTCCGCTGCAGTTGCCGTCGGTGAAGGCAAAATCGCCGGGGTGATCACCCTCGATCGTCGGCGCGCCGAACTCGACGGGGGCACTCCCGATGTTGCTGTAGACGACGCCGACGATATCCGTCGTTACGCCCACTCGCCCGATCGGAGGAAAGACGATCCGTTCGCGGCTCACCTCCACGCGTCGCTCCGTGCCTTCGACACGCAGATCGACACTGACCGGACTGTTCGAGGCATTGGAAGCGAGGTTCAGAGTCGCGGTCCGCTCCCCCAGATCGGTCGGTGCCGCGGTCACCAGGATCTCGCAACTTTCGGCAACGGGCAAGACCATTCCCGAACAATCATCGCTGGAAATTTCGAAAACCTCGGGATGGCTGCCGAGCAGTTCGGCGGTTTCGAACGCCAACTCACCCGTGCCGGTGTTATCGATACGGATGGTCTCCTGCGCCGACGGCGGCTCGGCGGCGAGTCGAATGCCCCCGAAATCCACCGAATCGGGAACCGCAACGGCACGATAGAGAATGCCCCGCCCCGCCATGGCCAGCCTGGCCGGACTTTCCGGATCGTTCCAGGGAATGAGCAGTTCTGCCTGGGTCAAGTCCAGCAATTCCCGAGCGAAACTGATCTCGACCGTGCATTCAGCCTGTGGGGGAAGCGTCTCGCCGCTGCATTGATCGCTCCCAATCCCGAACTGGTCTGGATCAGCGCCTGCAATCGACAGCGTTCCAAAAACCAGGTCATCGCCGCCCGTGTTTGTGAACGTCACGCTCTCGGTCTCGGCTGAGTCACCCACCGAACCTTCTCCGAAGTCCAGCAGCATCGGGTCGGCAAGCAGAGCAGGCACTTCACCCTCGAGCGCGCCGATGTCGGCGGACGCACCCTGGACTCTCGGGAAGCCGGATCCGCGCTGGTCATGGGCCAGCCCCTCTGAATTCGCACCGGCATCCCGGACCGGGCTGATCGTACGCGGTTCGAGCGTGGAAACACACGCATCAAAGGCGGGTACCGCGCAGCCATTGTCGTCCGCATCCTTCAGACCGGGTGCGTTCCAGAATATGTTGTTCTCGTTCGCACCGTTGATATCGGAAGGCGCGCCACCAAAAAGACTGTTGCGTGCATTCACGACCCCCTCCACGGAAAGGTTCTCCTCGAAACTGCCGGCGTTTCCGGCCAGAATCGTGCTATCGATGTTCAATTCACTGTCCGGCCAGGTCAGCGTGATGCCGCCGCCGAAAAGGGCGCTGCTATTGCCGACCACCGTTGCGTTGTCCAGATCGATAATGCCACCGGCCGCGCCAACGGTCATGGCGCCACCGCTTCTCTGCAGCGAAGCGTTATCGTAGAAAGAACTGTTCACGGCATTGATTCGTCCCGTGGCATATACGCCACCTCCCCTCGCCGAATCGCCTTCCACAACGTTGCCCGACACCGTGCTGTCGGCTAACTCGACGTTCTGTGCGTAGATACCCCCGCCATGAGCTGATTGTCCGGAGGTTGTGTTGTCAGCAACCACGGAATTGACCAGCAGCGCTCCGAACACGGCGTGGATTCCTCCGCCGGAACCCGTGGAGTCATTATTGGAAATGCGGCTGTTCATCACCGTTACCGATTCATCCGCGAGGACCGCGCCACCTCCGAACTGCCCCCCGGTCGAGGAGTTATTGGTGAGCAGGCTGTCGAACAGGAGAAGGTCGCCAAGCGCAAGGATCGCGCCACCGGAGAAGCCTTCCGTCCGGTTATCCGAGAGCTCGCAATCGATGATGGACAGGCTGCCCTGATCGCTCCAGACCGCGCCGCCCTGTCCTGATTGGGCGGGATCGCACGCTTCCGCACCGGTGCCATCGATAAGCCGCAGGCGCTGTAACGTTGCATCCGCAGTGGCCACTTCGAAGATTCGCGAACAGCCGTTGCCGCTGATCGTCTGCCGATCGGCCGGGCCCAGAATCGTCAGGTCGTCGGTAATCTCGATCTGCCCCGAGGTGAGCGTGATCGTTCCAACTCCCGCGTCGAAATTGATTTCGTCCGCGCCCGCGCTGGCGTTGGCGTCCAACACCGCCTGTCGCAAACTGCCCGCCCCTGAATCGTTGTTATTGGTAACGGTGAATTGCGCGGCGCTGGCCGGAGCGGCAGCGAACATCAGACAAGCAATCAATACATAGCTCAGGCCGCTCGGCCTTCCCGAACTCTGAAACATTCTTTCTCCCTATTTTGTTTGCAGCCTTGAAGCTGGACTGGTCCCGGGCGGGCAAGCCATCGCTGGTTATTCTGACGCGTGGGGACGCAGAAAGCTTGTCCTATTGTCTCAGCCTCTTGTCCGTTTGTTGCAGGTTCTTGCCCCAGTCACAAAAAAACCCCGGCGCCCGGTGGGCGTCGGGGTCTGGTCTTGCTGACGACTCTTACAGGCCGGATCAGGCCAGGTCGAAGCGGTCCGCATTCATCACCTTGTTCCAGGCGGCGATGAAGTCGTGGACGAACTTTTCCTTGCCGTCTTCGCTGGCGTAGACCTCGGCCACCGCCCGCAGCTGCGAGTTGGACCCGAAGACCAGGTCATTGCGGGTGGCGGTCCACTTGACCTCGCCGCTGGCGCGGTCCCGGCCTTCGTAGATGCCTTCGCGGTCGGTCTCCTTCACATCCGTGCTCATGTCGAGCAGGTTGACGAAGAAGTCGTTGGTCAGCTTGCCCGGCTGGTCGGTCAACACGCCGTGGGCGGTCTGGTCGTGGTTGGCGCCAAGAGCACGCATGCCGCCGACCAGAGCCGTCATTTCCGGCACCGTCAGTCCGAGCAGGTGAGCGCGGTCGACCAGCAGTTCTTCCTGCGGCCGATCGTGCCCATGACCCAGGTAGTTGCGGAAGCCGTCGGCCTTCGGCTCGAGCCACTCGAACGAATCGGCGTCGATCTGATCTTCGGTGGCATCGGTACGACCCGGCTCGAACGGCACGGTCACGTCGAAGCCGGCGTCCTTCGCGGCCTTTTCCACCGCAGCAACGCCGCCGAGCACGATCAGGTCGGCCATGGAAACCTTCTTGTTGCCCGACTGGGCATCGTTGAAGGCCTTCTGGACACTCTCGATCTTGTCGAGCCAGCCGCCGAGTTTCTCGGGCTGGTTGGCTTCCCAGTCCTTCTGCGGGGCCAGGCGGATGCGCGCGCCATTGGCGCCGCCGCGCTTGTCGGTGTGACGGAACGTCGAAGCCGAGGCCCAGGCCAGGAAGGCCAGCTCGGAAACCGACAGGCCGGAATCGAGCAGCTTGCCCTTGAGCTCGGCAACGTCGCTGTCGTCAATCAGGTCATGATCGACCCTGGGAACCGGGTCCTGCCAGATCAGCTCTTCGTCCGGCACTTCCGGGCCGAGGTAGCGATCGATCGGGCCCATGTCGCGATGGGTCAGCTTGTACCAGGCCCGTGCGAAGGCATCGGCGAACTCGTCCGGGTTGTTCCAGAAGTGCTCGGAGATCTTGCGATAGTCCGGGTCGACCTTCAAAGAGATGTCGGTGGTGGCCATCATGGGCGCGTGACGCTCGTTGGGGTCGTGCGCATCCGGCACCGTGTTCTGAGCTTCCGCGTCAACCGGCCGCCACTGCTTGGCGCCGGCGGGGCTTTCGGTCAGCTCCCATTCGAAGTTGAACAGATTCTCGAAGTAGTTCATGTCCCACTTCGTCGGCTCCATCGTCCAGGCGCCTTCCAGGCCGCTGGTGATGGTGTCCTTGCCCTTGCCGGTGCCGTGGTCGTTCTTCCAGCCCAAGCCACCTTGTTCAATCGGAGCGGCCTCGGGCTCCGGGCCCAGGTGCGAATCCGGCGCAGCGCCGTGGCACTTGCCAAAGGTGTGTCCGCCAGCGATGAGGGCGACGGTCTCGTAGTCGTCCATCGCCATGCGGGCAAAGGTCTGGCGGATGTAGAACGCGGCTTCCTTCGGATCGCCACTGCCGTTCGGGCCTTCCGGGTTGACGTAGATCAGGCCCATGTGGTCGGCGGCCAGGTCACCCATCAGCTCGCCGTCTTCGCGGTGGCGCTCGTTGCCCAACCATTCGCTTTCAGGGCCCCAGAAGACGTCGCCTTCCGGTTCCCAGATGTCCTGGCGGCCGCCGCCGAAACCGAAGGTCTTGAAGCCCATCGATTCGAGCGCGACGTTGCCGGTCAGAATCAGCAGGTCGGACCAGGAAAGCTGCTTGCCGTACTTCTGCTTGATCGGCCACAGCAGGCGACGGGCCTTGTCCAGGTTGCCGTTGTCGGGCCAGCTGTTGAGCGGCGCGAAGCGCTGGTTGCCGGTCGATCCGCCGCCGCGGCCGTCGGCCACGCGATAGGTGCCGGCGGCGTGCCAGGCCATGCGAATGAACAGCGGTCCATAGTGACCATAGTCGGCCGGCCACCAGTCCTTCGATTCGGTCATCAGGGCTTCGAGGTCCTTCTTGACCGCGTCATAATCGAGCTTCTCGAACTCCTGGGCATAGTCGTATTCCTCGCCCATCGGGTCGACCTTGTTCGAGTTCTGGTTGAGAATCCGCAGATTCAGGCTCTCGGGCCACCAGTTCGAATTCGACAGGCCGCCGCTCGCGGTATGCCGGTACTTCGCCGGCGCAAACGGGCATTTCGCTTCAGTATCCATTTCCTTTCCTCCTGTTTCTGCAACTCTGCACGACCCGAATGGGCCGCATATAGAAATCTGCCGGTTCCTGACCGGTTAGCTCTACGATCATATCGGTTTTGAGCCAATAACTACAATTAATTGTTCTCATGCCTTCAATAGGCTTTGTAAATCATAGCGCGATGCCCGAACCGGGGCAGCGCCCCGGTTCGATTCCTCGTGCCGTCGATCCATCCGATCCAATCAGGCGGAGCAGCCGCAGCCGGCAGCCTGCGGCGCATCGCCCTTGACGACGAACACCTCCCAGCGATGCCCGTCGGGATCGGCGACCCAGACTTTGTCCTGAATGGCATGGCAGCAATCCGTGTCGTGTTCGGCAAAGGTGTCCAGGCCGGCCGCCTTGAGCCGCTCGATCTCCGCAAACACCTCGTCGCGGTCGGCCACCTGCACCCCCAGGTGCGACACGCTGGATTGCTTCGCCTCGTTCAAGGCCAGCTTGAGCGGCGGGTTGTCCAGTTCAAAATTGGCGTAACCGGGACGAATCTTGGCGGGCTCGGCCTGCAGGAAGGCGCGATAGAACGCCACCGCCGAGTCGATGTCCTTCACGTCGAGTGAAATATGGGTCTTGTTCATGACATGCTCCTGTATTTCTGCAACTATCGAATTAAAGAGTCGAAAAAAAGGCCGCTGAATCAACCGAAAATCGTTCTAGCAACAGCGGCCGGCCAGGTCCGGGTCCACAACCGAGTTCCGGCTGCAGCACTCCGAATAGAGAAAATCGAGCAGCGCCTGCAGGGTGTCGTCCCGTGCGGCGTAGCGAATCCATTGGCTCTCGCGCACCGATGCCACCAGGCCCACCTCGCGCAGGCGATGCAGATGATGCGAAAGGGTAGAGGCCGGAATCCCCAGCTTTTCCTGGATCTCCCCGGCTGCCACGGCATCCGGATAAGCTGCCAGCAAAAGCCGCATCACTTCCAGGCGAGCGCCCTGCCCCAGCGCCGCGAAAACGGGCGCCAGGCTTTCGGCTGAGTTTATTTGGGTGGCTGTTGATTTCATATTTCTAGAATACTCGAACTATAGGCAAATTGCAAGCAATTCCTCCAATCGATTGCGCCCGGGGCAATTTCATCCGGGCGCCTGCCCAAAGCGTTATCCTCTCCGCTCTCGATTCCGCCCACTCATGTTCTTCACCAGCCATGAACGAAGCCGCGCACACCGCCGCCGACGAACTCAAGGCCATGACCGAACTGGTGCTGCTGGGCGCCATCTGGGGCGGGTCGTTCCTGCTCATGCGCGTGGCCGCGCCGGAGTTCGGCCCCTTCGCCCTGGTCGAGATCCGGCTGGCCTTCGGCGCCCTGGTGCTGCTGCCTTTCGTCTACCGGGCCCGCAAACGCCTGGCCGGGCGTTGGCACGTATTGTTCGGGATCGGGCTGATCAACTCGGCCGTTCCCTTCACCCTGTTCGCCTGGGCGACGGCCATCGCACCTGCCGGCATCAGCGCGATTGCCAACAGCATGACGGCCCTGTTCGCGGTGGTATTTGCCGGACTGATGTTCGGCGAGAAGATCGGCATTCGTCGGGGCTTTGGGCTGATTTCAGGCATCGTCGGCGTGATCGTCATGGTCGGCATGCCGATGGCCGGCGTCCCCGTCGGCCGGGCCGCGCTGGCGGCCACCGCGGCTGCCGCCTGCTACGGCCTGGCCGGCAACCTGGTCAAGCGCCATCTCGCCGGCCTGCCGCCCGTGGCACTCGGCGGCGCCACGCTGTCGTGCAGCGCCATCGTGCTGTCACCGTTGGCCATCTGGCAATGGCCGCAGCAGGCACTGAGCGCCACCGTCTGGGCCAGCGCGATCACGCTCGGCGTGCTTTGCACGGGCATCGCCTACGCCTTCCTGTTTCGTCTGCTCGATACCATCGGCCCCAGCCGCACCGCCACCGTGACCTACCTGGTGCCACTGTTCGGCGTTGCCTGGGCCTGGCTGGTACTGGCCGAACCCTTCACGCCCGGCATGATGATCGCCGGCGTTCTTATTCTTGGCGGCGTCGCTCTCAGCCAGTCCCGACGGCCGCCCCCGGTCGTCACCCGCCAGGCCTGACTTGCCAGCTGTGGCAGGCCCGTCTAGCGGTCAAGGTTGCTGCTTCCATCGGGTGGCACGATGACCATCCGGCCGCAGAACTGCCCTGCTTGAAGACACTGGATCGCCGATGGCACCTCCGCCAAAGGGAAGGTCCTGCCAACGATCGGAGTCAGCTGCCCTGCCTCGAGCATTGCGCGCAGGATCTCCATGGCATCGCGCTTTTCCAGCACCTCGAACCACGACCTGTCCAGGTGCCGATTGAATTGCGCCCGCACCATGAGCCCGAGAAAATGCGGAAAGCCGCCGAGCGTACGGCGGCCTTTTGCCCCGTAGTGATCGTGACCGATTGCGATATACAGCCCATCGGGCTCAAGTATCCGTCTGCAGTCGGAAAGCGATAGCGTTGAGGCCACGTCGACGATGAGATCGACGGGCTCTTCCAGCCAGGTGACGTCCTCTCGCGTGTAGTCCATGACCTCGTCCGCACCCAGCGTTCGCATGTAGTCGAGCTTGGTGGTGTGGTCTACACCGACGACAAATGCACCCTCGGCCTTTGCCATCTGGATGGCGATACTACCCACACCGCCGGCCGCGCCATTGATCACGATACGCTGCCCCGGCTTTGTCCCCAGGTGCTTGCGCAGGTTGACCAGGGCGATGATTCCGGAGGTCGGCACCGACCCAGCCTGCTCGAAGGTGATGTTGTCGGGCTTTGGTGACAACACGTGTTGCGGTACGCACACGTATTCGGCGTAGGCGCCTCCATTGGTCCACTGGATCTTGTCATGGGTCTCGCCGAACACCGCATCCCCGGGGCGGAAGTCGACCACATCGCGCCCCACGGCTGCCACTTCACCGGCCATGTCCAGGCCGGGGATCGGTTGTTTCTGATTTCGCAGACCCGCGCCCATCAGACGCATGAGGCGAGGGTAGCCCGTGACCGCGTGCCACACGTCGGGATTCACCGAGGCGGCCCGCACTCGCACGAGCACCTCGTCCGGGGCTGGCACTGGAATCTCGACTTCACGCAAGTGCAGCACCTCATCGGGCGCGCCATACCCATCCTGGACAATCGCTCGCATGCTCGTCATTTGAAACCTCGCAGGTCCGCGTCAGTTCGCCGGCCGGACAGGCCGATTCTCAGTCGGTCGAATCGATGATTTTTCATGGGGCCCCGCTCCGGTGATGCCCCGGAAACCCTAGACGCCCGGAATCGGAAATGCCTGTGCCATGAGTCATCCGCTGAAAAAACTCTGTCGGTAATCAGGGCCGCTCGTGCAGAAACCACCTGTCACTGGCCATCAGCGCCAGGGCATGGTCCGGAAGGGACACACCCGGCAGGGCCGCCGTCAAGGAAAGCCCGGGGATCAGTTATTCAGTCTCCAAATATTTCGAGCGCGCGCTCGAGCACTTCGTCCCGCCCTTCGCGTAGTCCTTCGAGCGTCGGCGCAACACCCACATCCGGCTCGATACCGCGGCCATGGAAAGGCTCGCCGTCGGGGCCGACCACGAACATGCCCGTGTAAGAGACGGTGAACCCGCCGGGTAGCTGCAACGGCAGTACGTTGCCGTTGGCACCGGCGGTATTCGATCCAACGACGGTGCCGAGATCGTGGTACTTGATCATGCCGATCATCGATTCGGCATAGCTGATCGCGCGGTAGTCGGTCAGGAACACCACGGGGGCTTCGATATGCGGCTCGGCGGTCTCCATCGACCATTCATACTCACCTGCCGTAACCAGGTTGCCGTTCGGCGCTCGCGCGACCATCACCTTCATCCAGTCCGTGAAGTCATCGTCCGAAGCCATGAGATGCCCGAGAAAGTCCGGGCGGATGCCCCGGGGATAGCCACGCAGGTCGAAGATCACGCCCCGTGCATCGACAAGCTCCGGGATCATGTCGGAGAGCGTTGCTTGATCGATCGCCGTGAGGTTGATGTAAGTAATGCCTTCCGCGGCCTCGCGCGTGGGCGGCAGGTCGTTCGCGCCCAATCGCTCTTCGAGCTCGAAGGACAGGCTGGATTCAAAGGACTCGCCGTCGCGCAGCAATGAGAGATTGCGGCTATCGTCCGGCTGCCCCCGGAGCAACGTCCGGATCGCCCGAAAAGTACGCCACTGGCGGGAACCGCTGAAATGAGCCATCTCTTGCGCCAACCAGTCCTGAACCGTTTCGCCGTCGATCGCGGCAATGCGATCACCCGGGCGCACTTGCTCTGGGGAATCAGACCGGGCAACGATCCAATCACCGTCGACCGGCACGACCGCGATCGGCAACCAGGCAACCGCTTCTTCTTCTTCCTCCGGCTGCGTCTCGTGGACGCGGACATGGCCGTCTTCAGCGTGCACCATCAGTCGCTGCAATATGCGTCGATGGTCGCTGGAATCATTGATGGACCGGCTTTCCCGCAAGGCGGTCTCGAGGGCGCCCGGCCAGTCGTGCAGGTTGTCGCGATACGGATAGAAGTGCTGAATAACCGGCCATAGTGTGGCGACATCGAGTCGGGCCCGTTCGGTCACCGACAGCTCGCCCACATCGATCTCGGCAAAGCGCTTCGCCAGGCGCGTCAGACGACGCGCGGCCATTTGCGTATCCTCGGGACACAGCGCGAGGGGAAATTGCAGCCGGCTACCGTCCACCAGTTCCAGCGACCCGCTCGTCGGCGCATCTTCAAAAAGCGCCATCATCGAATCGTCAACCGGTGGCAATCCGGTGCCCGGTGTGAGGGTGACGAACATCCCCTCTTCGGTGACTTCCATTTCGGGGTCGTCGACCCCCGGCGGCGAAAAGGTCCGCCACTGTTCCAGTTCCGGAAGCACCGATTCCTCGCGCGGCTGCTCCGTCTCCTGGTCGACTTCCCGCAAGTCGATATCGCGAAACTCCACGCGCGCCGTGCCGTGCGAGATCATGCCTACGGCAATCCGCTCGGCATCGCTGGGCACCGAAAACACCAGGCCTTCCTCTTCCCAGTCTTTCTGGGTGATGCGGCGGTCATCCATGTTGTCGAAAACGAGAATTTCCCGGTTCCGGTCGTTGACCCGAATCCACATCGCGCCTTCGCCGCCATCGGGCACCCGGGCCTGGCTGCTGAAGAACAAGCGCTTGCCGCGCCACGGCCTCGCCGAAAACATCGTCATGGCGTTGGAAAAGGCTTGCGGTCCAAGGTCGGGATGCGCTTGCGCACCCGAACGCCGACTCAGATACGTCTCACCCTGTCCGGCTGCCGGCGGCGCACCGAATCCCTGGTGCACCCAACGCACCGGTTTCTCGTCCGACCCGCATTCAAGCGCTGTGATCGAAGCATTGGTTCGATCTGCATCGCGTTGCACGATGCCAGTGCCGATCTGGCCGAGCAGTTGGGCAAGCGACGCAGAAAAATCGTCTTCATCACTGGACTGTTCGGCCAACTCGAAGCCTTCCAACAATACGCTGTTCCAATTAACAACGGTGACGGCGTCATGCGGGTGGAAATAGCGGATCGCGCCAACGGCCTCGACGACATCGACCTGCCGCGCCAGCAATCCGTCTGAATCGGAATCAGCTGCGGCGAAAACATTCTGCGTGGTCAGGGTTATCAGCGCGACGACTGCCGCACCGGAAAGTAGCGTTATTCGCATTGGCTGTTCCCTCTCATACTTGAATTACACGCAATCAGCGCTGCCGCACCGCCTTTTCAAACAGCCCGGGGAAGCGGCCGTTCGGATCGCATTCGTGCTTGAGTGCTTCGTAGGTGTCGCGATCGTATTCCTGCCAGAAGCGCGTCTCGTCGTAGGTGCTGCGCGAGTACAAGCTTTTCTTGCCGCCGTGTTTCGCGACCAGTTCCTCGACCACGGCGTTGTAGTGCCCGTCGGGCTCGCTCGATCGGACCATGTCCCAGAATCCGAAGTTGATGTAGTGCGTATCGGTGCGCAGTTCGAACAGCGAGAACCGGCCGTCGGGGACGACGAAGGGGCAGATCCAGACGGGGCGAATTCCGATCTGTTCCTCGAAATCGGCGAGAAATGCAGCGGCATTGTCGATCGGAATGTCGACGTCCTGTATCACGGATTCGGTGCGTGGGCGCAAATACTGGAGCATATTCAGCGGCCAGTGATGGCTGGCGCGCATGATCTTCTGGTAGGTGATGCTATTGAGTCGCTTGCGCCCCATGAGGAAGCGAAACGGTTTGAATTGCATGCCAAGATTCTTGCTGCACCAGAACCAGTCGGTATCCCAGCGCCAGAGGTAATCGTGGATGCTCAGGTAGTCTTCCTGTCGTTCGTGCAGGCTCTTCCAGTACTGCTGCAGCCAGGTGTAATCACTGGTCCCGGTACCCGCGGGCAGCGAGTCGACAAAATGCGCTTTGGTCAGCACGTACTCACCCGGCGCGAAGTACACGCCGTCGAGATAGGCGCAGGTTGGTTCACTGCATTCCTGTCTGATTGCAGCGAACAGCTGTTCAGGATCGCTGTAGCTGAGGTGTTCAAGCCTCACGTACGGCTTGACGGGAATCAGCCCGACTCGAAGCCGCGTCGAATAGCCCAGGCTGCCGTACGAATTGGGAAAACCGAAGAACAGTTCCGGGTGCTGCTGCGGCGAGCAGGTCAGCACACGGCCGTCGGCGACCAGAACGTCCATCTCGTGGACGGTGTGATGCACCAGACCATAGCGGAACGCGCTCGACTCGATACCCAGGCCGGTCATCGCGCCGCCGACGGTGATGCTTTTCAGCTCCGGAACGATCGCGGGGGCAAAACCATGCGGCAGGGTGGCGTCGACCAGGTCGACATAGGGCGTCATGCCTTCGACCTCGGCCACGCCCGCCTCGGTATCAATCTCGATAACGTGGTTCAGTGAGGTGACATCGAGTTCGGTGCGCCCGGCATCCTCGCGAGGGCGGAACAAATTGCTCGTGCGTTTGAGCAGGCGCACCGCCCCTTCGGATTCAGTGATTGCTTCGGCCAGCGCCTCGACGCGCCAGCGATGCGCAGCCCAGTTCGCCTCGCTCATGATTCAGCGTACCGGCACATAGCGGGGTACATCGCCCTGGCTGAACACCATTTGCCACAGATTCAGGCCGCGCGCCCGGAACCCGCCAGCAGAGGAGTTCAGGTAGTAGCGCCACATGCGGTAGAAACGCTCATCGAGCCCTTCACTGACCTTGAGCTCCGGCCAGGCTGCGAGAAAGTTCGCTTCCCAGGCCATCAGCGTACGGTCGTAGTCCGGACCGAAATTGTGCCAGTCCTCGAGCACGAACAGGCCTTCCTTGGCATGGGTGAGCTGCGCCTCCGAGGGAATCACGCCGCCGGGAAAGATGTACCTGGTGATCCAGGGGTCGGCGGTCGTGCGGCTATCGTTGCCGCCGATGGTATGGACCAGGGCCAGACCACCGGCCTTCAGCCTCGACTTGGCCAGTTCGAAAAACCCACGATAGTTCTTCGGCCCCACATGCTCCATCAATCCGATGCTGACCACCCGGTCGAACTCGGTGGCGTCGCGTGCCGCCTCGCGATAGTCCTGCAGCCGTATATCGACGGGCAGGCCCTGGCAGATTTGCCGCGCATAGCCGACCTGCTGGCGGCTGATGTTGTAGCTGACCACCTCGCAATCGTGTTCGGCGGCGAGGTAGCGGGCCAGTTCACCGAACCCTCCGCCGAGTTCGAGCACACGCATGCCGGGCTCGAGATGCAGCTTGCGGGCAACCAGGGCGAGCTTGGCACGCTGCGCTTCGTCGAGCGTGGTTTCCTCTCCTTCGCGCCCGTAGTAGGCGCAGGTGTACTGCATGGTCGGGCCCAGCATGGCCTCGTAGAGGTGATTGGAAAGATCGTAATGCTGTTCGGCGACCTGCTTCGAGCGCCGGCGGCTCTGACGGTTGCCGAGCCGGCTCAGCAAGATCTGATAAAGCATCGGCAGACTGCGGAGCTTGCGGTCGATCCGCGCACCCTGGATACGCGTGAAGAACTCGTCGAACTGCTCAACATCCCACCAGCCGTCCATGTAGGACTCGCCGGCCCCCAGTGAGCCTTCGGCAAGCACGCGCCGATAGAGCCGCTCGTCGTGCACCTGGAGATCCCAGGGCCGATCACCGTTGATCTCGATGCCGGCGGCCCCGAGCAATTCTGCCACTTTGCGTTTCGCTGACACGATTGAGTTCGCTCTGGAAGTCGGTTGCGTTACATCCCCATCGAAAGATTAGTCGCCTCTTGCCGACCGGGTCAAGAAGCATTCAGCGGCCTTGCACTGTTATTCTCTGACTTTGTCCTGGAATGAAGAGCCCATATGGACTGGCTGCCGAACTTCTCGATACCGGATTCCGCCTTCAGCCTGATCATCAGCACCGCCATTCTCGTCTTCGCGATCGCCGTTGTGCGAGGCCTGACGGCTCGCTACATCCGCCACAATGTCGCGGCCGCAGAGTTGCGCCGCAAGTGGCTGGTCAATTCACGCAACGGGCTCTTGCTGCTTCTGCTCCTGGGCCTTGTGTTGATCTGGGGCAACGAGCTTCGCACCCTGGCGCTTTCGATCGTCGCCATCGCCATCGCATTCGTGGTGGCCACCAAGGAGCTCATTCTTTGCCTGACGGGGTCCCTGCTCAAGAGTGGTTCGAGCGCATTCAGCCTGGGCGACCGCATCCAGGTGAAGGACTTTCGGGGTGACGTCATCGACCACAGCCTGCTGGCCACGACCATTCTCGAGGTCGGTCCGGGCAATTCGATGCACCAGCGCACGGGCCGGAAAATCGTTCTGCCGAATGCGCTTTTCGTATCCGAACCGATCGTCAACGAGAGCTTTACCGAGAAGTACGGCTTTCATATCTTGTCCATTCCCTTCAAGCGCGAAGACGACTGGAATGCCGCCCGCCAGGCGCTCATCGAGGCGGCCGAGCGACACTGTGCGCCCTTCATCAACGAGGTGCGCATGCACATGAGCCGGGTCAGCGAACTGCGGGGACTGGGGCTGCCGCCCGTCGAACCGCGCGTCACGATCCATGCGCCGAATGCAACGGAAGTGCAGCTGGTCGTTCGCCTTCCCGTCCCGGCCGGACAGCGAAGCACCGTGGAGCAGGCGATTCTTGACGAGGTGCTGTCCGGAAAGGATTACTCCGCCGCGGGTAAGCCCTAACGTAGCAGCAGGACCGGAATGGTGCAGCTGCGCAGAACGGCCGTAGTCGTGCTGCCCACGATCAGGTGACGGATACGAGAATGACCGTAGGCGCCCATGACCAGCAGATCGATATCCAATTGCCCGACCTGGGTGCTGATGACCTGCTCGGAATCACCGGGCTGAACAATGATTTGCGGCGCAAAGCCCGCCGCCTCCAGTTCCTGCCGCGCCCAGTCCAGGCCCTTTCGCAGCTTGCCGTCTTCGCTGCCGGCAGCGATCAGGTGGCAGTCCAGGCCCTTCAGCAGCGGACTCATGCTGACCATCTCGACACATTTCCGGGTGGTAGCGCTGCCATCGAATGCGATCGCGAAACGCTTTATGGGGCGAAACTTGCGCGAAGTCACCAGCAGCGGCCGATTAACGCCGCGAACGGTGCGCTCGAGATTGGCGCCCAGGTGGCCCTTGTTGAAATCGACCGACTCGCCGCGTTTTCCGATAACGAAAAGGCGGACATCGTCTTCCAGCTCGGTGGCCGTCTCGACAAGCGTGCCGTGGCGCTGGAGGCTCTCGGGATTGATGGCGCCGGCTGCAACCGCACGCTGCGCGGCGCGCTCGAGCAAGGCGCGCCCCTGGCGCAGGGCAACACGCGAGCGCTGGGCATCGAGCTCGGCCAGCTCCTCGAGTAACGCGGACTGTGTATCGATGCCGATGTTGCCGCTGTAGTCGGCCGTCGGCGAGTGGGCCGTCTCCCGATCAAGTACATGCAGGCACACGAGACCTGAATCCAGCCGCACGGATGCCCAGGCTGCATGGTCGATCACCGAGTCTGCGTAGATCGAGGCGTCGAGACAGGCCATGACCTTGCCGTCGACGGGGATGGTGTAAGCAGTCTTGTTCATTGCGCAGTCTCCTCAGTGACCCAGCAGCTTTTCGGCATCGGGCTTGTCATGTACGCCCAGTCGATCGACCAGCGTTCGGCTGGCTTCATCCATACCGACCACCTCGACCTCCACGCCTTCACGCCGGAACTTGAGTATGGCGCGGTCCAACGCTCCGACGGCGCTCAGGTCCCAGAAATGAGCACCCGAGACATCGATACGAACCCGCTCGATCACTTCGCGGAAATCGAAGGCCGCGAGAAATTCGCCGGCCGAGGCAAAAAAGACCTGCCCCGTCACGGTATAACGCCGGGTCAGGCCCTCGTCTTCCAGGTGCTTGCCGACGACCAGCACCTGGCTCACCTTGCGGGCAAAGCCCAGCGCCGAGAGCAACACGCCGGTCAGCACGCCCTTGGCCAGGTCATGCGTGAAGACGGTGACCACCACGGTGCCGATCATCACGAGGCTCGAAGTCTTGGGATGGTGTCCCAGGTTGGCAATCGAATGCCAGCTGAAAGTACCGACGGCGACCATGATCATCACCGCCACCAGGGCCGCCATGGGAATCATGCCGACGTAATCGCCCAGGAAGACGATCATCAGCAGCAGGAACACGCCGGCGGCCAGGCTGGACAGGCGCCCCCTGCCCCCGGACTTCACGTTGATCACCGACTGCCCGATCATGGCGCAGCCGGCCATGCCGCCGAAAAAGCCCGAAACCATGTTGGCGATGCCCTGCCCCCGCGCTTCGCGGTGCTTGTTGCTGGGCGTATCGGTGAGGTCGTCGACGATCTGCGCGGTCAGGAACGATTCCAGCAGGCCAACGATCGTCATCGTGATCGCCACCGGCAGGATGATCATCAGGGTCTCGAACGTCCAGGGGATGTTCGGCAACAGGAAGGTTGGCAGGGCGTCGGGCAGCTCGCCCTTGTCGCCAACCGTGGGCACCTGGATTCCGAAAGCGACCGCAAGGACCGTCAACAGCACGATGGCGATCAACGGCGACGGGACGGCGCGGGTCACCAGGGGCAGGCCATAGATGATGAGCAAACCGACGGCAACCATGGGATAGACGGCCACCGGCACATCGATCAACTCGGGCAGTTGGGCAAGGAAGATGAGAATGGCCAGCGCGTTGACGAAGCCGGTGACCACCGATCGGGAGACGAAACGCATCAGGTCGGCCAGCTTCAGGTAACCGGCGACGATCTGCAGCAGCCCCGTGAGAACGGTGGCGGCAAGCAGGTATTCCAGTCCGTGCTCGCGCACGAGCGTGACCATCAGCAAGGCCATGGCGCCCGTGGCCGCGGAAATCATGCCCGGTCTGCCGCCGGTAAAGGCGATCGTCACGGCAATACAGAACGACGCATACAGACCGACCCTCGGATCGAGACCGGCGATCAGGGAGAAGGCGATGGCCTCCGGAATCAGCGCCAGCGCGACAACCAGGCCTGCCAGTACGTCGCCGCGAAGATTGGAAAGCCAGTCGCGACGGATGGCGTGGAGGAGATTCATTCAGCAATACCTTGTCGGCCCGGACGCGACGGTCGGGCCGTTCTCGAGAATCAGGGGGTCGAATCGGGGATGCGTAGCCGGGTTGAGCCGAAACCCACCCTGGATGGACCGCGATCGAAGCGGCGTGCATTGTATACCAGCATGGCGCTTGGCGAATGGAAATACGTTCGTCACTTCACGAAGCGGCTGGCAGCGGCGGCGGCCACTCGTGGATAATGACGCCCGTTCTTCAGACATCAGGGAGCAGTCCATGCGTGCCATCCAGGTCAGCGAATTCGGCGATCCGTCCGGTATCCGGGTCAGTGAGATCGACGAGCCCGGAGCCCCCGGGCCGGGTGAAGTCAGGCTCTATGTCAGCGGCATTGGCGTGGGCTTCTTCGATGGGCTGCTGATTCGGGGCGACTACCAACTCCGCCCCGACCTGCCCTTCGTGCCCGGCAGTTCCCTGGCCGGTGTGGTCGAGTCGGTCGGCGATGGCGTCACCCATCTCAAGGCTGGAGATCCGGTGGCCGCCTTCGCGCTGCACGGCGGCATGGCCGAGCGGATCGTCTTGCCGGCCAGCTCTTGCGCGCCTTTGCCGGCAGGTATCCAGCCCATCGACGCGGCCAATTTCTTCATTTCCTGGGCGACCAGCCTGTACGGGCTGCGCGAGATCGGCAACGTTCGCGAAGGCGAGACCGTTCTGGTTCTCGGGGCCTCCGGCAGCACGGGCACCACCGCTATCCAATGCGCGAAAGCGCTGGGCGCGAGGGTCATTGCCTGCGCCTCGAGCGAGGCCAAGCGCCAGCACTGCCTCGACCACGGCGCGGATCTCGTCGTCGACTATACCCGCGAAGGCTGGCGTGACGAGGTCAAGGCGGCGACGGACAAGCGCGGCGTTGATGCCGTCTACGATCCGGTCGGCGGCGAGATGTCCGAGTCCGCCCTGCGCCTGATGGCACCCGGCGGCCGCTTCCTGGTTGTGGGCTTCGTCACCGGCATCGCGAAGATCCCCATGAACCTGCCGCTGCTCAAGCGCTGCAGCATTCACGGGGTCAACTGGGGCGGGACGGTCATGGCCGATCCGAGCGTCGTGCCGCCGGTGATCAAGACCCTGGCTGAATGGACACTCGCCGGCGCCATCGATCCGGCGCCGACCCAAAGCTACTCGCTGGAAGAGGCCGGCGAGGCTTTTGCCGCGCTGTTTGGCCGGCAATCGACGGGGAGTCTCGTCGTAACGCTCTGAAGGCCACCATGACTTCTGGCAGTCGTGCGCGCCCCAAGCTGGGCGCTAACCTGCTGCGTGCACATCCAACGGACCGAAACCGATGTTTAAGAAGTTTCTCAAGTGGGGCAGTGTCAGTCTCGCCGTCCTGATCCTGGCCGGCAGCCTGCTGTTTATCAATTTCTGGTACTTCAAGCCGCTGTCGATCGACTGGTTCTACACCCGGGCATTCCTGAAGTTCAGCCTGCAGCAGCCGGAAATGCTGACCTCGCTGCGGATTCTCGACCAGTTCGGGATTCGCGGTCACAATGCGGAACTGAGCGATTCCTCGCCCGAAGCCAACGAGGACATGCTGGCCTATTGGCGCGAGCAGCACGAGACCTTCAAGCGCTATGACCGCTCCGACTACGAGGGCCAGGACCTGCTGTCCTACGATGTGTTCGACTTCTTCATGTCGAACCAGATCGCCGAGGCCGACCGCTGGCGTTTCCACAACTTTCCGGTCAACCAGATGTTCGGCGTGCAGAGCAACCTGCCCGACTTCATGGTGCAGCAGCACGTCATCGAGGATGAGCTCGGTGCCGAGCACTACATCGCCCGCCTGAACGAGTTCGACGAGAAATTCGATGGCGTGCTGGAAGGGCTCAGGGTGCGCGAAGAGCGCGGCATCCTGCCGCCTTCGTTCGCCGTGACCAAGGTCATCGACCAAGTCGAGGGCTTTCTCGACAGCGCCCCCGAAGACCATCTCCTGGCGACGAACCTGGCCGAAAAGATGGCCGAAATCGACGAGTCCGAAATCGGCGGGCAGCGCCGCGAAGAGCTGCGCTCACAGGCGGTCGAGGCCATCGCGCAATCGGTCTATCCAGCCTACGAAAACCTGCTGGCCTACCTGCGCGAACTCGAGCCGAAAGCCGACAGCAACGGCGGCGTCTGGCGCCTGCCCGACGGCGATGCATTCTATCGACAGGCCATCCGGCAGCACACCACGACGGACATGAGCGCCGACGAGATTCACCAGATCGGCCTGGACGAAGTCGAGCGCATCGGCCGCGAGATGGACGCCATCCTGCGCGCCGAGGGCCTGACGGAAGGCAGCATCGGCGAGCGCGTCCAGCAGCTTTCAGAGCGGCCGAACCAGCTCTACCCCGACACCGACAAAGGCCGCGAGCAGATCCTGGCCGACTACCAGTCGATTCTCGACGAGATCGACCCGGCCATGGACGAGTACTTCAATCTGCGACCGGAATCCGGCGTTGAGGTCAAGCGAGTGCCGGAGTTTGCCGAGGAAACCTCGGCCGGCGCCTACTACCAGCGGCCGTCGCTGGACGGCGAGCGCCCCGGCGTGTTCTTCGCCAACCTGCGCGATGTCTCCGAGGTGCCGAAGTTCAGCATGCGCACGCTGGCCTATCACGAGGGCATCCCCGGCCACCATTTCCAGATTGCCATCACGCAGGAGCTCGACGGCATTCCGATGTTTCGTCGCCTCATCCCCTTCACGGCCTACTCCGAGGGTTGGGCGCTGTATACCGAGCAACTGGCCTGGGAGATCGGCTTCCAGGACGACCCGCTCGACAACCTGGGCCGACTCCAGGCCGAGATGTTCCGCGCCGTGCGCCTGGTGGTCGACACCGGCCTGCACCACAAGCGCTGGAACCGCGAGGAAGCCATCGACTACATGCTCGAACACACCGGCATGGGCCAGAAGGACGTCACCGCAGAGATCGAGCGCTACCTGGTCATGCCCGGCCAGGCGCTGTCGTACAAGGTGGGCATGATGAAGATTCTCGAACTGCGCGAGCGCGCCCGCCGCGAACTGGGCGATGACTTCAGTCTTCCCGAGTTCCACGACCAGATCCTGGGCCACGGCGCGCTGCCGCTGACGCTGCTCGAACAAGTGGTCAACGACTGGATCGAAGACAAGCGCACCGCCTGAACCGCTTCCCCACCTGAACCGGGTGGCCATGCCGCCTTCCACCGGGAGGCGGCATTTTTCTTCACGCCTCCGGTGAGACACTGGATTACCGACCACCGGCAATGCACACGAGCGTGAACCCGATAGCCACCGAATCCGTCTGGGACTACCCGCGACCACCTCGAATCGAAGCTGTCGACTGGCCCTTGCGCGTGGAACACGAAGGTCGGGTACTGGCCGAAACCACCCTAGGGGTGAGAATCCTCGAGACCTCGCACCCGCCCTGCTTCTACTTTCCGCCCGATGACGTCGATTTCGAGAGGCTCGAACCCAGCCAGACACGCACCTTCTGCGAATGGAAGGGGCAAGCCCGGTATTGGCACCTGAGGACGAACAAGGGATGGATCGAAGATGTCGCC
This sequence comes from Wenzhouxiangella psychrophila, assembly GCF_042310375.1. Lineage (NCBI taxonomy): Bacteria > Pseudomonadati > Pseudomonadota > Gammaproteobacteria > Chromatiales > Wenzhouxiangellaceae > Wenzhouxiangella > Wenzhouxiangella psychrophila. The sequence continues at coordinate 12,637 of NZ_JBHJMQ010000002.1, read as the reverse complement.
TGGGCCTATCCCGACCCGACCGATCCGACCATCAAGGACTTCGTATCGTTCTACGCGGGGCGGGTGGACGCCTGCTACGTTGCCGGCGAACGGGTTCAGGCCCAACAAGGCGATTTCTATGGCGGCTGGATCCTGTCCTGGGTCAAGGGGCCATTCAAGGGCGGTGCAGGCACCCGCGGCTGGTAGACGCCGGAACCGGCCACCTGGCGATGCCGGCCGGTCCGTCTTCGGAACCGGTCCGGCACCGGATCAGGATCAGTCGATCAGGTCCACCTGGAACGAGGCTGTATAGGCCTGAAGCCCGAAGTGACCATAGGAGAAACTGTAGGTGGCGTCCTCGCCGCGGATACGCGAACTGTGGATGCCGCCAACCGTGCACACGCCGGTGGAGCAGACCACCTGATCGCTCCAGGACTTGATCGAATAGACGTTGTTGCCCAGCGGTTTGCCGTCGAGCCAGTCCAGGAACGGACTGCTGACCGACAGCCCCCAGTATCCGCAGGTGCTGTTCCAGACGTTCCAGGGATAGGTGCCGCAGGACCACAGCCCGCGGAACGCACCGGCCACACCAACGAAGGTATCGACATCCCCGACCAGTCCGTAGTCGGCGATCTGCTTGGCCGCCAGGGTGGCGCCCATGGAATGACCGATCACGTCGATCTCTCCCGTGCAGGACACCGCCAGCGCCTCCACGATGGCATCGACCACCGGCTCCTCCTCGCTGCCGTTGTGATTATTACAGGCCGCGCAGGACTTGCTGCCCCAGTCGGGGCGCTGAATTTCCCCCGCGCTGTATCCCCGGTTCAGCAATTCGTTGTATGTATTGCTCCAGTCGGACGGATCACCAGTATTGCCGTGAACCAGAACGACCGCGTCGTTGCAGGCATGTGCATGAATTGCGGCAAACAACAGTGCAGCAATCGGTATCTTGCTAATAATTGAGTTCAGCATTTTCCCTCTCATCCTGGCAGCTGTCACCCAATCTTGAACGCTGCACTACGCCACGGGCAATTGGACGAAAGGGAAGATGCCAGAGCGGCCGGCGCGCGAACGGCCGCGAGCGTGTGAGCTGAAAGAATCGGCCTTGTCTCACTTCTGACTCGGGAACTTCGAATGCCCAATCTTCAGGTCATCCTCCTTGCGCTGAATTTCGTTGTCATCATCGGTGTCGGCGTCTATGCCACGCGATACATCGACGACACCACGGATTTTCTTCTCGTCGGGCGCCGATTGGGCCTGCTGCTGGCCACCGCCACGCTGTGCGCGACGCATTTCGGCGGCGGCTTCGTGATGGGCTCTGGGGAATGGGGTTTCGATTACGGCCTGACGGGCATTGCCTACGCCGCCGCCGGGGTCGGGCTGTCGCTGGTCGTGCTTCGCCTGGTCGCCGCGCGCCCTGTTCGGGGATGAAATCGAGGCGGCGCAGGCCATTCCGATGCTAATTTCCGAAGTGATGCCGGACTTCGCCGCCGCAATCGTGGTCGCGGCGATCATCGGCGCCATCATGTCGACCGCCGACTCCCTGCTGATGGCCGGCACCTCGCATGTCACCAACGACATCTACATCAAACTGATCCGCCCGGACCTGGAGATGAACAGCCGGCAGCTTTTGTGCCTGTCGAGAGTGGTCACTGTCGTCATCGGAGCACTGGCGCTTTGGATGGCGCTGGCCTTCGAGGCCACCATCGACCTGCTACTGATGTCCTACACCCTTTACGCGGCCGGCGTTTTCGTGCCCCTGGTACTCGGCCTGTACTGGCGACGCGGCAACGCCGCCGCGCCGTAGCCGGAATCGTCGGCGGCTCGGGCGTGGGCATTGCCGCCGAGCTGGTCTGGATCAATCTTGCCCGGCTACCCATCGTCGGCGCCTTCCCGGTTATCGTCACCGGCGCGCTGGCCTCACTTCTGCTCTACGTTCTCGTCTCGTTGATGACGCCTCCGGACCCTCGCGACCCGGCCCTGGATGACCCGAGCTGATCGCCGGGCAGGTATATACTCGGACATTCAGGCATTGGCGCGCTGAAACCGGCCGGCTCGGGTGGTCACGATCCCGAGTACGAGACCCTCACGAAGCATCTCATTGGAGCCAGGTATGAACCTGTCGAACGAACCGGCGCCCGACGACATGGCCGAAGAGGTCCGCTCGGCAATCCGTTCGGATCAACGTCGTGGCCGGCTCGGCAAGCTGCTCTGGATCCTGGCCGGCGGCGTCTTCCTGGTATTGATCACTTGGTGGCTATGGCCGCGCGAGGAACCGATCGAATGGCAGGTTGAACTCGTCGATCGCGGCGACATGGTGCTCACGGCAACCGCCACGGGCAACCTCGAGCCGCGTCGGGAGATCACGGTCGGCGCCGAAATCTCCGGGTTGATTCGCCAAGTGAATGTCGGCGAAAACGACACCGTCGCCGTCGGCGACGTCCTTGCACGATTCGATACCGAGGAACTCGAGGTGAGCCTGGCGCAGGCGCAAGCGCGGCTGGCGCTGGCAAGAGCCTCGGTGGCAGAAGCAGAGGCCACGTTGGAGGAATCCCGGGCCAACGAGCGGCGACTGGCCAACCTGGTCGAGCGCAGTGTGGCCTCGCGCGCGGAGCTGGACGCGGCCAGTGCCGCGGTCAAGCGAGCAGCGGCCCGGATCGACTCGACGGAGGCTTCGGTCCGCGAGGCCGAGGCCTCGGTTTCAGCCACCCGTACTCGCCTGGACAAGGCCGTCATTACCTCCCCGATCAACGGCGTCGTTCTCAAACGCGACGTCGAACCCGGCAACACGGTCGCGGCCAGTTTCCAGGCGCCCGAACTTTTCGTCCTGGCCGAGGACCTGCGCGAAATGGAACTGCACGTCTCGGTCGATGAGGCGGACGTGGGCCTGATTAAAGCAGGCCAGCCGGCAAGTTTCACCGTCGACGCCTGGCCCGGTCGCGAGTTCGAGGCGCACGTGTTGCGGGTGTTCCTGTTCCCGAACATCGAAAGCAACGTGGTCACCTACACCACCGTGCTGGATGTAGACAACAGCGACGAAAGCCTTCTGCCGGGCATGACGGCCACGGCAACGATCACGACGGGAACCCGCGAGGACATCATCCGCATTCCCAACGCCGCGCTTCGATTCCAGCCGCCGGCAGACCAGGTCGGCGGCGGCATGCTTGCGGGGCCGCCGGGGATGACGCGCGGCGGTTCGGGTTCCGGCGGCAGTGCGATCTGGCTCCTGCGCAACGGCGAACCCGCGAGGGTTCCGGTGCGAACGGGACATACCGACGGCCTGTATACGGAAGTGCTCGGCCAGTCCGTATCGGCCGGCGACCGAATCGTCGTCGGGCTGGTTCGCCCGGACAGTTGAGCCGCACCGGCCGTGTCCAGTCCTGATCGTCCCGAGCGCAATCCTGCACCCACCGTGCTGCAGATGCGAGGTATCTACAAGCTCTACGGCCAGGGTGTCGCCGAGGTTCGTGCGCTCGACGGCGTTGATCTGGACATCACATCCGGCGAGTTCGTGGCCGTCATGGGCCCTAGCGGTTCGGGCAAGTCGACCTGCATGAACATCCTCGGCTGCCTCGATGTCCCCAGTGCCGGCGAGTACCTGTTTCGAGGCGTGGATACCGCCTCGCTCGACCGCGACGAACTGGCCCTGCTCAGACGCAAGTTCATGGGCTTTGTGTTCCAGAGCTTCAACCTGTTGCCGCGAACCAGCGCCCTGGCGAACGTGGAACTGCCCCTGGTCTACGAAAACGTCTCGCGCAAACGCCGAAAGCAGCTGGCCCTCGATGCGCTCAGGATCGTGGGCCTGGGGGATCGCGCCGACGCCAGGCCGAACCAGCTTTCCGGCGGCCAGCAGCAGCGCGTGGCCATTGCCCGTGCCCTGGTCACCGAACCGCCTTTCCTGCTGGCCGACGAGCCGACCGGTAATCTCGATACGCGCACGGCCGACGAGATCATGCACCGCCTGGTCGAACTCAGAGACGAGCGCGACCTGACCATCGTCATGGTCACGCACGAAACCGACATTGCCGCATACGCCGAGCGGGTGCTCTACTTCGTCGACGGGAGGATACAGCGCGACGGTCCTCCCGGGGAGGTGCTGGCTTGAACAGCGCCGACACACTGACCATGGCGGGCCAGGCCATTGCTCGCAACAAGCTTCGTTCCTTCCTGACCACACTGGGCATCATCATTGGCGTGGCCAGCGTCATCGCCATGGTCCACCTCGGCCAGTCAGCCACGAGATCGGTCGAGCAGCAGTTCGCCAATATCGGTTCGAACCTGCTGTTCGTGATGCCGGGCGTATCCCAGCACGGCCCGAGCGCGCTTCGTGTATCAGCCGAGCCCTTCGAGATTGAGGACGTGACCGCCATTCGTCGCGAAGTGCCCGGCATACTCGTCGCACCGGCCGTCTCGCGCAACGAAACGGTGGTCTTCGGCAATGCCAACCAGAACGTTCGCGTGGAGGGGAGCACCAATGAATACTTCACGGTGCGCAACCACCCGGTCACCCGCGGACGCGAGTTCGAACAAGCCGAGCTGAGTTCCGGAGCGGCCGTGTGCATCATCGGCACGACGGTCGTCGAAGAAATGTATCTCAATGCCGAACCCCTTGGATCCAGCCTGCGTGTCGGCCGGACGGCCTGCCGCGTGATCGGCGTTCTCGAACAGCGAGGGCTGTCCATGGGTCAAGATCGCGACGAGGTCATCGTCATGCCGATCAAGGCCGTGCAGCGACGCCTGGCGGGCAATCTGGACGTCAACACCGTCTACATTTCCGCGCTGCAGGACGGCACCAGCGCACGCGTGAAAAGCGATGTCGAATCCCTGATGCGACAACGCAGGCGCATCGTCCCGGGCGAGGAGGACGATTTCTATGTCCGCGACACGCAGGACATCATGGATGCACTTTCTGAAACCACGGCGACCATGACGCTGCTTCTGGGCGGGATTGCCGCCGTCAGCCTGCTGGTCGGCGGCATCGGCATCATGAACATCATGCTGGTGTCGGTCACCGAAAGAACACGGGAGATCGGCATCCGCCTGGCCATAGGAGCCCGTTCCCGCGACGTGCTGCAACAGTTCCTGGTCGAGTCGGTCGTGCTGGCAACGCTCGGCGGCGTCATCGGCGTGCTGCTCGGCATGGCCGGCACTTGGCTGATGACCCGGCAATTCAATATGCCCTTCGTCGCCTCGCCCGGCGTGATCGTGCTCGGTTTTACCTTCTCGATGACGATCGGAGTTGTATTCGGCTACTTTCCGGCTCGCAAGGCGGCGCATCTCAATCCGATCGATGCGCTGCGGCATGAGTGACGCCCTGGGATAGAAAAGGCCCCGCGCGTTGGCGGGGGCATGCTTCAAACTCAAGTGGCGCGTTGTGGCCACGGCGGCCCGCCGCATTGAGCGGCAGGCGACCGTCACGGGGATGGCTGAAATGCTTCGCATTTCAGCTAGCTCGGGCCACTTTGTGGCCCTCGGTTCGAACCCTAAGGGGGTGGTCGAAAAGCCAGCTCGGAGGTTTTCGAGGCTGAATTCTGTGTACGGGGTTCATTATGGCCACGGCCACCCGCCGCATTGAGCGGCGTGCGGCCGTCACGGGGATTGCTGAAGCTTCGCTTCAGCGAGCTCGCTTCGCTCGGTTCGAACCTCAAGGGGGTGGCCGAAAGGATTCGGGCTTCGAACAGGCAATCCAGGTATTCGAAGTCTTTTGGCTTCGAAGAGGTGGGTTCGATCCCATAGTGGGGATGCGACCAATAAAAAAGCCCGCGCTAGGCGGGCTTTTCTATTGGTGGCGTCCCCACGGGGATTCGAACCCCGGTCGCCGCCGTGAAAGGGCGGTGTCCTAGGCCTCTAGACGATGGGGACTGAAAACGTCTTGGAGATGCTTTCAGAAACCTTATTGGTGGAGCCAGGCGGGATCGAACCGCCGACCTCTACAATGCCATTGTAGCGCTCTCCCAGCTGAGCTATGGCCCCACAACAAGCCGGGCATTCTAGTCGAGGACTTGGAGGCTGTCAAACCTTTTTGTCCGTTCGGCTGGTCTCGAAAACCAACTCTGAAAAATCCAGCAGGCCCGTGGGTCGGTCGATGATTCTGCGTGCCGCCAGCAGCGCGCCTCGGGCGAAAACGCGTCGATCGCTGGACCGGTGTGACAGCTCGAGACGTTCGCCGTCTGCCAGGAAATAGACGGTGTGCTCACCGGCGACATCGCCGCCACGAATGGCCTGGAAGCCGATTTCGCCGGCCGGGCGCGACTGGCGACGCCCGCTCCGGTCGTACACGGCCCGCTCGGCCAATTCCTGGCCGCGGGCGGCGGCCACGGTCTCGCCGAGCAACAGGGCCGTGCCGGAGGGCGCATCCAGCTTCCGGCGGTGATGTGCTTCGAGAATCTCGATATCGAAGTCCTCGCCGAGGGCCCGCGCCGCCTGGTCGGCCAGCCTGACAAGCAGGTTGACACCAACGCTGAAATTGGCGGCCTGGCAAATGGCGATCTCCCTGGCGATCTCCCGGAGCTCATCCTTTAGCGCGGCGCCCAGGGCCGTGGTGCCGGTCACCAGCGGAATGCGTCGCCGGGCGGCAAAACGCGCAACGTGTTCGAGCAGGTCGGGATGGGAAAAATCGACGATGACGTCGGCTTGCACGTCCGGCTCGAAGAACTGAGCGCTGGTCGCCTCGCCGGCCAGCGTGAACCGATCATCGGACTCGATGACTTCGATGATGGTGCGACCCACCGCACCGGTGGCGCCGCTGACGAGAACTTGCAGACTCATGCTGGAAGGTTACCGCATTCGACGCAGGTGGTTCAGGTCGGTGCGAGATCCCGGCTCGCAGCTTGCGCAGCGGCCGGGATGACAAGGCCGATCAGAATCCCATGCGGTCGAAGAAACTCTTGACCTTGTCGGTCCAGCCGGTGGACTGCGGGCTTTGCTCGGGCTGGTCGTCAAGCGTGTCCTGGAGCTGCCTGAGCAGGTCTTTCTGCTCGCGCGAGAGATGGACCGGTGTTTCGACTTCGACGCGACAAAGCAGGTCGCCGGACGAACGTGATCGGACCGACTGCACACCCTTGCCACGCAGGCGGAAGACCTTGCCCGACTGCGTTTCGGGCGGAATCTTGAGCATGACCGAGCCGCCCAGCGTGGGCACCTTCATCTGGCCGCCCAGCGCCGCGGTGGTGATGGTAATCGGGACCTCGCAGAACAGGTCATCGCCGTCGCGCTGGAACAGCGGGTGCGGACGCACGTGGACGTCGACATAGAGATCGCCCGCGCCACCACCCTGGGCGCCGGCCCCGCCCTCGCCGCTCAGGCGAATACGATCGCCGGTGTCGACACCGGCCGGAATGCGGATCTGCAGCGTCTTGGTCTCGCGCACCTGGCCGGATCCGCTGCAGTCGCCGCAGGGGTCCTTGATGGTGCGGCCGCTGCCGCGGCAGGCCGGACAGGTCTGCTGCACCGAGAAAAAGCCCTGCTGCATGCGTACCTGCCCCTGCCCACCGCAGGTCGAGCACACGTTGAGCTGCCCGTCCTTCGAGCCGGTGCCGCTGCAAGTCTGGCATTCACCCAGGGTGGGGAGGCTGACCTCCTTCTCGATGCCGGCGACGGCTTCCTCGAGATCCAGCTCCAGGGTATAGCGCAGGTCCTGGCCACGGCGCGACGACTGCCCCTGACGCCGGCGCCCACCGCCGAAGATATCGCCGAAGATGTCACCGAAAATATCGTTGATGTCGCCAAAGCCGGCCTGCGGGCCGGCGCCGCCGCCCCCCATGCCGCCGTTGACACCGGCATGACCGAAACGGTCGTAGGCCGCCCGCTTCTGCTCGTCCTTGAGCACGTCGTGGGCTTCACGGACTTCCTTGAACTTGTTCTCGGCGTCGGGATCGTCCGGATTGCGGTCCGGATGATACTTGCGCGCCTTGCGCCGATAAGCCTTGCGGATCTCGTCGGTCGACGCTTCACGTGAGACGCCGAGGATGTCGTAGTAGTCAGCGGGCATTCTGATACGGTTAGCTTGTTGGCTGGTTTGCTTGTTGGCTGGTTGAATTGTTCGCCGGTCGACCGATTAGCGGTTTTGTTAACCAGCTAACCAGCCAACCAGCGAACGAGCCAACCCTCATTTCTTCTCGTCGTCGTCGACTTCGGTGAACTCGGCGTCGACCACTTCCTCGTCTTCGCCGGAGGCGGTTTCGCCGCCCTGTTCACCGGCAGCTTCCGCACCCTCTTCGGCCTGGGCCTTTTCGGCCGCGGCCTTGTAGAGCTCGGCGCCGGCCTGCTGCAGTTCGTTGACAGCCGACTCGATGGCCTCCTTGTCGTCGCCCTTCATGGCTTCGTCGACCTTGGCCAGGGCGTCCTCGATCTGCTTTTTGGTCGAATCGTCGAGGTTTTCGCCATTCTCCTCGAGACTGGTGCGGGTGGCGTGCGCCACGGCATCGGCGTTGTTGCGCACCGAGACCAGCTCATGGAATTTCTTGTCTTCCTCGCGATGAGCCTCGGCGTCCTGCACCATCTGGTCGATTTCTTCCTCGGACAGACCCGAACCGGCCTTGACCTCGACCTTCTGTTCACGACCGGTTGCCTGGTCCTTGGCGGACACATGCAGGATGCCGTTGGCGTCGATGTCGAAGGTGACCTCGATCTGCGGCACGCCCCTGGGAGCGGCCGGGATGCCGGTCAGGTCGAAGCGTGCCAGCGACTTGTTGGCCGAGGCCTGCTCGCGCTCACCCTGCAGCACGTGGACGGTCACCGCGGACTGGTTGTCCTCGGCGGTCGAGAACACCTGCGAGGCGCGCGTCGGAATGGTCGTGTTCTTTTCGATCAGCTTGGTGAACACGCCCCCGAGGGTTTCGATACCCAGCGACAGCGGCGTGACATCGAGAAGCAGCACGTCCTTGACGTCGCCGGACAATACACCGCCCTGGATGGCGGCACCCACGGCCACGGCCTCGTCGGGGTTGACGTCCTTGCGCGGCTCCTTGCCGAAGAAGTCGGTCACGGCCTTCTGCACCGCTGGCATGCGCGTCTGGCCACCGACAAGGATGACCTCGTCGATCTCGTCGACCTTCAGGCCTGCGTCGTTGAGTGCCGTGCGGCAGGGTTCGATCGAACGCTTGACCAGCTCCTCGACCAGCGACTCCAGCTTGGATCGCGTGACCTTGATGTTGAGGTGCTTGGGACCCGACTGGTCGGCCGTGATATACGGCAGGTTGATCTCGGTCTGCTGGGCCGAGGACAGCTCGATCTTGGCGCGCTCGGCGCCTTCGCGCAGGCGCTGCAGGGCGAGCGGATCGTTGTGCAGGTCAATGCCCTGCTCCTTCTTGAACTCGCCTGCAAGGTAGTCGATCAACCGGAAGTCGAAGTCTTCGCCGCCCAGGAAGGTATCGCCATTGGTGGCCAGCACTTCGAACTGCTTCTCGCCGTCGACATCCGCGATCTCGATGATGGAGATGTCGAACGTACCGCCGCCCAGGTCATAGACCGCGACCTTGCGATCACCGCCTTCCTTGTCGAGGCCGTAGGCCAGCGACGCGGCGGTCGGCTCGTTGATGATGCGCTTGACTTCGAGACCGGCGATCTTGCCGGCGTCCTTGGTCGCCTGGCGCTGCGAGTCGTTGAAGTAGGCCGGCACAGTGATGACCGCCTCGGTCACTTCCTCGCCCAGGTATTCCTCGGCGGTCTTTTTCATCTTCATCAGCACGCGCGCGGAAATTTCCGGCGGGGCCATTTTCTTGTCACCCACTTGCACCCAGGCGTCGCCATTGTCGGCCTCGATGATCTTGTAGGGGACGAGCTTGATGTCCTTCTGGACAACCTTCTCGTTGAACTTGCGGCCAATCAACCGCTTGACCGCGTAAAGCGTGCGGTCCGGGTTGGTCACGGCCTGGCGCTTGGCCGGCTGGCCGACCAGTACTTCATCGTCCTTGGTAAAGGCGACAACCGACGGCGTCGTGCGATCGCCTTCGGCGTTCTCGATAACGCGCGTCTTGCCGCCTTCCATGACGGCAACACAGGAATTAGTGGTTCCCAGGTCAATGCCGATAGTCTTGCTCATGGTATTTCAATCCTGTTCGATTCGTTTTGAAACTCGGTTGTACGAAAATGCACTTAAGAATGCTCTAGCCGTTTAGTGGGGCCCGGGGACGCCCATTTCAATCGCTGGGCCGGGTCAAGGCTCGCTGGCGACGATCACCCGCGCGGCGCGCAAAAGGCGGTCGTTGAGGCGATAGCCCTTCTGCAACACCATCAGCACGGTATCGGGCTTGGCCTCTTCGCTGGGCTGCATGCTCATCGCCTCGTGCCATTGCGGATCGAAGCGTTCTCCCTCCGGGTTGAGCACCTCCAGGCCGTGATCCTCGAGCGCCTTGAGTAACAGCTTGCGCGTCAGCTCCAGGCCCTCGCGCGCGGAGTTACCTTCGTCTGCATTCTCCAGGCCCTGCTCCAGCCCGTCGATGACCGGCAGCAGGTCGCGCATGATGGCCTCGTGCTGATAGCGGCGGGCCTTGTCCATGTCACGCTCGGCGCGCTTTTGCATGTTGTCCATATCGGCACGCGTGCGCAGCAGCGCCTCGCGAAGCTTTTCGACCTCACGCTCCAGATCACCTTCGCTGCCTCCATCCGATGTCGGCTGCGCGGACTCCGGCCCTGCGGTGTCTTCGGCCACGCCGTCGGCAGCCTCGGTCTGGCCGGCCTGTTCGTCAAATCGATCCTGCTCTGTTTCGGCCGATTCCTTGTTGTCTCCCATATCGGTTCGCCTTGGTCATGAACTTGTGATCCTGCGCGAAACAATGGGGGCCGCGGTCGGCCAATACAACCGGAGTTGTTCGAGGACGTTCTTGGTGCTAGCTTGTTGGGCTTCTGGCCCGACCGGAACCCGCATGCTTCGTCATCTAGCGATCCGCAATTTCGCCATCATCAGCGAAGTCGAAATCGACATCGAACCCGGCTTTACCGCCATCACCGGCGAAACGGGCGCGGGCAAATCCATCCTGGTCGATGCACTCGGCCTGCTGCTGGGCGACCGCGCCGAATCGAGCCTGATAGCCGAGGGGCAAAAACAGGCGGAACTGGAAGCGGTCTTCGCCCTCGACGCAGACGACCCGGCGCGCCGCTGGCTCGAGGAGCAGGCGCTAGACGAGGACGGCGAGTTGATCCTGCGCCGCGTACTCACGAACCCGAGCGGATCGCGCGCCTGGATCAACGGCCGTTCGGCCACTGTCGGCCAGCTGGCCGAGCTGGGCGAACTGCTCGTCGAGATTCACGGCCAGCATGAGCACCAACAGCTTGAAAAGGCGGTTGTCCAGCGGCGCCTGCTCGACCGACAGGTCGACGACAAATTCGTCCAGTCCGTCGACGGGGCTTATCAGCAGTGGCGGCAAGCCCGATCGGCAATCGACGAGATGGACGCGACCGCCGGCAACGCCGATCAACTCGATCTGTTGCGCTTCCAGGTGCGCGAGCTGTCGGACCTGGCGCTGGCCGAGGGGGAATTCGAGTCACTCGAGAAAGAGCAGGAGCGCCTGGCGCGCAGCGACGATGTACGCCTGGCCGTCACCAACGCCGACCATGCGCTCGACAGCGAGGAGGGCCCGGGCGCCCTGAGCCTGATCAACCAGGCCATTCATGCCCTGGACCCGGTGCGCGACCTGGAGCCCGAACTCGGGGAGACCGCCAGGATGCTGGAAGAGGCGCGCATCAATATCGACGAAGCCCGCACCGCCCTGGAGCGCGTGGGCAGCGAAGACGACGGAGATCCCGAACGGCTCCACACCGTCAACCAGCGGCTCGAAAAGGCGCTGGACCTGGCCCGCAAGCACCGCGTCCAGCCCGGCGAAGTACCGGCCCTGACGACGCGAATGACCGAACGGCTGGACTCGCTCGAAAACCAGGGCGAACGGCGGGAAGCCCTGGCACGGGAGCTCGAGCACTGCCTGCAGCAATGGCGAGAGGCAGCGGGCGAACTCAGTCGTGCACGAGACAAGGCGGCCGAAACGCTCTCTGGCCTGATTACCGAGCGCCTGGGCGATCTTGGCATGGATACGGCCAATTTCAGGTTCCGGGTCGAACCCGATGCCGAGGCAGCTCCCTCGGCCCACGGCATGGATCGCGTGATCATCGAGTTCAGCGCCAATCCCGGCCAGGCGCCGCAGCCGCTGGCGAAGGTTGCCTCCGGCGGCGAGCTCTCGCGCGTGGCGCTGGCACTGATGATCGCCACGGGTGGTCGGGAAGGTCCGAAAACACGCATTTTCGACGAAGTCGATGCCGGTGTCGGCGGGGAGACGGCTCACATCGTCGGACAGTTCCTGCGCGAGGCGGCCGGAACCGGCCAGGCGATGTGCGTTACACACCTCGCCCAGGTCGCCGCCTGCGCCGATCATCAGCTGCGGGTGCGCAAGGAAAAAGGCGAGGACGCCACGGCCCTGGCCGTCGAGTCACTCGACAGCAAACAACGTCAACGCGAAATTGCACGGATGTTGGGGAGCGCGGACTCGGAGAAGAGCCTGGCCCATGCGGAAGAATTGTTGGGCGTAGAAGAGTGAAGACTTAAGTGTGAAGTGTTAAGTGTGAAGTGTGGACTGCCCCCGGTTCAGTAGACACTCTCGGTTGACTCGCCAGTCAGCATGGCCTCATAGACTGCCGGTGGCAGATTGTTAGCCTGGCTGTGGCGACG
>NZ_JBHJMQ010000029.1:0-998 GCF_042310375.1 Wenzhouxiangella psychrophila | reverse complement strand
CCTTTCAAGCCCGCAATCTAACAAGTCGCTCAAGTATGTTCCGGCCCTATCGGGCCTCCACCGGACGCAGCAAAGCTGCGCCGCTTAGCTCAGACGTTAGGCACTTAGTATGGAGATCTTTTGGACCATAAAAAGCATCCCAGAGCTGCGAAATGCTCCGAAGCGTGAAAGGAGCCGTCGATGGCAACGTGCCTATCACAAGACTTTCAGGCATATCAGTACCTGGGTGGCGCTCCTTCTGTGCGCGCTATGTGGTGGCATCGGAGCATATTATGGTCAGATGGCAGGTTCAGGAGTTCTCGGCGCCATGCTTGGCGGAGGGCTCGGTGGCTTCATCTTTAGTCAGGTAAGTATCGTTGTTGCTCGAAAGCACTATCAACATATCTTGCTTGGAGAAGAGTCCGATCGCGGCACTTCTCCCAATGCCTAACAAGCCGCTCAAGTTCGTTCCGGCCTTCGGCCTCCACCGGACGCGCCAGAGGCGCGCCGCTTAGCTCAGACGTTATGAATTTCGGTGACTACCAAATCACAAAGGCCGGAGTTGTTTCTGGCGCTGTATTCTGGTTGCTCGTTATGTTCTTTGTAGCGGCAGATTCATCGTGCGTAGATACAGAATCATGCGGTCCTTCGGACCTTGTCCTGTTTGCGATTATTGGCTTAGGGATGCTTGTTCCGTCAGCAATAGCAGCTTTTATCGTCTCTGAGGTCATTGGGCTCTAGACGAAAAGGGCCTAATCTGAGTCTTGGTAGGTGCGTAGAAGCAGAGGATCATAAATGCCCTTCCCAAATTCCCAAGTACATATGCCAAGAACAAGCAACATTCATAACAAGTCGCTCAAGTACGTTCCGGCCCTGTCGGGCCTCCACCGGACGCGCTTACGCGCGCCGCTTAGCTAAATCGTTAAATTGCCAAGGGAGAATCTGTGCGCATAGTCCTTTTCAAACATAGTGAAAAGTCTTTTCTTCAGGCTCTTAACCAGGCTGATATATCCTACAAA
>NZ_JBHJMQ010000028.1:0-1174 GCF_042310375.1 Wenzhouxiangella psychrophila | reverse complement strand
TGGACTGACCCCACTTTCGTAGACACTTTTCGTTACGGGGCGGCTCCGAAGGCCGCCGGGGTTTGATAACCCAAGCTGCCGTGGATCCTGACCGTATTGTAGAACTGATCGATATAGTCTTGGATCTCCCCTGCCATGTGACGACGGGAGATCAGCCCCAGCCGATGTGTCCGCTCCTTTTTGAGCAGGGCAAAGAAGCTCTCGGCACAAGCATTGTCCCAGCAGTTTCCCGGCCGTGACATGCTGATTGTGATTTGCCTGCGGCTGAGCCACCGCATTACCTGTTCCGAGCGGTACTGACAGCCCTGATCGGAGTGGAACAGCAGCTTTCGACCATCCGGCTGACGTTGCCGCCACGCCTGCCTGAGGGCCCGTAGCACCAGAGCTGCCTGGTTTTCCCGGCCCAAGGCCCAGCCAATGACTTCTCGGTTGTACAGGTCGATCACAATCGCCAGATACAGCCAACCGTCGGCGCAGCGGATCTGCGTAATGTCGGACACCCAGACGGTGTCATTCCGGGCGACCGAGAACGCCCGGTTGAGCAAGTTGGGTAGCACTGGCAAGCCAGGCGAAGGCCGTCGATGGCCTGGCTTGGTGGCCACGGCCGAACGATAACCGGCGCGTTGCAGCAAGCGCTGAACCCGGTTGCGACTGCAGGCAAAGCCCGCATCAACGGCCTCATGATGCAGCTTGCGATAGCCCGGCACACCCTTGAGCCAACGAGCCCGCTCCAACAAGAACGCCAGCAGCGCCTCATTGGACTGAGCCGCCCGAGAAGGCGGCCGGCTACGCCACTTGTAGAAGCCCGAACGAGAGACCTTGAGCACTTCGCACATCACCGACACCGGCCAGATCGACCGATATTGCTCGATGAATGCAAACCTTACTTCTGGCGCTTGGCGAAGTGCTCCCGAGCCTTTTTTAGGATCTCGACCTCCATCCGGGCCCGATCCAGCTGCTTTTTCAAACGCTTGTTCTCGCGCTCCAGGCTTGTGTTACTGCGCTGAGGCGTTTCCACCTCATCGAGCTTGGACTCGGGATCTTCTCGGCGTGGCGCCATCTGGGTTCTCCAGCGACTCAAAAGGACAGGATGAATGCCCAATTTACCAGCCACAGCCTGCACAGTCTCGGGCGTCTCGAACGACTGATCGACCGCTTTACGCTTGAAATCCTC
>NZ_JBHJMQ010000027.1:0-1265 GCF_042310375.1 Wenzhouxiangella psychrophila | reverse complement strand
TGGACTGCCCCCGGTTCAGTAGACACTCTCGGTTGACTCGCCAGTCAGCATGGCCTCATAGACTGCCGGTGGCAGATTGTTAGCCTGGCTGTGGCGACGGATCTGATTGTAGTAGGTCTTCGAGTAGTACTGGAGCTCACCGATCATTTCTGTACGGCTGATCAGCCCCAAGGGTCGGACCCACTCCTTTTTCAGGTGCGCGAAGTAGCTCTCGGCGCAGGCATTGTCCCAGCAGTTACCGACCCGCGACATGCTGATGGTGACCTTGCGCCGCGTGAGCCAGTGCAGCACCTCCCGGGCGGTGTACTGGATACCTTGGTCGGAGTGGAACATCAGTTGAGAGCCATTCGGCTGTCTGGCGCGCCAGGCCTGCCTCAGTGCGGCAAGTACCAGTGCGGCGTTGTTCTGGCAGCCAGCCGCCCGGCCCACGACACGGCGTCCACACAGGTCAATGACGACCGCCTCGTACAACCAGCCGTCCCGGCAGCGGATTTGGGTGATATCGGACACCCAGACCCGGTTGGGAATGCTGACCTTGAACCGCCGATTCAGTACATTGGGCAACACAATGCCCTGCGGCGGCCGACGATGCCCAGGTCTCGGTGCCGTCGATGACCGATAACCGGCCGCCTGCAGCACCCGTTGAACCCGGTTTTTGCTGCACACGTAGCCGGCATCTACAGCTTCCTGCCACAGCTTGCGGTAGCCGGGAATGCCCCTTAGCTGTTCCGCTCGTCTCAGCAGAAAGGCTCTGAGCGTCATATTGGCCTGCTCGCGCCTGGATCGGGGCCGACCCAGCCAGCGGTAATAGCCGGATCGGGCGACTTCGAGCACTTCGCACATCAAGGCCACCGTCCAGCGTCGGCTGTGGTGGCACTCGATGAAGGCATACCTCACTTTTGGAGCTTGGCGAAGTGCTCGTTGGCCTTTTTTAGGATTTCATTCTCCAGCTTGGCTCGCTCCAGACGCTTCTTCAGCTTTCGGTTCTCGCGCTGGAGCGCCTCGGCGCTCTTGTCTGGGCCCCGATTCTCCACAGGCGCCGGGTCAGCGTCGGTTCGCTTGGTCAATGTACGCCTCCATTTGTACAGCAGCTCACAACTGACGCCCAATTTATCAGCAACCACGCTGATCGGCTCGGATGAATCGAGCGACTCCCGAACCGCCTGAAGTTTGAATGCCCGGCTGTAGGTCCTTCTTGGCTTGTATTTCATAACACCTCACTCCTCGTGCGAAAATGAGGTGTCTACTTTTTCGGGGGCGGTTCA
>NZ_JBHJMQ010000026.1:0-1269 GCF_042310375.1 Wenzhouxiangella psychrophila | reverse complement strand
CGTCAGGCCAAGGGCGGCTTCGAAAATCTGGGCGCTCATCACTCCGGCTCCAATCAGGGGTCCGGAGCGATGATACCCACTCAAAATTCAACAGAGGCATTTTCTTCTTCTTCAGTAAATCTTTCTCATTTTCTTTTAAATCACTAAAAACTTCATCACTTACAACCGAAATCGATTTAGCAATAAACTCCTTGAGGGGGGTTAGCTGCCGTAACTGGTTTGATAGTTCTTTTCTTATCTGCTCTGGCGATTTTGACCTATAGGAATCTATCTCTTTTTTAAGCAGTTCGATTCTCTCAATTTCATCATCAGTCGCGGAGTATAATTCGACTTCTGATAAAGCTGTTTTTCTAGACAGTTGACTAACAAATCGGCCTGTTTTTGTATCTTGAAAAGCCGGCAGGCCGACAAAGCCATTTCCAGGCATAATTTCCTCAGTAACGCGCCGACTAACGTAATCAACTGCTTCAGCCAAGTCCTCCAACACGTGTAGCCCCGAAGGTTTATAACCAAGTTCGTCCTCTTTTGTTACAAAATGATCGGCAGCCTGGCTATCGAAAACCCTTATTGACTTTAGATTTGAGTTACTTTTAAAGTTTAAGCTCCATTCATTGGATACTATATTTCCATTAACATTTATAGATATATTGGCGGAGCTAGGCTGGCCTGGTTTTTCGAACACATTTCCAAGTATTTCAGGGACACCCCCTCTTGAAAGGCAGGCGTGTTTGATTATTCTTGCATATGAGGACTTTCCCGCACCATTATCGCCGTAAATAATCGTCAATCCATGTTTTGAAAACGACAGAGTTTGATCGCCAGCTAAGGCCCCAACATTGACTACACTATCAATTTTATCCAGCGTTACTTCATTTATCTCGTCGCTTAACCCCGTCGTGTCAATTGAACCTTCGAGAAGTTTCGATATTTGTTCGTCTACAATAATATTGTGCTCAACCAAGGCTACATCGTAGATTTCATCTAAATATTTATTGGATAATGCACCTTCGCTCAGTGACAGTTTCACTGAATGTTGCCACCATGCGGGCTTATCCTTTATCCATCCTACGATTTTCTCTATTGGTAACATTGTTGCTTTATCCCTTACCTAGTCCTCACGAGACTTTTGTCATTTTTTAAGGTGCTAATTTTCTGGGTAACGTGGGCATTTAACGTTTGCCTTAACCGGCGCGCCCGCAAACCCAGCCCGGCTTTGCCGGCCGCCAGCTTACCCCGCGTCCGGTTGAAGGCTTTGTTATGGCACGGGGT
>NZ_JBHJMQ010000025.1:0-1314 GCF_042310375.1 Wenzhouxiangella psychrophila | reverse complement strand
TGGCTCTGTTGAATTCCCAGTGGGTTAAGCATACACATGCGGATTGATACTGCGGAAGTCGAGCTTCCCTGCCAGCAGGAAGATCATGGTCCTGGCTGTGCTCAGCCGCGTATAGCCCCGTGCTTTCCGTTTTGCAGCCTGGAACAGTCCGTTGATCGCTTCGAGGAAGCCGTTGGTTTGGCGTGTTCTTACCCAAGCGACGATTCCATCGAGGTGCCGACGGATCATCTTGGCAACGGATTTCATCGGCTCGACCTTGGAACGCATAACATTCGTGCACCACTGACAGAGCATTTGTCGGACCACGTTGACCTGTTTGCGCTGCAGGATGGCGCGCAACTGCTCGCGGTACTGCCAAGCGCGCGCCGTTCTGAGCGTCGTCAACCGGGCAACCAGAGTCTGGAGTTCCTGCCGAGCACCCCGGCTGAGACCATTCGGGGCCCTGAGCAGCTTCCAGCGCATGCCCTTCAGAGCGGGGTCAGCTTTCTGCTCGAGCCGGCGCATCCGGTCGACGGCCTCGGAGGCCTTGGCGATGACATGGAACTTGTCGAATGTGATCGAGGCATTGGGCAAGTAATCGGTAACGCCCCGGATGAAAGCCGGCGACATGTCGATGCTGCAGCTGTCGATCGCGTTCGGATCCCCGCCATGAGCTTCGAGTGCGCCGGCCAATTCCGCGACGGTCTCCGACCCGCGTCCTTCGGTGACGAAGATGACCGCCCGTCGCTCGGCATCGGCCGCCAGCGTCAGGTAGTCGTGCCCACGGGCCCGGGACGTCTCATCGATCGCCAGGCTGCGCACCTCGGAGAGGTCCGACTCAGCGGTCACAAGCGCCACATAGCGCTCGCAGATCGCCATGACACGGTGCGGGCTCAAGCCCACAATCCGTGCGACTGCCCGGAACGGCATTTGCTGCGCCAGCATCAGCACCAGGGCCTCGAACAGCAGCGTGAACCCCGACAGCCTGCCGGCCCAGTCGGGCTGGACCTGTCGGACCGACCCGTCCGGGAGCTTGACGCGCGGCACACGTACTTCCAGAAAACACTCGTGCTGGAAGAAGTTGAGGTGCCGGTAGCGCTTGGTGACGGTGTCATGGACTGGGTGTTCACCTTCGAAATCAGCGATCTGGAAACGACTGCCGCGCCGGAAATCAACCTGGATGGTCAGGGTCTTCGCTGTCTCGTCGAACTCCAGGTCAGCAATGAACCACGGCGGCGTCAGGCCAAGGGCGGCTTCGAAAATCTGGGCGCTCATCACTCCGGCTCCAATCAGGGGTCCGGAGCGATGATACCCACTCAAAATTCAACAGAGGCA
>NZ_JBHJMQ010000024.1:0-1321 GCF_042310375.1 Wenzhouxiangella psychrophila | reverse complement strand
GAGCCTGTCCCGATTTCTGTGTAACCGCCCGCCTTCATAGTTGATCGGTGACCCGATCTTCGAATTGGATAATAAATTGGTTCAGCGCGGCCTTCCACTCGCGGATGGGCATTTTCCACTTCTGAGACGCCGCCTGGATCGCCAGGAACGTCACTTTCAGCGCCGAGTCGTCGTGCGGGAAGATCTTGCGCTGCCGCGTCGACTTCCGGATCACACTGTTGAGTGACTCGATGGCGTTGGTCGTGTAGATCGCCTTGCGGATTTCGGGCGGATAGTCGAACAAGGTGATCAAGTAGGGCCAGTGGCGCTCCCAGATCTTCGAGATCTGGCAGTACTTTTCATTCCAGGCCTTGCCGAAGGCTTCCAGTGCCCGCCGGGCGTCGGCCTCGGTCGGTGCTCGATAGATCGCCTTAAGATCCCGAGTGACGCCCTTGTAGTCCTTCCAGGACACGTACTTGAGCGAGTTGCGCACCATGTGGACCACACACAGCTGGATCCGGGTGTCGGGATAGACCGCCTCGATCGCCTGCGGGAAGCCCGTCAGGCCGTCGACGCAGGCGATCAGGATGTCCTCGACCCCACGGGTCCTGAGCTCGGTGAGCACCGACAACCAGAACTTCGCACCCTCACTCTCGGCGATCCACAGGCCCAGCAACCGCTTGTGGCCCTCCAGATCGATGCCGATGGCGATGTAGATCGACTTGTTGATGACCTGCTTGTTCTGGCGCACCTTGACGACAATGCAGTCCAGATAGACGATCGGATAGAGCGGGTCCAGCGGTCGGCTCTGCCACTCGGCCATCTGGTCGATGACCGCATCGGTGACCTTCGAGACCAGCGTGGCTGAGACTTCCGCGCCGTACATCTCCTGGAAGGCGTCGACGATCTGGCGGGTCGTCATGCCCTTGGCGTACAGGCACAGAATCTGATCGTCGAAGGCCGTCAGGCGGGTCTGGTACTTGCCCAGCAGCTTGGGCTCGAACGTGCCGTTGCGGTCCCTGGGCGTGTCGATCTGCACCTCGCCGTGCTTACCCTTGAGCTTCTTCGAGGACTTGCCATTGCGACTGTTTCCGGTATTACGGCCCTCTGGGGCGTGCTTCTCGTAGCCTAGATGGTCTTCCATCTCGGCGCCGAGGGCGGCCTCGACCGTCATCTTCGTCAGCCGGTCCGAGAGCTCGCCCAGATCCTTCTCGGTCTTGACCTCCTTGGCCAGCTCACCAATCAGCTCCTTGAGCCTTTTTTCATCCACTACTGCGTCCATTGATAAACTCCTGATTTACAGTACATCAATGGGCAGTTACACAAATCTCAGGACAGTCCC
>NZ_JBHJMQ010000023.1:0-1415 GCF_042310375.1 Wenzhouxiangella psychrophila | reverse complement strand
CCTTTCAAGCCCGCAATCTAACAAGTCGCTCAAGTATGTTCCGGCCCTATCGGGCCTCCACCGGACGCAGCAAAGCTGCGCCGCTTAGCTCAGACGTTATACGAGATGAAGAAACTCGTCCTACGACAATTGCTCATCTTTCTGGTCGTGCTGCCTGGGATTCTATTGCTGCTGTCGTGGCTGTTTGGTGTTCCCTATGTCGTCGGACTGCTTGGACTACTAGCCTGGGCAACTGTGGGGCATCTCGTCACACTCGATGACGAAATGCCGGGAGGCTGGTCGAACCCCGAGGAGTCAAAAAGAATCTGGAGGCTTTCCGTGGCTGGCCTGGTAGCTAAGGCCGCGCTGTTGGCGCTCGTGTTCTGGCTTGTCGGCCAGTATCCTCAGCTAAAGGAATTCGGTGCCTGAATCGTGCGCCTTCGTATAACAAGTCGCTCAAGTACGTTCCGGGCCTGTCGGCCCTCCACCGGACGCGGCTAAAGCCGCGCCGCTTAGCTCAGACGTTAGGTAAACCCTTCTTCTCATGGGGATCGAGAGCTTTCTACTTTCAGCCGTCCTGATAATGATCTTGGCGTCTGGCCTTAAGGTTACCGCCGAGTCCGAGCGCTTCGCTGTGATCGCTGCCGGGCGGCTTGTCAGGCTAGCGGGGCCCGGTCTCTCATTTCGGCTGCCCGGGTCTGCGGAGCAGTGGACTCGGATCAAGCTCGGTGACTCCGGAAGGTACTTAGGAGACGGACTAGCCGAAATCAACGGAGCAACTGTTCCCATATTGGACGAAGACCTGCGGCCTGGAGATTCTGTGAAAGTAACCTCGTTTAGGGACAGTTCCATTCGGGTTTCCGGCGAGCCCTAGCGCTCCAGTACCAAAGCTTGGCGGGAGGGTTTATGAAACGTTTACCTAACAAGCCGCTCAAGTTCGTTCCGGGCCTGTCGGCCCTCCACCGGACGCGCTTACGCGCGCCGCTTAGCTAAATCGTTAGCTGTTGGAATGAGTCTTCTTAGATCGGCACCACAGAACGGCCAGAGTCACCCAGTTGGTAGCTCCCGCCGTGCCGCGAGCGCAGCGGCAGATTCCAAGCGCGGAGGTGGTAGCCCGGCTCGGCGCTGCCGCTTCCTGGTGGGCAGTCCGGAGCGTTGCGTGATTGCCGCTTTTGCCCGGAAACGCCGCAGCAGAATCCGGTTGTCTGCCAGTCGAGCACGGGGGCGGGCTTCGGTCGGAAGCCGCGGCACCGCTGGGGTAAACGATTCCTCCACAGCTAACAAGTCGCTCAAGTACGTTCCGGCCCTTCGGGCCTCCACCGGACGCGGCTAGCGCCGCGCCGCTTAGCTCAGACGTTAGATTTCATGGGGGAGTTGGAATATCGGAAACTTTCAGTAGGTAGGTCAGAGGATGTCTCTGAATTACAGGACGTCCT
>NZ_JBHJMQ010000022.1:0-2198 GCF_042310375.1 Wenzhouxiangella psychrophila | reverse complement strand
ACCCCGTGCCATAACAAAGCCTTCAACCGGACGCGGGGTAAGCTGGCGGCCGGCAAAGCCGGGCTGGGTTTGCGGGCGCGCCGGTTAAGGCAAACGTTAGCTGTTGGGATGAGTATTTCTAGATCTTCATCGGTGAACGGCCAGAATGGGGCAGTTGGTAGCCCCCGCCGTGCCACGGGCGCCACGGCACCTGCCAATCGTGGAGTCGCTGGCCCGGTTAGGCGTCGCCGCTTCTTGGTGAGCAGTCCGGAGGGCCGCGTGCCTGCCGCTTCTGCCCGGATAGGCTGCCGCCGCGTTCGGGTTTCTGCCCATCGAGGGCCGGGGCGGGCTTCGGGCGACAGCCGTGGCGCCGCTGCGGCGAACGACGCCTCCACAGCTAACAAATCGCTCAAGTACGTTCCGGCCCTGCCGGGCCTCCACCGGACGCGCCAGAGGCGCGCCGCTTAGCTCAGACGTTATGCATTTCGTCCAGATTTTCTATCCAACGACCTAGCAATCCATTATGAGTGAAAAGACGAATAGATCCGCCGGCCTCAGAGCCCTCAACGCCATCTGCGCCACCGTGGCCATTGTCTCGGTAATTTATATGCTGGTAGAGGGGCTAAGTATCCTGGCTCTGGCAGCAGTAGCTTCCTCCGTGGTGGGCTTGGCCACGCCAGTTGCCATGGCAGCGGAGGGTGTTCTTGAGGCAGTAGCCGGGGTGTTCGAGGCCATAGCCGATGGAATTTCGGCAATATTTGGGGCCATCGCTGACCTGATCGGCGGCTTTTTCTAAGGTCAATGCATAACAAGCCGCTCAAGTACGTTCCGGCCCTGACGGGCCTCCACCGGACGCGCTTACGCGCGCCGCTTAGCTAAATCGTTATGTTTCGATCAGGAGATTGGCTTTGTTGAATAGAGCAGCTCTGCTTCTTCGGTACAAAGAGCCAGCCATTCGGTGGATAAATGCTGCCGATCCTAATCCGGCTGCAAAAGAAGTTACCCTCGAAGACGCCAATTTAGACCGCCCTGTGTACTTGATAAGTGACGAGGACGCTGAGACGTCCGAGGCCGTTCGTGGTTGGGTTGAGACGAACTTTAGTGTCCTTTTTGAAAGTGAACTAGAAGGCTGGTATACCGATCCCGATCTCTGGCCTAGACAGCGGTCCCTTGAGCTATTTGACAATTGGTTCTCAGTTGAATGCCATTCTATGCTTTTCGATACGGTCGGCGGGCCAATAGTAGATGATGAAACATAACAAGTCGCTCAAGTACGTTCCGGCCCTGTCGGGCCTCCACCGGACGCGCTTACGCGCGCCGCTTAGCTAAATCGTTAGGTAACAAAAAGCCGAATGACCACACCTTTCCTTTCAGTCCGCCCTGCAAGAGAAAGTGACCTTTCAACGATCGTTGGCATGCTCTCGGACGACCCGCTGGGTTCCGAGCGGGAGAGATTCGTTGATCCTTTGCCATCCTCATACATTGCGGCATTTGAAGCTATCGACAAGGATCAGAATAATGAGTTGGTCGTCGCTGAAGGAGAAGGTGCCGCCATATTGGCGGTGCTACAAATCACGTTCACTCCATACATAACGCATCAAGGCGGGTGGCGTGCCACAATTGAGGGTGTTCGAGTAAATCGAAATTTTCGTGGCTCAGGAGTGGGTCGGGAGCTTTTTGCGTGGGCGATTAATCGCGCTCAGCAGCGAGGTTGTCACCTTGTCCAACTCACAACCGACAAGAAACGTCCTGAAGCCATCCGGTTTTACGAGTCGCTAGGATTCGCTCCCTCTCACGAAGGTATGAAACTGAAGCTCGAGGTAGACCAGCCAAATGTTACCTAACAAGTCGCTCAAGTACGTTCCGGCCCTTCGGGCCTCCACCGGACGCGGCTAAAGCCGCGCCGCTTAGCTCAGACGTTAAATTGCCAAGGGAGAATCTGTGCGCATAGTCCTTTTCAAACATAGTGAAAAGTCTTTTCTTCAGGCTCTTAACCAGGCTGATATATCCTACAAAGAGGAAACGCTGGAGCCAGGTCAGATTGTGGCCTCGGGAGCATTGGTGACAGTAGCTCAAACTGCTGCTATTGCAGGGGCAATTGCCTCAGTGCTGGTTGCGTGGATCCGGGCTCGCGCTAGTAGGAAGATAATCCTAACCCTCGAAAATGGCCAAAGTTTTCATTTGGAAGGTGCGTCTGTAGATAAGGTCGAAGAGTTGCT
>NZ_JBHJMQ010000021.1:0-6331 GCF_042310375.1 Wenzhouxiangella psychrophila | reverse complement strand
CAATACGGTCAGGATCCACGGCAGCTTGGGTTATCAAACCCCGGCGGCCTTCGGAGCCGCCCCGTAACGAAAAGTGTCTACGAAAGTGGGGTCAGTCCAGGGGCGACAATTGCTCTTGCCAACCAGCCAACCAGCCAACCAGCCAACCAGCCAACCAGCCAACCAGCCAACCAGCCAACCAATATCGGTGTCATAATCACTCCCGAGAGCCGGCCGGACAGTCGCTGTGCCTTTTGGCATGGAGGAAAGTCCGGGCTTCGCAGGGCAGGGTGCCAGGTAACGCCTGGGGGGCTCGTTCGCGAGCTCACGGAAAGTGCCGCAGAAAATATACCGCCGATGGCCGCAAGGCACAGGTAAGGGTGAAATGGTGCGGTAAGAGCGCACCGCGCGGCTGGCAACAGTCGTGGCAGGGCAAACCCCACCCGAAGCAAGGCCAAATAGGGGTGCTATGGCGTGGCCCGCGCTGCACCCGGGTAGGCTGCTAGAGGCGGCTGGCGACAGCCGTCCCAGATGAATGACTGTCCCCGACAGAACCCGGCTTACAGGCCGGCTCTCACCTTGAATTTGTTCGCTGGTTGGCTTGTTTGCTGGTTGGCTGGTTCGGCATCTGCGCGGGATGGAGGGCAGCTACGCTGCGATACGCCGGACAAGCCCGATGCCTTGCCGCTGATTGAACGTGGCTTGGCCGCCCCGCACCACCTTCGGTTGCCGAACCAGCCAACAAGCGAACCAGCTAACAAGCCAACAAGAAGTCACAATGCCTGCACACAACGTCGAGACCCTCATCCGCCAGGCCGCAGCCGACATGGAATCGGCGGGCATCTTCTTCGGCCACGGCACCGACAATGCCATCGACGAGGCCTGCTGGGCGGCATCAGCCGTGTTCGGGCTGGCGCCGGATTTTGGCGACGAAGCGCTGGCGCGCGAGGTGTCGGAAGAAGACCGGGAGCGTTTCGAGGCGCTGGTGGCCAAGCGAATCGAAACGCGCAAACCGCTGGCTTACCTGATCGGTGAGGCGTGGTTTGCCGGGCTGGTCTTCGAGGTCAATGAACACGTGCTCGTTCCGCGCTCGCCGCTGGCCGAGTTGATCATGGAGGGGTTTGCGCCGTGGATCGACCCGGACCGGCTCGGGCGCGTCGTGGATGTCGGCACGGGCTCGGGCTGTCTCGCGATCGCCACGGCGGTGTACTGGCCCGAGGTGAAGGTGGACGCGATCGACATCAGCCCCGAAGCGCTGGCGCTGGCGCGCCGCAACACCGATCGCCACGGCGTAAGTGATCGTGTGGAAGTCATCGAATCCGACCTGCTCGATGCCCTGTCCGGGCGACGCTACGATGTCATCCTAGCCAACCCGCCCTACGTGCCGACGGCCTCGATGGCCGAACTGCCCGAGGAGTACCGCTGGGAACCGGCACTGGGCCTGGAAGCCGGCGAAGACGGCCTCGACCTGGTCCGTCGCCTGCTCGACACGGCGGCCGAGCATCTTGAGGAAAACGGCCTGTTGATAATGGAAGTGGGCGAGGCCGCGGAAGCGCTCGAGACGCTATTGCTCCAGCGCGGCATCGAATTCACCTGGCTGGAATTCGAGCACGGCGGCGACGGCGTGGCGCTGATCGAACGGCAGGGGCTTGGCGGCGGCTGATGTCGTCCCACACGTGCGAGATCCCGACGCTTCGCTATGATCCGGCCGGGACGACACTGGCCGCGCCCTCCGAAAGCCCACCCTTCCCCCCTACCGAAGCAAAGCTCCGATATAAAACGCCAGCACCACCTGCGTCCCGGGGATGTGCCAACTGAAATCCCCCATTGCCACCAGGCAAAGCGCGGCCAGGCCGGCATAGAGGGCAATGCGTTCGGTGCTCATACGGAATCGGCGCAGCAGGGCCCAGGCGACCGTGCCGAGCAGAATCAGGCCGGGCAGGCCCAGTTCCACGCCCCACTGAAGCAGGTCATTGTGGGCGTAGTCGTACCAGCCGCTGATACCGCCGGGCTGAAACTGTTTGAAGGCGGCCTCGAAACCGCCCAGGCCGACGCCGTGAATCCACCAGGCCAGCGGAAAATCGCTCAGCATTGCGGCAAACACCTCAAGGCGCGACTCTTCACCCGTCGTGGCAAGAAAGCGCTCGGCCAGTGGTGTCAGCCCGTACCAGGTGGCGGCCACCAGCGCGCCTATCGCGGCGATGTAGGCCGGCCAGGCGGAAGCGCCGTGGATCAAGCGTCGGTGACGCCCCCACAGAACCAGCGCCAGGAGTACACCGAATATCCCCGCGGCTGCGCCCAATCTGGAGCCGCTGCCGAGCATGGCCGCGCCGACGATCGCCCCGGACAGCACCGAGCCGGTCACGCGCAATTCCATGGGCAGCTTACCCAGGCCGGGCACGCCGCGCACGAACCAGAGGCCTACCGCCAGCGGCCAGGTCAGCGCCAGGTACGCGCCGAACAGGTTACGGTTGGAGTAACTGCCGTGCACCCAGTCGGGATTGTGGCGCTCCCAGATACCGAAGATGGTCTCCGCCCCGCCGGCATGGGACAGCACGCCGTAGAGCGCCTGGAACAGCGCCGAAGCGACGATTGCCAGCAGGACCCAGCCCCGCATCTGTCGGGGCAGGCTGCGCCCGAGCCAGGCGACGGCGAACAGGGCGACGAAGGCAGCCCAGCCGCGCAGTGTCGCGCCCGGGTCCGGCGACCAGTGCCGCGGGGTCAATGGCGATTGCGTCCAGAACTCGGTCGGGTAAGGGCCGAACAGCCGGGCGAGCCACACCGACGGCCAGACCTGAACGACTACCAGTAGAGTCAAAACCCCACCGAACCACAACCAGGCACTCGACGGCAGCTCGAGATCGCCACTCGCGATGGGCAGGGTTACCGCGCAAAGCGCGATCAGGACCAGAGCCAATAGCGAGGCGGTCAGTGTCTCGGGCGTGCGGTGGCCCATCATCAGCGGCAGCAAGACCACGCCAAGCCCCAGCAAAAGAGCCGCGGCACGCAGCGGAAGCGTGACCGGTTGCTGGACCCGCATTCGCCCCCGGGCCGGTTCAGTACTCGATGGCGGCAATGCGGAGCTGCTCGTGGTCATTGCTCTCGATTCTGTAGTGAACCTTGCGGTTCGAGCGCAGGGACGGCTGGTCGGGAAAATCGATGTTCATCTGGAACTGCGCCTCGACAGACCACTGGTCGTCGGTGCGGTCGATGTCGAGAATGTCGATATCCAGGCGGCGTTGCTCCGAGTTCTCGAACAGCCAGCCGTAGTTGCTTCGGAACCAGTCCCGGCCCTCGTGCAGGTTTTCGCGCGGCGATTCGGTAAAGTGGTTGAGAAAGTCCTCCAGCCAGCCGTTTTCGAAGCTTCGGCGGTATCCGGCCAGCAGCTCCTCGATGTGCCGACGGTTGCGTTCGTCCGCTTGCCCGCGTTGTTTTCTGGCCGGTTCTGCCGTTGTGGTCCCGGCAACCCGGCGTTCGGGTTGGTCTTCCGCCACTGGTTTATTCGAACGCGAGGGTCCAGCTTCGTTCTCCGGCGCGATGTCGGACCCGGGGGCAGGCTGCTCCACCGGCTCGGGAGTTGTTGTTTCGGCAGGCTCCGAAGCCGTCTCGGACCCGTCGTCGACCGCGGCGAGCGTTCGCGCCGTCTCGGCGAGCGAGCGCCTGCGTTGTGCTGCCTCTTCGCCCGTGCTCTTGGGTGTGACCGGCGCTTGCTGGACTGCCGCCACTTCGTTGGAAACCGTGCTTTCAGACAGGGGCTCGGTGGGTCGGGGCTGCGGCGGAGTTGGCTCGGCGTCGACGGTCGGTTTTGCCGGCTCGGCATGTCGGCCGCGTTCGGCGGCGCTTGCTACTCGAGGGTCTTGCTGTGTTTCCAGCACCCCCTCGCTGGCTGCATCGAACAGCGGCACGGTCCAGTCGGAAAGGGCTGTCCAGGCGGCCTGTGAATCCGGAGCGGGCTGGCGTTCGGTTCCCGGGCCGGATCGAGTGTCAGCCGGCTTGACGTCCGCCGTGGGCTGCGGCGCCGTCTCCGAAATCGGGGTATTGGGCATGTCGATGGCGCGGTAGGGTTTGTAGGCAAAATAGGCATAGAGTACCGGCACCAGGCAGACCACAGCCAGTCCGATGAAAATACGCTGTTGCAGGTTTTCTATTCCCAGCAGCCAGCTTCTCAGCCGGATCAGTGGGCCCGGGCCGGCTGCGGGTGTGAGGCGGGCCGAGCGGCGCCCACGCCGCTCGTTCGGCCGGGGGTGTCGGGGCGGCTTCGCAGGCTGGGTGGCCGACGGCTCGTGTTGCTTCGTTGCGCGGTGCTCCGGGGCCAGCCCCTTGCGAAAGCGTGCGTAACTGGCGTGCACGGCCTGGGACCGGGAGGTGAGCCAGTCGGCGTGTTCCGGGTAGCGGTCCGGATGAAATGCCGTCATCAGGCGTCGGTAGCGGGCTCGGCGGGTCTCGTCATTGACGTCGACGTCGAGGTGCACACCGATCAGGTCAATCTGACCGTCGTGGAAGATTTGCCGGTCAAGCTGTTCGTAGATTGCGACCCGGCGGCGCGGATGATTCGGCGCGTCGCCGAGCACGTCCTTCAGCGCCCCGCCGCCGTGGCGGCTGCTGCCGGCCAGCCAGGACAGCGCGGCGTCGAGCTCCGTGGCCGACAACGCTTCGCCGCCGGCACCGAGCAGGCGGTCGACGAGCGATTGCGTTGCCTTGCGGTCGTGATTCATGGCGCTGGCATGTCCCGATACGGGGTCGATTCATTGCTGTCGTTCAGGCCGGCTTCGTGATCTGCGGTCGAGACCGCTCGATCATGCGCCCGGCGCCGGGCCGATGGCGCCGACGGCCTCGCCGTCGAGGGTAGCAAACGCTCTGCGCTCAGTCCCGCCAGTGTGATCTCGCCCTCGATATAGCGGTCGAAAGCGTCGGTCGAGTTCCGGTGCAGGCGGAAAACCACCATCTGGCCGGGTTTGTGCACCTTGTAGTCGATCTCAAACACAGTCCAGCCGAATTCGCTTGCCGGCACGTCGACGCGCTCGCGCGTGCGGTTGTCCCCGCTGCGTGTGTCGAGCCACAGGTAGGGCAGCGCGCGCGTCGTCAGCCCCTCGGCCCGCCACCAGCCGCGCAGTCTGTAGAAGCCTGGCGCCGCCGCCGGGAAACGAACCGAGGGTGCATTCAGCCGCACGTTGTGTTCGCCGGAAAAACCTATGCGCAAGGCGTGAGCTCCGCTCGTTCTTTCGTTCTTTCGTTCTTTCGTTCTTTCGTTCGGCTCGGTTTCCGGACGAGCGACCCCGGACCACGGCGCTTCAATCTCCACCCGTTCAACCACCGTGCCCTGGGGCATGCGTAGCGACCAGCCGAATGACGGCAGCACATCCAGCGGATTCGAGAAATCGCCGGCCGGCAGATCACCCGGACGGTAGTCGGCATCGATGCTCTGCCAGGCCGCCATCGCGGCGGCTCGATCGTGACGCAGGGCGACGTAGATGTAGTCGCTGAAGGCGGGGTGGTCGGGCCCGATACCGGCATCGCCCGAGCGTGCTTGCGTCAGTCGCGACCAGGCCGCCTTGGCCAGGGCCATGGAGCCGATTCGGCGCGCCCGGCGCATGGTTTGTTGCAGGTACGCTTCGCCGGGCGGGAGTATTTCTTCGAGCAGAACGGCCGGATCCTCGACCCAGCGTGAGCCGATGAAAAGTGCCTGGTCGGTCGAGTTGGGGCTGACTTCGAGCAACAGGCGAAGCTGAAGCAGAACCAGGTTTTGCTGGCCGGTGCTCTGGGCCAGGTTGGCCGCTTGCCAGCGCACTTCGCGGTGGTTCGGCTGTACGGAGATGGCCGTGGCCAGGAGTTCGATCAGTTCCTGCTCGCCCGCACCGCGGGTGGAAGCGATGCGTGTAAACAACAGCCACCGCCAGGGATCGAGCGGGTAGCGACCCAGCTGCCACAGCAACCCCTTCTCGGCCGCGTCGGCATCCAGCCGCCAGCGCGTTTCGAGAAGGCGAGCCGCTCTCCTGGCCGCCAGACCGCCCCATGGCACCGGCGGGGATTCAAGCGCCTGGATCGGATCATCGGAGTCGATCGAGCGCAGTCCGATGAATTCCCACGCCGCCACCACCAAGGCCAGAAGGAAGCCGACGCCGAGGACGGTGAAGCGGAGGGTGGCGCGGGGGTTGGGCATGGGAGGTTCAGGTAAAAGGTGAAAGGTTAAAGGTGAAAGGTGAAAGTTTGAAGGTGAAAGGGGAAAGGTTAAAGGTTAAAGGTTTGAGGAAAACAAGAGCCTGTCCCGATTTCTGTGTAACCGCCCATTCTCATAGATGATCGGTCACCCGATCTTCGAACTGGATAATAAATTGGTTCAGGGCACCCTTCC
>NZ_JBHJMQ010000020.1:0-6720 GCF_042310375.1 Wenzhouxiangella psychrophila | reverse complement strand
TATTTAGAACGTAAGCGATCCCCTCTCCCGGATCCGGTGCGACATGGCGGTAAGCGCAGCCACTCAACAAGAACACCAGCGTCGCCAGGAGCGTGAGCCTTTGCAGTTGGGCAATTTGATGCATAACGTCTGAGCTAAGCGGCGGCTTTGGAGCGCAGCGTAAAAGCCGTCCGGCGGAGGCCCGACAGGGCTGGAGCGAACTTGAGCTACTTGTTATGCAGCGGAGATAACCGCCTTCTCCGTTCCTGAGGGAAGATCGACCGACACGAAAAGCTCTTTGGGGTAGAGGTAGTCCTCGCCCGACTCGTCCTTGACCCGTAGCTGACCCAAGCTCTCCGCGTCTGCGTCGGGTATGACTTCGTAGAGCTTGCGGCGCTCCAGGGAGGCCGGATACTCTTCGTTGTTGATGCAGATTACAAAATGCTGATTCATTTCAACTTTCCAGAAAGCGCTTGATTTTGAATTCCTTGCGACCTATGCCGGTTGCCTCGTACCAGTGTAGCTCCGCCTCACGCTCCACGCCACTGGGCAACCGAACCCTAGCGAAGCCCTTGCGCTTTCGCCATCTCCCCTTGCCGTAGACCTTGCGCAGCCGTGGCAGTTCACGGATAGAACGTCCCACGGCGAAGGTTTCTATTCCCTCGATTTCACCTACGATCTCGAAGGTCACATAAATCTCCTAGGTCAAGACTGCATAACGATTAGCTAGGCGGCGCGCGTAAGCGCGTCCGGTGGAGGGTCGACAGGCCCGGAGCGTACTTGAGCGGCGTGTTAAGTGCACTGAGCTTATGGCCTCTCTGCAGCGCTCACCAAACGGCCTATATGGCAGAGCTAGTTGCGAAGGTCCTGGCTATTTTTGACCAAGAGCACTACCCCGGTGATCGGTGCAAAGAACAAACCGCAGAAGAACCACAGCCATGGACTTCGATTCGTAGTTTGGGCCCAATACGCACAAAAAAGCCCAAATAGAAAGAAGACCATTCCTGAACTCGCATAGTTTCCTTCCATGTTCTAATCTATTCCTTTGGAGTTAGATTCACTCTACAGCTGGTGTGCACTTAACGATTTAGCTAAGCGGCGCGCGTAAGCGCGTCCGGAGGAGGCCCGGCAGGGCCGGAACGTACTTGAGCGATTTGTTAGATTTTATAGGGAGGCCCCCAAGAGCTGCGAATAGCCCGTTCCATGACAACTATCTTGCCGGTGAACTGACTCGAGCGCTTTATGTAGCGCTCAACGAAGCCTTGCCTGGACCAAAAATACAGTGCATTTTGGTCATGTTCCAGCACTCCAAGGCGCAAAACTGCACATCCCCACTCACCTCCGACTTTGTCAGCAAAATCAGCTGCCCGACGGCCAAGGCCGCAGCCCCGGTGCGACTCGACGATTAGCAGCAGGCCAATATAGGCAACTGAGGTTTCCGGGTATCCATTTAGCATATCTAGACAGCCTATCGGAACGCCTTCCTCCAGAATAAGGTAGAGGCTCTTCTCTTCAGTCGGGTAGCCCTCTGGGACGATTTCGAGTTCTCTAATGGCCTGCTTTCGGCATGCCGTCTCTCCTTGGATACGCCGAAAGTAATCTGGAGCCGCGTCCAGGACGTCCTGTAATTCAGAGACATCCTCTGACCTACCTACTGAAAGTTTCCGATATTCCAACTCCCCCATGAAATCTAACGTCTGAGCTAAGCGGCGCAGCTTTAGCTGCGTCCGGTGGAGGCCCGAAGGGCCGGAACGTACTTGAGCGATTTGTTAGATTTCACTTTGGACTGCCCCTGAAAATGTGGTAGACGCCGAACACATACGCAGCTGCGATACATACAACCAGCAAGACGGCAGTTGGGGATTGCAGAACACTGTGACCAGAGCACGACCAACTCCCTGGAAATAGCCCACAGTGCTTTAGTAGCATTACCAGACCTAGCGGGACAAGGATAAGAGGCAGCAGAATGGCCCCAACCATTTTCGCAATAAGGATAGATCTCCGCTCTTCAGCACTGTGGAACTTCTTCTTCATGTATGAAATCTAACGATTTAGCTAAGCGGCGCGCGTAAGCGCGTCCGGTGGAGGCTGAAGGCCGGAACGTACTTGAGCTGCTTGTTATGTGAATTTGATCTGAAAGCGAGCATCATGGTTTTGCCGCTCAAGGGCCTGCTTAATGGCCTTGAATTCTTCTGGGTCAAGCTTCCCAGCATCAAGCTCGTAGTGGCGAAACCTCGATCGCATTCTGAGAGTAGCGCCCGCAAATTCAAACTCCTCCAAGGTGTTGAGGTTCTCCTGTTCGTAGCCCAGCTCTTCTCCCTCGAGGGTAACTTTCGTGCCCCGCTCCTCCTCCGGCAAGAAGCTTTCAAAAAAAAGCGCACGATGAAGCATTAAGCTGCGGATGAAACCACCACCCTCGTCTAGGACGAAAGAAAGAATCAAATCTTTATCGTCCTCTTCTAGGTGGATGAAGCTAACAGTATGCATTATTTACATAACGTCTGAGCTAAGCGGCGCGGCGTTAGCCGCGTCCGGTGGAGGCCCGAAGGGCCGGAACGTACTTGAGCGATTTGTTAATCACCAGGGCTCCTATCGACTCCAGCCAGCTTAACGAGTACACGTCGATCTTGAGCCTTTGGATTCCACCAGCATTTAGACATTATGTAGATGCCCCCGAAGAAGGCTAGAACCGGATGAAGGAGCCCAAACAATACGCTCGAATCGGAGCCCTGTAGTATTTCGGTTAGCCCTACGGTAAAAGCAACAGCGCCGAATACGGAGCAGAGCATCCTGAGATAATGCCAGCGTTTTAGATACTTTACTGCACGGTCAAGAACTTGCTGATCACTAGGCTGATGCTCCATAAGTGTTTTTGACATGGTTTTGTTGATTAACGTCTAAGCTAAGCGGCGCGGCTTTAGCCGCGTCCGGTGGAGGCCCGAAGGGCCGGAACGGACTTGAGCGATTTGTTATGCATTAGCCGTCTAGAAATGCGGGGCGGCTAGGGACAAACCGCTTACCGCGCAGCCAACGCCGCGCGTGAGATTCTGAATATTCAATGAGATAAGTCTCGTCCCTTTCTTCGTCGTACACCAGGTATCGAGTCTCACCGGCTTCAAGCAAGACTCCGGGACTCGAAAGCGTTCGCCCTTGGAACGGCGAGCCGGCAACCTCGAAGGTATATGACCCCGGCGCTAACCGAAGCCACGTAAATTGGCCCGGCTGTAGTTCTGCAACAAGCTCACCATTAACTAGAACGGGCTGCGCCTCTGAATGCTCAGATACCACCGTATTTAAAACGTAAGCAACCCCCTCCCCCGGCTCCGGTGCAGCATGGCGGTAACCGCACCCGCTCACCATGAGAACCCGCATCGCTAGGAGCATGAGCCTTTGCAGTTGAGGCACCTTATGCATAACGTCCAGCTTAACCGGCGCCGGCTTTGCCGGCGTCCGTGTTGAAGCGATAGTTAGAACAGTCCGGATGGGCCGTCATCCCTTCCTCCACAAGTGAAGGCTCAACGACATCGCCGTTTGGGGCAACAACGATGAATTGGTTGGATGTGGGGCTTCGGATCTCCACCATATAGATCCAAACTTCCCCTAGAGATTTGACCGATTTCCCCAGTTCCACTCGGCCTACCGCATCCATTGACGAGGAAGTAGCTTCAGTTGCGATTGAAATGGCTTCCGCCTTAGATATCGGAAGGTTCTCGCGACCGTCTTGGGATAGCTCCGCCATTTGAACATATGCTTCCCTACTTACTACGTACTCGTAAAAGCCGTCACTTGAATCAGCGAAGCTAACACGCATACATGTATCGTCGCAGGGGTCTGCGAGAAGCGCACTGGGGGCCAAAATAAAGAAGGATGAGAGCCTAAGCAACAGAGTTGTTCTAACGTTTAAGCTAAGCGGCGCGGCTTTAGCCGCGTCCGGTGGAGGCCCGTAGGGCCGGAACGTACTTGAGCGACTTGTTATGCAATTAGCTCTCCCCTATTGCGTACGTTGGGTTGTGGTCCATAGTTATTCGACCCCGGAGTGCCCGGAATAATCAACAAAAGGAAGTAGAAGACAGTTCCAGCTAGGGGGAGAAAAAGGAATACGACAGCCCAACCAGGCCAATTGGCATCTCTGCACCGTTGGCTAGAAGCAGTCAGCAGCACGAATAGAGCGCCGAGAAGAACCGCAATTGTTGGAAATAGTGAAAGCCAGTACACAATTCCCAGCGGGTCTATAGCACCAAGAATGTGATTGACGGCCCACATTACCCCAACAGCGAGAAAAGCCAGCAACTGAATCAGGATGTACTCCACCCTATTGCGGCGTCCAGAAAATGAAAAGGCATGCCTCAGTGAGTCGACGATTTTCTTTTTGAGATAGTTTTTCAACAATGGTTCAGGTCAGTTGCATAACGTCTGAGCTAAGCGGCGCAGCTTTAGCTGCGTCCGGTGGAGGCCCGAAGGGCCGGAACGTACTTGAGCGATTTGTTATACGCCCAGCTCCCTAACGATACCCTCAATATCCTGTAGGTCTGGAAAGGCTAGGTGGTGATCTACACCATCGCCAATCGCCACGAAATCGTACCCGAGTTCCAATGCGGCCCTTTTGTCCCAAACACCGTCGCCAAAGTAGGTTCGCCGGGTTACCTCTCCTTTCGTTGCTCTTGCTTCCGCCAGCCGCATAATTTTAGTTCGTGCCAGAGCATCTGAGCTAGTGGCCATAGGCAGGCTCTGCGGATTGAGACCGATGCAGCGAAGCTTTAGAGAAGCTGTTTCGGCCCAGCCGCCGGTAGCTATACAAACTCTTACATTCGGAGACTTTCGCAACACCTCTAAGAGGTCCACCGCACCCGGAACTTCTCGTATGAGTTGCGGATTATCCGCTATGTACTGCTTGGTGCGGTCGACAAAAGTGGTATGGACCTCTCGTCTGAGGCGATCTCTTTCGTTAGCGTCGGAGATGGGTTCTAAAATCTCAGAAAGGATCCCAGCATCCGATACATTCTCGTACTGAGCCAAGTCGGACTTGAGCCTGACGCCCAACACCTCTCGTATTGATGCCTCGTAGAGCTCTCCGTCGAAGCTTGCGGATGCAACGAGCGTTCCGTCTATGTCGAAGCAAATAACGTGCATTCTTGGCTTTTACGCGTATAACGTCTGAGCTAAGCGGCGCGGCTTTAGCCGCGTCCGGTGGAGGCCCGGAGGGCCGGAACGTACTTGAGCGATTTGTTATGCATTGCCGTTAGAAAAGCCCGCCGATTAGGTCAGCGATCGCCTCAAAGATTGCCGAAATCCCGTCAGCAATAGCCTCGAACACCCCCGCCACAGCCTCAAGAACACCCTCAGCAGCCATAGCCACTAGTGCGGCCAGTCCTATAACTGAGGAAGCCACCACTGCTAAAGCGATAATATTGAATCCCGCTACAAGAATGTACACGACCGAAACGATTGCTACTGTCGCGGAGATAGCATTAAGTGCCCTGAGGCCGGAGGATCTTTTCTTCTTTTCATTCATGATGGATTTCTACGTCGTTGGACATGAAGCTTGAACGAAATGCATAACGTCTGAGCTAAGCGGCGCAGCTTTAGCTGCGTCCGGTGGAGGCCCGAAGGGCCGGAACGTACTTGAGCGATTTGTTAGTTTTTGACTTGCCAGGGCGCATAATGCGCTCCACACTCTGTGCAAATGTAGCCATCATTCGATCGCATGGCATAGGCAACAAAAGCCGTAACCCCTACCACGCCCACGATTGCCCCCGCTAGCCAGAATGACAGCGAAAAGAGTGCAACCAGGACGGCGCCGAAGGCCCAAAGGACGATTTCCCCTACGAGGCCGGCCGCGAAGGCGGAACGGGCGAGTAGAGGGCGGACGGTTCCACGCTTCAGAGCCGCAGAGCACGAGAGGCACCTTGCGGCGAGACTGGCCTCAGGGAATCCCGACCGTCTACGGAGCAGCTCTGCTTCTAACGACTTAAACCGTTTCGGATACCGACGTGGATCGATTTGGCGCCGGGCATCCTCAAGCTCTTCCAGCGAATAAGATTCGTAGTCAGGCTCCATTCGAAAACTAACGTCTGAGCTAACCGGCGCCGGCTTTGCCGGCGTCCGAGTTGAGCGATTTGTTAGGTGTTACTACCACGAAGCGCTGAATCACGTTTCCCGTATCGAGGTCGTCAACCTCAGATTCTAGTGTGCCGCCATTGGCCTTAATAAGGCTCGCGGAAGTAGTGTTTGCTTTGTAACAGTGAATATGCACTTCTCTAATTCCAAGCTTCCAGGCCTCCTGAATCGTTAGCGACATGAGCTTGGTACCCAATCCTCGGCCGCGTTGGGATGGACGAATTCCAAGGCCGATGTGGCCTCCCCGGCGACGAAGTTCGTGGTTCAGGGAATGTCTGAGGTTTGACACGCCCAGGATCTCTCCGTCGCCGACAAGCCAGAAGGTCGAGCTAGCTACAATGCTGGGCGGCAAGTTTCGGCCGGCGCGGAGGTCAGCGAGGCGGTCGATTAATGAGGAGAAGTCGGCATCTTCGAAATCTAAGGGAAACGGGTAGCGCTCCTCATCCCGAAGCTCCTGGATATACGCCCGGTAACTTGATTCATACTCGAGACTGGGCTGAATGAGGGATCGGGGCATTACAACACCTAACGTCTGAGCTAAGCGGCGCGGCTTTAGCCGCGTCCGGTGGAGGCCCGAAGGGCCGGAACATACTTGAGCGATTTGTTATGCATTAGCCCTCTAGA